>NZ_JAVIIW010000033.1:0-73214 GCF_033977205.1 Mesorhizobium album | reverse complement strand
CGGCGCCCGCATCAACTGGATGTTCTCGACCGAACAGGCCCGCCTCAAATTGGCCAAAGCCTATCCAAAGCCCACCGCCAAAGAGTCATAATCCCTGTGCAGTGCCACTAGGCGCTCGGATGTCCGCTTCTGGAACGCCGCCATAGTCGGTTAAATGACTGACGTAAGCGCATTGCCGCCCGACTGCCTTGGGCCGATATCTGCTGGTCCGCTTGGGAAACACATCTGGCTGAAGCTGACATCCGGCAAAGGACCGCGCTCAAGTCTTGGCATGCGTGGTCCCACGTGCGACCATGATGCCTTCACGCACGTTTCCAAACTCACTTTGAGCTGCCGGTCCAGCCTCTTATGTGTTCCGGAGCAAGATCGGGCGGGATTGCTCGGAGTTGACGCAAGTCAAGGGTAGTGTGCCTTGTGGAATGCCAAGCTCGGATATTCCCATGGCGGCACTCAGGAACTAAGCCATTCCTTGAAGGCGTCGGCAAAGTCGGGGTGCCAGCGCGACAGGGGTGGACGGTTCTCGGCTATGTCGCCTGCTGCCCAGTGGATGCGCTTTTCGTCGGTGGCGCGATCCACTTCGTTGTCGGGGCACAAGATGTAGAAGTTGCCGCGTTCGACCGACTGGAACAGGAAATCGACGGTTTGTTCGGGCGTCCATGCCCCTGCAGGCTTTTCGGTGCGGCCATGTGCGGTCAGGGAGGTGAAGACGAAGCCGGGGATGAACAGCCGCGCCTCTACTTGCTGGCCGGGGGTGTTGCGCAGGGTGTGCTGCAACGCCTCGGTGAATACTTTCACGCCGGCTTTCGAGATGTTGTAGGCAGGATCGCCTGGGGGCGTGGTGATGCCCTGCTTGGACCCGGTGTTGATGATCAGGCCAGGCTGGCCCGACGCGATCATGCGCGGGGCAAAAATCTGGGCGCCCCGGATCACGCCGAACATGTTCACATCAAGGATGCGGTCCCAGTTGTTTGCCGCATCGAAGATGTCGCTGCCAGGCTGTATGCCGGCGTTGTTCATCAGTACGTTCACCGCCCCGAATGCAGCAAAGGCCTGATCGGCTAGCGCGCTCAGTTGTGTCTTGTCGGCGACATCGGTCGGCACCCCGATTACGTCGCCCGGGGCGGCCCCGTCTGCGATCACGATCTGGCGTGCCGTCGCGATCCGGCCTGCGTCGCAATCGGCAATGCAGACCCGAAGCCCCGCACGCGCCAGATACCGTGCCGCAGCAAGGCCGATTCCCGATGCCCCGCCGGTGACGACGGCAGTCGAGCCCTTGGCAAGTGCGGCATGCATGATCGGTTTCCTTGGCTAATGCTGCCGGGTCAGGCCGTAGCCCCGGCGAAGATCTCAAATCCGGTGTCGATGATTGACGGTGTCTCGGGGCGTTCAGGGGCCAGAAGGATTGCCTCAATCGCTTTTTGCCCAATCAGGAAACGGTTCGAACGCATGGTGGACAGGGGCTGCGGCAATTCCAGCCCGATATCCAGACCGTTGAAGCCGAAGATCGCCAGTCTGTCCGGCACCCTGATGCCCGCTGCGAGGCAGTGAAATATGCCGCCCACCGCCATGTCGTCGTTGGAATAGACTGCGACATCGACCGATGAGGTGGCGCAGAGTTGCGCCGTCTGTTTCCGTCCCGCAGCGACGGAACTCTGGCCATCGGCGATGGCATGGGCAACGAACGACAGCCCTGCCTGGCCAAGGGCTTCGCACAGGCCGTCATAGCGCAGCCGCGCACGACGGTCGGCGGTCCAGTCATGTCCGACATAGCCAAACCGCCGGTATCCGCGCGCGATCAGGTGCTGACCCACCGCATAGCCCGCACGCCGGTGCGACATGCCGACGGCAATGTCGATTGGGGCGCTGTCTATATCCATCATCTCGACCACGCGCACGCCGCTTTGGTCCAGCATGCGACGGGTAGCCATGGTATGATCGAAGCCTGCGATCAGGATCGCCGCAGGTTGCCACGCAAGCAACCCGCGCACCAGCGTTTCCTCGCGGTCCATGTCATAGTCGCTGATGCTGATGACTGCCTGGTAGTTCGACGATTTCAGCCCGGCGCTGACGCCCTGCAACACCTCGGGAAAGACAATGTTTGACAGCGACGGCACCACGACGCCGACCAGCTGCGAATCCAGCGATGCCAGCGATCCAGCGATGCGGTTGGGCACGTAACCAAGGCTGCGAACGGTTTCCATCACCTTGGCGCGGGTCGCTTCCGCAACCAGTCCCTGATTCCGCATGATCCGCGACACGGTCGATTCACTGACGCCGGCCAGACGCGCCACCTCGTGGACCGTCACCTTGCTTTTCTTTTCCTGAAGGCGTTGCCTGGTCTTCGTCAACGGAATCCTCTTGTGCGGAGGCAGCATTCAGACCGCGGTTGAACGCTTGTGATGCCACGATGCAAGCGGGGTTGTACATTCATTTTGTGCCCGAAGGTACAAGGGGCGACGCGCAGCCGCCCCTTGCTTGTAAAGGTCAGCGCTTGACGTAGTTGCGCCACGGGTGCGCTTCCTTGAAATTCAGAACCTCACGGATTTTGCGGTTGGACAGCGGCGCCTCGTCCCGGCCCATCGGACGGGTGACCGGGGTGTTCGGACAGTATTTTGCAAGGAATTCCGCCGTGGGCAGGTCGGCGGTGATGGTATCGTTCACTGCGTTGAATACTTGAAAGCCAAGTCCGTCCTTTTCCAGACACAGATGCACGATCTCACCCAGGTCGCGGGCATCGATATAGCTCCAGGCATTGCGCTTGCGGCACATCGGATCGTCGAGGTAGCCTGGAAAGTTCACGTATTCATGCGGCTCGATCACGTTGCCTATGCGCAGCGCATAGATGTCCGCGCCGTAGCGCATCGCAAAGGCGCGGGCGGTCTTTTCGTTGACCAGCTTGGACAGGCCATAGCTGTCCATCGGGTCGTTGTCATAATCTTCTTCCAGCGGGAAAGAATGGTAGTCCTTATCGCCTTCGGCAAAGCAGACGCCGTAGGTCGTTTCGGAGCTGGCGATGATGACCTTGCGAACGCCCAGCTTCATCGCCGCTTCGATCACATTGTAGGTGCCAACGGTGTTGGCGGAGAAGGTCGTGTTGTCCGGGTTGATCATCACTCGCGGCACGGCAGCGAAATGCACGACCGCATCGGGGGCCTTGGGCGGAGCACCGTCATTGTAGCCGTCAAAGCCGAAATGCGTGGTCAGCGCGTTGAACACCTGACTGCCATCGGTGATGTCGGTGATCAGGGTGTTGACGCCCGGATGATCGAACGGCTTCAGATCGACATTGAGGACCGAATAGCCTTTGGCAAGAAGATGCGGCACGGCATGGCGACCGGCCTTGCCGGTGCCGCCGGTGAAAATGATGCGTTTCGTCATGCTCAGTCTCCGTCGATTTGATAATTCGTCAGGCAGTTCGTAATCAGTCACCTAATGCATGTCGCCCAAAAGTGTGCAGCGGTTTTGGGAAAACGACATGCATAAAAACAAAGGCTTAATGCGCGTTGCTCGAATCCGTTTCGACGCGACGTGCTTTAGCTGGATCAGCCCGTAGCCGCCAGCATGACCCGCTCCTGCGTCGCGTCTTCGCGGTCGAGAATGCCGGTGATGCGCCCTTCCTTCAGGACGACCACGCGGTCGCTGATGGCAAGCACCTCGGGCAGGTCGGAAGAGACGACGATGATCGACATCCCATCCTCGGCCAGCCGGTTGAGCAGGGCGTGCACCTCAGCTTTGGCGCCGATGTCGATGCCGCGCGTCGGTTCGTCGACGATCAGGATGCGTGGCTTGCGCGCCACCCACTTGGCGATCACGACCTTCTGCTGGTTGCCGCCCGACAGGGTCAGCAACTTCTTTTCGGGCGACGGTGTCTTGATCCCCAGCGAGCGGATATAGGCAAGGCAGGCGTTCGTCTCGCGCTTGCGTTGCACCACGCCCATCGTGCAGTAATCCGACAGGTGCGTCAGGCTGAAATTCTCGCGCACTGACATGCCCAGGACGAGGCCCATTTCCTTGCGGTCTTCGGTCACGAAACCGATGCCGAGGTCGATGGACTGCGAAGGCTCGCGAATGGAGACCGTCTGCCCCTCGACCCGGATTTCGCCGACGCTGGGGCGGCTGCCGAAGATCATTTCCATGATCTCGGTCCGACCGGAGCCGACCAGCCCGAAGAAACCCAGCACCTCGCCCTTGTGCAGATCGAAACTGACATCCGCCACCCGCGCCCCGCGCGAGGTGGGCCGCTTCAGCCCGAGGCCTCGTACGGATAGCAGCACGTCCTTGGTGGCGTGCGAGTTGTGTTTTCCGAAAAGCTGCGACATGTCGCGGTCGACCATCTTGCGCACGAGGATGTCCCGCGTCATGTCGCCAATCAGGCGGCTGTCGACGGTTTCGCCGTCGCGCAAGACGGTCACGCGATCGCCGATCTCGAAAATCTCGTCCAGTCGGTGCGAGATATAGACCACACCGACGTTCTGCGAAGCCAGCTTGCGCACCATCCGCATTAGCGTCGATGCCTCGTGGTGGCTGAGGGAGGCAGTCGGTTCGTCCATGATGATCAGCTTTGAGCGATAGGAAATCGCGCGCGCAATCTCGACCATCTGCTTTTGCCCGATGCTGAGATTGCCGACCTTTGTCGTCGGCTCGATGTTCATGTCCAGTTCGGCCAGCACGGCCTTGGCATCGGCGTTCATCTTGCGGCTGTCGATCAGCCCGCCCGCGCCAAGCGGTTCGCGTGCAAGGTAGATGTTTTCGGCCACGGTCAGGTTGTTCACCACCGCCAGCTCTTGATAGATGATGCTGATCCCCAGTGCGCTGGCGTGAACGGGATCCCTGATCACCACCTCTTGGCCATCGACACGGATCACCCCTCCCGGATCGGCGCGATATACGCCGGTCATGATCTTCATCAAGGTACTCTTTCCGGCCCCATTCTCGCCGGCGAGCACATGCACCTCGCCACGCGCCAGCTGGAGATCGACCCTGTTCAGCGCCCTGACGCCGGGAAACGTCTTGGCGATGCCGCGCATTTCAAGGAAGTGGGACATGATCGCCTCAGCTTTCGTAAAAAAGGGGCGAAGCCGGGAGACAGCTTCGCCCCACTCGACAGCTTATTTACTTCGTATAGCTGCCGAGGTTGTCAGCGTTCACGACGGTCACGCCGGTATCGATGTCCTTGCTTTCGGTCTCTTTGCCCTTGACCTGGGCAACGAGATGTTCGACGGCCAGTTTGCCCATGGTCACGGGACGCTGCACCATGATGCCGTTGATGTAGCCGTCCTTCACACCCTTGATGGTGTCCGGCAGGTCATCAAAGGCGAAGACAGCCACCTTGCCCTTGCGATCTGCAAATTCCTGCTCGGCAAGAACCTTGGCCACAGCCGGACCACCGACCTGGCTCATGCCAAAGATGCCAGCCAGGTCCGGGTGACCGCGCAGCAGCGCTTCGGTCACGGAGACGGCCTTGGCGAGGTCGTCTTCAGTGCCTTCGACGGCAACGATCTCGATTCCTGGGTAGGCAGTCAGCGCTTCTTTCACGCCGTCGATACGCTCGTTCAGGTTGGATGCGCCAAGCTGCCCGGTCACGATGGCGATCTTGCCCTTGCCACCCAGCGCCTTGGCCATCGAGTTGCCCATCGTCACGCCGGCCTGCTTGTTGATCGTGCCGATGTACATGCTGCGGCCGCTTTTGGCGCTGTCGCTGTCAAAGGTCACGACCTTGATGCCGGCATGCATCGCTTGCTTGATCACGCCTTCGACCGACTTCGGCTCGTTCACCGAAATGGCGATGCCGTTGACCTGGCGGGCGATCAGATCTTCGATGATCTTGACTTGGGTCGCGCCCTGCGTGTTTTGCGGGACGACCCACTGGTAGCTGACACCCAGAGCATTGGCGGCAGTCTTCGCGCCGGTGTTGCAGTCGTCGAAGAACGGCACGGCCACTTTCGGCACCACGGCGATCGTGATGTCCTGGGCGAACGCCGCAGTGCCCGCCAGAATCGCGATGGAAGCCATCGCCGCACGAGCTGCTTTCATAAAGATACGCATCGTCTTTCCTCCTGCCCGCTCGTTCCTGAGACGGACCTTTGTTTGTTCTTGGTCATGACTTTTCGTCCTGGTGTTGATCAGAAAGCTATTCCTTTCAGCCATTTCCTCCCGTCAGTTTGTTGCGCAGCACATCCAGGCTGACGGCTATCAGAATGACCCCGCCGGTGATTGCCTGTTGGGCATAGGTGTTGATGTTCAGCAGCACGACGCCGTTGGCGATGACGCCCACCAGCGCGGCCCCGATCACGGCGCCGGTAACGCTGCCGACGCCGCCTGCAAGGCTGGCCCCGCCGATTGCCGCCGCAGCGATCACGTCCAGTTCAGAGCCGAAGCCCGACGCCGGCTCTGCCGTCAGATAACGCGAGAACCCGATAATCCCTGCCAACGAGGCGATAGTCGATGACAGCATGTAGACCGCCAGCTTGACCCGGTTTGTCTTGACCCCGCTGAGCCGAGCCGCCTGCTCGTTGCCGCCGGTGGCATAGACGTGGCGGCCAAAGCGCGTTCGTTTCATGATCAGCGCGCACAGCACCATCAAAATCAGCATGATCACGACGGGAACGGGGACAGGCCCGACATAGCCCTGCCCCAGCAGGGAAAATGCATCTGGCGTTTCGGGCGTGACGGGGACGCCGTGCGTCACCATGTACATCATGCCGCGCCCGATGCTGAGGGTGCCCAACGTGGCGATGAAGGGCGGCAGGCCGATGGCAGTGATCAAGAGGCCGTTGGTCAGGCCGAAGGCAATCCCCACCGCAACGCCCGCGCCGATGCTGACGCCGGTCGAATAGCCCGCATCGAAGCACAGCGCCGTGATGAGCGAGGCAAGCCCCATCGCCGATCCGACCGACAGGTCGATGCCGCCGGTGACGATCACCATGACCATGCCGATGCTCATGATCGCCGTCAGCGAAAAGGCGCGGAAGACGCCCATGAGGTTGTTGGTGGTCAGGAAGTAAGGCGTCCAAAGGCTGATGAGCGCGCCCACGATCAGCATGGCGACCAGCACGTTCACTTCGCGCACCTGCCGCAGTTGGTAAAGGTCATGCCAGATGCGGGCGGGCGGCTTTTCCAGCGTCGCCTTGTCATCGGATACGGCCATGCACATTCCCTCCGCTCGTGTTCACCAGAGCGCATTCTCATATTGTGCCGGCAGGCACAGCCGCACCGTTGGCCCAGGCAACATCACCGGCCGTTGATTCCGATTGCGACGAATGATAGCGCTGTCATCTCTCATCGGATGACTGGCGGCTGTCAACCTTCATTTTGGGAATAACGGCATGCCTTTTTCCTCATGGAACGGCATTGCCCGGCGAATTCTCTCTTGAAAAAGGCGGAATTTCAATTTTCAGTGCGAGCACGACCTGTTTACGGCAATGGCAGCGCTGCTATTTTGAGGCTGGAGCCGCAATGAGCATGCTACCAGGCCGCCTGAATCAGGGGAAAAGACGCCAAATGTCACCGACAAAGAGCCCCTCGACGGGCACGCTTGCAATGATACACACTGTTCCGGGGCTGATCCCGGTGCTCGAACCACTGGCGCGGCAAAGCCTGCCCGGCTGGGTGACGTTCAACATGCTGGACGAAAGCCTGCTACGCGTCACGATCCGCGAGGGCAGCCTGTCGGCGCCGACGATGCGTCGCTTGACTTGCATGGTCTGGTCGGCGGTGGACGCGGGCGCGGATGCGGTCGTCGTCACCTGTTCGTCGCTTGGCCCGGCAGTCGAGGCTGCACGCCCGTTATGCCCGGTGCCGCTGTTCCGCATCGATGAAGGCATGGCGATCGAGGCGGTCGGAACCGGGCAGCGCATCGGGGTGCTGGCCACACTGCGCACCACGCTTGACCCGACCACCGATCTGATCAGACGCACCGCTGCCCGGCTTGGGCGCGATTGCGCCATCACCAGCATCCTGTCCGAAGGCGCCTTTGAACGGTTGTCGCAGGGCGACACTGAAGGACATGACCGCATGGTGGCGCAAAGCCTGCGCGACCTTGCCCCGCAGGTAGACGTGATCCTGCTGGCACAAGCCTCTATGGCGCGGGTGCTGCCATCAGTGCGGGAGGCGATGGGCGCCCGACCCGTCTTGACCAGCCCCGAAATAGGCATGCGTCACCTGCGCAAGGCCCTGACTGCTTGACCAACCGAAAATGGAAAAAGAGATGGAATACAGAACACTTGGCCGCTCTGGCCTGAAGGTGTCCGTCCTGACGATGGGAACCTTTACATTTGGCGGCACCGGCCCCTTTGCGATGGTGGGCCAGCAAGGGGTGCAAGATGCACGTCGGCTTGTTGACCTGTGCATCGACGCGGGCGTCAACCTGTTCGACACCTCGAACATGTATTCGAACGGCCTCTCAGAGGAAATTCTGGGCGAGGTATTGGACGGGCGGCGCGACCAGGTGCTGATTTCGTCCAAGGCGCGGATGCGCATCGGCACCGGCCCCAACGATGAGGGCGCATCGCGCTTTCACCTGATCCGTGAATGCGAACACAGCCTGAAACGCCTGCGCACCGACCACATCGACGTCTATTATATCCACGAATGGGACGGCACGACTCCGGTCGAGGAAAAGATGGCCGCGCTGGATACACTCGTCCAGCAGGGAAAGGTGCGTTACGTCGGCTGTTCAAACTATTCCGGTTGGCACATCATGAAATCGCTTGCCGTCAGCGACCGCGATCGCCGCCCCCGCTTTGTCACCCAGCAGATCCATTACACGCTCGAGGCGCGCGAGGCGGAATACGAATTGCTGCCGATTTCCGTCGATCAGGGGCTTGGCGTTCTGGTCTGGAGCCCACTTGCCGCTGGCCTGCTGTCGGGGAAGCACCGGCGCGGTGTGGCTACGCCGGAAGGTTCCCGACAGTCCGCAGGCTGGACGGAGCCGCCGATCCGCGACACGGAAAGGCTGTGGAACATCGTGGACGTGTTGGTGGAAATCGGCGATGCGCATAAGGTGTCGGCTGCGCAAGTGGCCCTGGCCTGGCTGCTGGAGCGTCCCGGCGTGTCTTCGCTGGTGATCGGGGGCCGGAACGAGGCCCAGTTCCGCGACAACTTTGCCGCCGTCAGCTTGCGCCTGTCGGATGAGGAACGCGCCCGCCTGACAGCGGTCAGCACCATTCCGCTGATCTACCCCTATTGGCACCAGCGCAACTTTGCCAAGGATCGCTTCTGCGAAGCCGACCTGGCACTGCACCGAGACTTTGCCGAAAACTGAAAAGAATGCGCCCGGTTGCACACCGGGCGCATTCACCTTAGCGCAAAGCTGTCAGCCAGCTCAGCCCGGCCACAGTGTCGCCCGCAGGGCGATACTCTAAGCCTACGAAACCGTCATACTTCAGCGCATCCAGCTCGCGCAAAATGCGGGCATCGTCCAATTCTCCCGTGCCCGGTTCGTTGCGCAGCGGCACGGCAGCGATCTGCACATGGCCAATAATCGGCATCAGTTCGCGTAGGCCAGTCAGTACATCGCCGTGGATGATCTGGCGGTGGTAGATGTCGAATTGCAGCTTGAGGTTCGGCAGAGCCATCTCGGCGATCAGATCGGCTGCCTGATTGAAATCGTTCAGGAAATACCCCGGCATGTCGCGCGGGTTGATCGGTTCGATCAATACGTCAAGCCCCGTCGCTCCCGCCGCGTCGCACAGATAGGCGAGCGACGCGCGATAGGTTTTATGCGCGATAGGGTCCGCCCTGTCGGCAAGCCCGCTCATGACATGGACGCGCCCCACGCCGGTTGCCGACGCATAGGCCAGCGCCGTCCGGACCGAAGCGCGAAAGTCGTCCTGCCGATCCGGCAGTGCCGCAAGCCCACGCTCGCCGGCGTCCCAGTTTCCCGGAGGCAGGTTGAACAGCGCCTGCGTCAGGCCGTTCCGCTGCAAGGCATCAGCGATGCGATGCGCATCGAACGCATAAGGGAACAGATATTCGACCGCATCAAAGCCCGCTCCGGCGGCAGCAGCGAAGCGATCCATGAACCCGACCTCGCTGAACATCATGGTCAGGTTTGCTGCAAAACGCGGCACGATCAGCCCTCCATTCCGGGCAATTGCAGCCCGGCCATGTCCGCAATCATCCGCGCGACCGATGCGTCGTCATCCCGCCCCATTCCGGCGGCAGCCGTCATCACGAACATCTGCAAGGCCATCGAGGCGATCGGAGTCGGGAACTTCATCTCTCGCCCGATATCGGCCACGATTCCCAGATCCTTGGTAAAGATATCGACCGCGCTGCGCGGCGCGTAGTCGCCATCAAGGATGTGCGGAACGCGGTTTTCAAACATCCAGGAACTGCCCGCCGATGCGGTTATCACCTCATAGACCCTGGCGATGTCCAGATCCATCGCCTTGGCGAAGGTGATCGCCTCGCAAGCAGCGGCGATATGGACACCGGCAAGAAGCTGGTTCACGATCTTGAACGCCGCACCTGTTCCGGCCTTTTCTCCCAACTCGTAAACCTTGGCAGCGATGCAATCCAGGACCGGTCGGGCATGCGCAATGGCGGCGGGCGCGCCCGATGCCATGATGGTCAGTTCGCCAGAGGCGGCGCGCGTCGCGCCGCCGCTGACTGGCGCGTCGACGTAGTTCAGGCCCAGCGCTTCGGCACGGACCGCGAAATCGCGGGCGGCACCGGGGGACATGGTTGCGCAGGATAGTATCGTGCCGCCGGTAGCCATCGCGGCGGCCGTGCCTCCTGCGCCGTAAAGCACCGTTTCGGTCTGGGCTGCGTTCACCACCAGGCAGATGGCGACATCTGCGTCTCTTGCTGCCGCACTCGGGCTATCGGCGGTCTTGCCGCCAAGGGCTGAAAACCGCGCCATCGCATCGGCGCTCACATCAAACCCCACGATATCAAAGCCATCGCGCAGCAGCGAGGTCGCCACCCCGAATCCCATCGACCCCAAGCCGATCACGCAAACTTTCAGACCGGACTTGCTGTTCATGTCAGAACCTCGATTTCAGGACGTTTGGCATCAGTGCCGGTTGAGTTTGGGCTTGATCTTGTGTTGACAACAAGCGAATGATAGCGTTGCCATTGCTTGGTTAACCTAGGACCGGAACGAAAAGCAAGCCCCTCGTTTCGCATAGCAGTCAGACGAAGCAGGCCCGACGATCACCCCGGAGCATCGACCGGCAGGGTGTTGCCCGTTCACAGAGGAAAAGGACCAGAATCTTGTTGATTGGCGCAGTTGCAGACGACATCACGGGCGCCACCGATCTTTGCCTGATGCTGTCACGCGAAGGTTTGCGGACGATTCAGGTTATGGGTGTTCCTTCTCTGGCTGCCTCTTTGCCAGATGCCGACGCGGTTGTCATCGCATTGAAATCACGATCAATTCCTGCAGATGATGCCGTAGCGATGTCGATTTCCGCGGCCCACGTGCTCGTGGGACAGGGGGCTCAGCAGATTCTGTTCAAGTACTGTTCGACCTTCGATTCAACCGATGACGGAAATATCGGCCCGGTAGCCGAAGCGTTGATGGAAGATATGGGCGTGGAGTTGACCATCGCCTGCCCATCCTTTCCGGCGGCAGGGCGCACGACCTACCAGGGGCATCTTTTTGTCGGCAGCCAGCTGCTGTCGGACAGCCCACTGAAGGATCATCCGCTGAACCCGATGCACGACTCCAATCTGGTGCGAGTGCTGTCGCGGCAGACAGCGCTGCCAGTGGGGCTGGTGGACATCAACACCGTCAGGCAGGGTGCTGACGGTGTGCGTGCGGCCTTCGCCCGGCAGCACGCGGCGGGAAAGCGCATCCTGATCCTCGATACGCTTGCCGATGCGGATCTGCGCACGATCGGTGCGGCCTGCGCCGATATGAAGCTGGTTACCGGCGGATCGGGGATTGCCCTTGGCCTTGCCGCGAATTTCGTGCAAGCGGGCAAGGTGGCTCCCCGCCGCGCAACGACCCGAATGCCCGCGCCTGCAGGCCGCGCCGTCATATTGGCAGGTTCCTGTTCGGTGGCGACCCGTGATCAGATCGCAGCCGCACAGGCCGCTGGCCTGCCGACGCTGCCATTGGATGTCGCAGCCCTCGCCGATGGTCGCCAGACCGCCGCGCAGGTGGCGGAATGGGCGATCAGGCAGCCCGAAACCACAACGCCCCTGATCTACTCCAGCACCACCCCAGAGGCGCTGCAAGTCATCCAACGGTGCATGGGCCAGCACGAGTCCGGCGCGCTGGTTGAAGGGTCGCTGGCCCGCGTCGCGTCCCTGTTGCGGGATACGGGCTTCCGCCAGTTTCTGATCGCAGGCGGGGAAACGTCCGGCGCGGTCGTCGCCTCGCTGGGGGTGACGATGCTGGAAATCGGCCCTGAGATCGACCCCGGCGTGCCGTGGACCCGCAGCATCGGTACGCCCAGTTTGGCGCTTGCGCTGAAATCCGGCAACTTCGGCGCACCCGATTTCTTTCTGAAGGCCTGGGGCCTGCTTGAGTTGGAGCCTGCACATGTCTGATGAAACCCGCGCCCGGGATGAAATTTGTCGCGTCGGCGCCTCGCTCTTCGACCGCGGGCTGACGGCAGGGTCAAGCGGCAACATCTCGGTCAGGCTGCCCGATGGCGGCTGGCTGATGACGCCGACAAACGTGTCTATGGGGTCGCTCGACCCCGCGCGCCTGTCGCGGTTCGATGCGCAGGGGCGATTGTTGTCGGGCGACGCGCCGACGAAAGAGGCGTTTTTGCATTTTTCGATGTACGACGAACGCGCCGATGCCGGGGCCGTTGTGCATCTGCACTCCAGCCACGCCACAGCCGTCAGCATCCTTCGTGATGTCGATCCGCAGGATGTCCTGCCCGCCCTCACCGCCTATTACATTATGCGGGTCGGACGCTTGCCTCTGGTGCCCTATTTCGCACCCGGCGACCCCGATCTGGCCCATGCGGTCAAGGCCCTGGCCAGCCGCCACCATGCGGTTCTGCTGGCCAATCACGGCCCCGTCGTGGCTGGTACTTCGCTGGCCAATGCCCAATATGCGACCGAAGAGCTGGAAGAGACGGCCAAGCTTTTTCTTATGCTGCAGAACCACGCCGTGCGCTCGCTTACCCCTGAGCAGGTGGCTGACCTGCGCGCGCGCTTCAACCTTCCCTGACTTGCCAACATCGGACAGACAATGACACAGACAAACGAGAAGATCGGCTTCATCGGCATCGGACTGATGGGCCATGGTATGGCGAAGAACATCGTCGAAAAGGGTTTTCCATTGACCGTGGTCGCGCACCGCAACCGCGCACCGGTCGAAGATCTTGTATCACGGGGCGCGGTCGAGGCGGCATCGTTGGAGGAGGTGGCTCGCGGTTGTACCATCATCTTCCTGTGCCTGACCGGATCTCCCGAAGTGGCTGCGGCAATTGCGGCACTGAAGCCCGGCCTTCGGGCAGGCAGCGTGATCGTCGATTGTTCCACCAGTGATCCGACAGTCACCCAGCGCATCGCTGTGGAACTGGCCGCGATCGGCGTGCATATCGCCGATGCCCCCCTCAGCCGCACCCCGAAAGAGGCGTGGGCGGGAACGCTCGATTGCATGGTTGGAGCCGAGGTTGACATCTTCGCCCGGGTTCAGCCGGTTATTGCGACATGGGCTGCCAAGATCGTGCATATCGGCGGGATCGGCGATGGCCACCGGATGAAGCTTTTGAACAACTTCCTGTCGCTTGGCTATGCCGCGCTTTATTCCGAGGCCCTCGCGCTGTCGCGCAAGGTCGGCATCCCGGTGGCCGAGTTCGACAAGGTGATCCGCGGCGGGCGTATGGATTGCGGTTTCTACCAGACCTTCATGGGCTATGCGCTGGAAGGCAACCGCGAGGCGCATAAGTTCAGCCTTAGCAATGCCTACAAGGATCTGCGTTATGTCGAATCGATGGCGAATGCCGCCACGGTGACCACGACAATGGCCAGCGCCGTGAAGAACTCTTTCGCGGTGGCGATGGCGAATGGCGGGAACGGCGCCGCTGATTACGTGCCCCACTTGTCCGATTTCATCGCGCGGGCAAACGGGATCGAATAGCCGCATTGCTGCGGTGCGGCAGGAGGCGACTGCCAACATAATTGGTCGTCTGGCGGTCTACTGGCCAATCGAAAGTGCGACAGCGATCAAGCCGCTCAACAAAAGGGTACCTCTCGCGAGCACGGTTTCATCGAAGTCGAAATGGGACGTGTGATGGCCATCCGCAATATCCGAGCCCAGAACGAAGATGCCGGCGCCCCCTCCCCCACTGGCAACAGCGGAAGCCAGAAGAGTCGCGTCTTCGCTCGCACCGAAGGCATGCGCGTCTAGGACGGTTGGAAAAGCGCTCAACTCGCTGTTTGCCGATCTGGCCCACTCGACGATCTTCGGCGGGTTGCGCCAGTCCGACGCTTCGCCGCGAAGCTCCGTGCTCGTGGTGACTTCGTAAGCGGCTGCGCTTGCCTCGATCATGCGCCGGCAGCGCATGTCGAGCATTTGCAGTGCGGACATTTCGGCGGCGCGGATCTCGAATTCTAGCACCGCCTCGTCGGGCACGACGTTCAGGCTGTTGCCCGCGCGCAAAGTTCCCACATTGACCCGGATGCCGAGCTCACCCGACTGGGCGAGGCCCACGAGACGGTCTTTGTTGGTCATGAGCTTACAAACCATTCCCGCAACCTGCTTGAGACCGGCATCATGGACTATGTCATCTCGCACGACTTTGCCGGTGAAGTGGCCGCTGCCGCGAGATGGATAAGGGACAATCTCAACGGGGTTACGGCCGAACCGGCACACTCGCAGATTCTCGTGCATACCCGTTACAATTGCGGCCTGTAGAATCTGCGTCGGCGCACTCGGGGCACGCCGCCGGAACCGAGCTCGCCGCGCCGGCCCGGATGTCAGGCCGGCAGCCCGAGCTGCTTTCGAAGGCTCTTGTCGAATGCGGATGCGGGGACGAAGCGGCGCAGGACACTGACCTGGCGCGCCATTTTTCCCGCCGCATAGCGCCTCTTTGGGGTAGGATCGGTCGCGGCCGCCAAGACGGTGTTGGCGACCACTTCGGGCGCATCGCCTTTTTCCATCGCCTTCCGCACGGCTGCATTCATGCCGGCGCGTGCGGCGTCATAGATATCAAGCAACCGGTCCGGCCTGGCGAGATTGTCTTCGAAAGAGGTGCGGGTATAGGCCGGCTCGACCAATGCGACGCGAATTCCGAACGGCCGCAGTTCGTGGTCAAGCGATTCGGAATAGCCTTCGACGGCGTGTTTGGTCGACGAATAGAGCGCGAAAAAGGGAGCCGGGATGAAACCCTGCACCGAGCTCAAATTCACGATCCTTCCGCTTCGTTGGCGCCGCATCACCGGCAGCACCGCATTGGTCATCCGGATGACGCCGAAGACGTTCACATCGAAAAGCGCCTGAGCCTGCGCGGTCGAGGATTCCTCCGCGCCGCCAAGCAGGCCCATGCCGGCATTGTTGACAAGCAGGTCGATGCGCCCGGCATCGGCCAGCACCTCGTCGACCAGCTTCGCCACGGACGCGTCGTCGGTCACGTCGCAGGTCAGCATGGTAATGCCGTCGGTTTTCTTGGAGACCGCGCGACGGCTGGTTCCGAACACGCGAAAGCCGGCGTTCTGCAGGGCCTTGGCCGTCACATGCCCGATGCCGGAGGATGCCCCTGTGACGATGGCGACGCCGGGATTGGTCTTGTTCATGGAGATCACTTTCTTTGGGTGAGAAATGGGATTGGGAGAAACAGGAAAGGTTAGGAGCAGGGTAGTCATGAACTGCTCGACCGTTCCCAGCGCCGGAACAGCGCGCTGGCGTTGACGCCGCCGAAGCCGAAACCGTTGGAGATCGCGTAATCCATCTCCATCGGCCGGGCCCGGTTTGCGACGAAGTCTATTCCGTCACCTGCCGGATCGGGGGCGCTCAGATTGAGGGTCGGGGGTGCCACCTGATCCCTGAGCGCCAGGATCGTGAAGATCGCGCCAAGCCCGCCGGCGGCGCCAAGCAGGTGTCCGGTCGCCGACTTGGTTCCGCTGACGGCGATCGAGAAATCCGTGCCGAAGACCCTTTTGATCGCTTCGATTTCGCCCAGGTCGCCCACGGGCGTGGAGGTTGCGTGCGCGTTGAGATGGCGGATTTCGCGCGGTGAGATGCCGGCCTGGGCAATGGCGATCTCCATGGCACGGCGCGCGCCGTCACCGTCCTCGGGGCCGGAAGTGACGTGATGCGCATCCGCCGTGGTGCCGTAGCCGACGACCTCGGCGAGCGGTTTAGCGCCGCGCGCCAGCGCATGGTTCAATTCCTCGATGACCAGGATGCCGGCGCCTTCGCCCATGACGAAGCCGTCCCGCGAGACGTCGAACGGACGGGAGGCTTGGTCGGGACGGTGATTGAAGGAGGTCGAGAGCGAGCGTGCCGCTGCAAAGCCGCCCAGGCTGACGACATTCATGCAAGCTTCAGTGCCGCCGCACACGGCGATGTCGGCTTCATCGGCGCGGATGATGCGGGCCGCATCGCCGATCGCCTGGATGCCGGCGGCGCAGGCCGTCACCGGTGCGCCGATGTGGCCCTTGAAGCCGTAGCGGATCGAGATGTGGCCCGCCGCGAGGTTCACCAGGAAAGACGGCACCGTGAACGGCGAAAGACGCCGCACGCCGCGCTGGTCGACCGTCCGCACCGCCTCGGTTATGGCGGGAAACCCGCCGATGCCTGAAGCGATGATCGTCGCGGTGCGAAGCCGGTCCTTTTCCGAGACCGGCTTCCATCTCGCCTGAGCAAGCGCCTCTTCCGCCGCCGCCAGTGCGAAGAGAATGAAACGGTCGATCTTGCGCTGATCCTTCGGCGCCAGAAAGGCGTTCGCATCGAGGCCGGCTTCGGGGTCTTCCTCCAGGGAGGGAACCACGCCGCCCACCTTAGCGGGCAAATCCGCCACCATGTCGTCCGCAAGCCTTCGGATGCCCGAGCGGCCGGCCAGGAGACGCGACCACGACGTCTCGACATTTGCGGCGAGGGGCGTGACCGCGCCCATGCCCGTGACAACAATCCGTCGCATTTATGCTCTCCTATCGAATTGCTTGTGCTGCCAGGCTCTGTCCCGCGCGGCGGCATGGTCATAGACGGACATTGGATCCCGCTTGCGCAGTTCACGCTGAAAGGGCAGCCACTACGGCTTACGCACGATCAGGCATGTGGACGTCCCATGGGCGTGGAGCTTGCCTTGTGCGTCCTCGATCCTGCCTTCCAATGTGATGACGGTCCGACCGCGCGAAACGACATGGCCGATTACGCGCATTTCGCCGGAATCGGTGAAGACCGGGCGCACGAACTTGGCGGTGGTTTCATGCGAGGGACAGGCTTCGCCGGGCGAAAGCGTCGTCTGGGCGGCAAGCGCCATGACAGTGTCGAGCATCGTCATGATCCAGCCGCCGTGAACCGTATTCGTCAGGTTGCAAAAGCGCGGCTCGGGCGTGGCCAGAAGCCCGACCTTGCCCTCCTTCGGCGGAAGCAAGGTGAAGGGGAGTGTCTCGGCCATCGGCGGCCGGCGGATGCTCCCGTCCGCCAGTCCCGCAACGAGTTCGAGGCCGGACCAGCCGGCCGCCTCGGCGATTGAAACAGTTGCGCTGCGCGCGCCTGTCACAGAAGCCTGCGTCATTGGTGCGGTCCTGGCTGGACATCCACGGTGCGCGACGCCTTCCGAACGCTCTCGGCGGCCGCTTGCAGGAACTGCTTTGACAACCGCTCGTCGTTGACGGCCCGTGAGAGGACGACCGCGCCAACCATGGTCGAGAGAACGGCCATGGCCTTGTCGCGGGAATCCTCGCCATGCGCATCGCCAACCCAACCACCGAGCAGGTCGAGGTATTTCCTGATCCCGGCTTCGAAGGCCGCCTTGACGTCGCTGCCTTGCCTGGCGGCATCCGAGCCGAGCGCCACGACCGGGCAGCCGTCCATCCTTTCTCCGCGATGGTCCATGCTGAGGTAGAATGCGATCACGGCCCCAAACGGATCGTTTGGTTCCGCTGCCGTCGCCGCCGCCCAGCGGTGGGCAGCGCTCTCCATCGCCCGCTTGGACGCCTGTGCAGCCAGGTCCTCCTTCGACGCGAACTGCTTGTAGAAGGCGCCCTGGGTCAGCCCGGCGCCCTTCATCAGATCCTTGAGGCCGATGCCGTCGAAACCGTGCTCCCGAAAAAGCCGGCTGGCCACGTCGATCACGGTTTGCCGGTTCTGCTCAGCCTGAATGCGGCTCACGCGCATCGTCGATCTCCTTATTTAGATTGCGTACTAAATCTATATCTCAATTAGAGACCGAACGCAATCTATCAAGAGGAGATGCGAAACAGGCGGCTCGCCACGCGATCGGTGCGGCGGCTCGCCGCGGACCGAATGCCTCTCTCTTTTTTAGATTGCATTCGACATCTATATGATATAGAGTTCGATCGCAATCTATCGAGAGGAGACACGAAGATGATCCGCAGAACCCTGGTCCCATCGCTTCTGGTAGCGCTGTTCATGGCGACGCCGGTCCTTGCCGAGGAAGCCACCATCGGCCGCCCCGTCCAAGCCGGCAGCCTGCATGAAGGGCGCCTCGACATGGTGGCCTATTACGTCCCGGTCGACGGCGACCTCCTGGAGGTCACCGCCACCTTCGCGCCGAAGGATGGAGGCGATCCGCAGCGCGTCGTCATGGGTCTCGCCGACCGCGACTCCGTGGCCTTCTCCATGCCCGGCTACCGGGACTCGCTCTACGCATTCTCGAGGTCCGGCGAGAAGGTGACGGTCTCGACCGAGACCGACAGGCATCGGCGAGTCGACGCACGAGCGCGCTGACTCGCCGCGCGGATCGCAGCCGGCCGCCGGTCGACGCAGGACACGGCACAGAGAACGACGCAATCTATTTTGACGTGAGGCGATGGGCATGAAAAAGAGACCGGTAATTATGCTGGGCGCGATCCTGATCACGGGATCAGGGGCGATCGCGCTGTCGGGGGCGACGGCATTCGCCACATTTGCCAATCCGGCGCAGGAAGCTTCCGCCGCGAGCGACCCGAGGCAGGAGCCGCCCGTCGTCCGGCTGGCGACGGCAGCGCGGGCAAGCGGTTCCGAACGCAGCTTCACGGGCATCATAGGGGCGAGGGTGCAGAGCAATCTCGGCTTCCGCGTCCCGGGCAAGATCGTCGAACGGCTTGTGAATGTCGGTCAGCAGGTAAAAGCCGGTCAGCCGCTGATGCGGATCGACGACACCGACCTTCGCCTCGCGCTCACGGCAAAGCACAATGCCGTTGTTGCCGCGCGTGCGATCGTCGCTCAGACGGAACCGGATGAACGGCGATACGCCAATCTGCTGAAAGACGGATGGGTCCCCAGGCAGCGCTACGAGCAGGCAAAGGCCGCGCTGGATACCGCCACGGCCCAATTCGCCGCCGCCGAAGCGGAAGCAAATGTCGCGGAGAATGAGGCGGCCTATGCCGTCCTGCTGGCGGACGCCGATGGAACGGTGGTCGATACGCTCGGCGAGCCGGGCCAGGTCGTCTCCGCCGGCCAGACGGTGGTCCGGGTCGCCCAGGCGGGCTCCCGCGAAGCGGTGGTCGCGCTTCCCGAGACGGTTCGGCCGGCGATCGGCTCCGTGGCCGAGGCCAGCGTATATGGGGGTGATGAGCAGCACGCGGCGCATCTGAGACAACTTTCCAACTCCGCCGATAGCCAGACCCGCACCTATGAGGCCCGCTATGTGCTCGACGGCGAGGCAGCGGCAGCGCCGCTTGGCGCGACGGTAACCATTCGCCTCGCAAGTCAGGCCAGCCAACCGGAAGTCCAGGTGCCGCTGGGAGCCGTGCTCGACGACGGCAAGAAGACCGGCGTCTGGGTCTTGGACAACGCCACGTCGACCGTACACTTTCAACCCGTCAAGCTTGTTCGTGTGACCGGCGAATCCGCCGTCGTCTCCGGATTGAGCGCCAGCGATCCGGTTGTTTCGCTCGGCGCTCATCTCCTGCAGGAGGGTGCTCGCGTCAGGACTGCGGCCGAAAGCGGGAGCAATTGACGATGAACCTCAATCTTTCCGCGATCGCCGTTCGCGAACGCGCCGTCACGCTGTTCTTCATCCTGCTGCTGGTGGCCGCCGGCGCCTACGCCTTCGTCATGCTCGGGCGGGCGGAGGACCCCAACTTCACCATCAAGACCCTGACGGTCACGACAGCGTGGCCGGGTGCGACGGCGCGCGAGATGCAGGACCTGGTCGCCGAACCTTTGGAGAAGCGGCTCCAGGAGCTGACCTGGTACGACCGGGTGGAGACGACCACGCGGCCGGGCTATGCGTATATGACTGTCACGCTGAAGGACAGCACGCCGCCGTCCGCCGTGCAGGAAGAGTTCTACCAGGCCCGGAAGAAACTCGGGGATGAAGCCCGCAACCTGCCGTCCGGCGTCTACGGCCCCTTCGTCAACGACGAATATTCGGACGTGAGCTTCGCCCTCTACGCGCTCAAGGCCAAGGGCATGCCGATGCGTGAGCTGGCCAGGCAGGCCGAGGCGATCCGACAGGACCTTCTGCATGTGCCCGGCGTCAAGAAGATCAACATTCTCGGTGAACGTCCCGAACAGATTTTCGTCGAGTTCTCCTATGCCAAGCTGGCAACGCTCGGCGTGTCGGCACGCGATATCGTTGGCGCCTTGCAGCGGCAGAACACCGTCACGCCGGCGGGCTCTATCGACACTGAGGGGCCGCAGGTCTTCATCCGGGTCAATGGCGCTTATGACAGTGTCCAGGCGATCGCCGACACGCCGATCGTCGCCGCGGGGCGGACGCTGAGGCTTTCCGACATCGCCGAGGTCCGCCGCGGCTATGAAGACCCTCCCACCTACCTCATCCGCCGCCAGGGCGAGCCCACCATCATGCTCGCGGCGGTTATGCAGGAGGGCTGGGATGGTCGCGCGCTCGGCAAGGCGCTGGAGGACAGGACGGCGGGTATTGCAAAGACGCTGCCGCTCGGCATGACGCTCGACAAGGTGTCCGACCAAGCCGTCAACATCACCTCGGCGGTTGACGAGTTCATGATGAAGTTCGCGATGGCGCTCGGCGTCGTACTGCTGATCAGCCTGCTCAGCATGGGCTGGCGCGTCGGCATTGTCGTGGCGGCCGCCGTCCCCCTGACGCTCGCCGCCGTGTTCCTCATCATGCTGGAGACCGGCCGATTCTTCGACCGCATCACGCTCGGCGCCTTGATCCTGGCGCTCGGCCTTCTCGTGGACGACGCCATCATCGCCATCGAGGTGATGGTGGTGAAGATGGAAGAGGGCATGGACCGCATCAGGGCGGCGGCCTATGCCTGGAGCCACACCGCGGCGCCGATGCTGTCGGGAACGCTGGTGACTATTGCCGGCTTCCTGCCGGTGGGCTTCGCGCGCTCGACGGCCGGCGAATATGCCGGCAACATCTTCTGGGTCGTCGGGTTCGCGCTCATCGTCTCCTGGATCGTCGCCGTGGTCTTCACGCCCTATCTCGGCGTCAAGATGCTGCCCGAGATCAAACCGATCGAAGGCGGTCACCACGCGATCTACGACACACCGAACTATCGGCGCCTGCGGCGGCTCATCACCTTTGCCGTGCGCCACAAGTTCGTGACATCCGGCATCGTCGCCATCGCCTTCGCGCTTTCCGTTGTCGGCATGGGCGCCGTCAAGCAGCAGTTCTTCCCGACATCCGACCGCCCGGAAGTGCTCGTCGAGGTTCGCCTGCCGGAAGGTACCAGCATCGAGACGACGACCGCCACGGTCGAGAAGCTCGAGCACTGGCTGGATGGCCAGCCCGAAGCCAAGATCGTCACAAGCTATGTCGGGCAGGGCGCTCCGCGCTTCTTCTTCGCGATGGCGCCTGAGCTGCCCGATCCCGCTTTCGCCAAGATCGTCGTGCTGACCCCGAACGCCGAGGCGCGCGAGGCACTGAAGCACCGGCTCCGGGAGGCGGTGGCTGAGGGGCTCGCACCGCAAGCCAATGTCCGCGTCACGCAGCTCGTGTTCGGCCCCTACACGCCGTTCCCGGTCGAGTTCCGGATCATCGGGCCCGACCCGGCACAACTCTACAGCATTTCGGAGAAGGCCCTCGACATCATGCGGCGCGTCCCGGACGTGCGGCAGGCCAATCGCGACTTGGGCAATCGCACGCCGGTGCTTCGCTTCGTCCCGGACCAGGATCGCCTGAACCTCATCGGCCTGTCGTCGGCCGAGGCGGCCCAGCAACTGCAGTTCCTGCTCACCGGCATTCCGGCCACGCAGGTCCGCGAGGACATCCGCAATGTCCCCATCGTGGCGCGCAGCGCCGGCGGCGAGCGGCTGGATCCATCGCGTCTGGCGGATTTCTCTCTGATGAGCCGGGACGGCCGGCAGATTCCGCTCGACCAGATCGGCCATTCCGAAATCCGTCTGGAAGAGCCGATCCTGAAGCGCCGCGACCGCACGCCGGTCATCACGATCCGCTCCGACATCAACGAGGCGACCCAGCCTCCGGAGGTCTCCAAGCAGATCATGAAAGCCCTTCAGCCGCTGATCGCATCGCTTCCGGCCGGCTATCACATCGAAATGGGCGGATCGATCGAGGAAGCTGAGAAAGCCAACACCGCGTTGGGCAAGATCTTCCCGGCCATGATCGCCGCCATGCTGATCGTCATCATGCTCCAGGTGCGATCCTTCTCGACGATGTTCATGGTCGTGCTGACGGCGCCGCTCGGCCTCGTCGGCGTCGTGCCCATGCTGCTTGCTTTCAACCAGCCCTTTGGCTTCAACGCCATTCTGGGCCTGATAGGACTGGCCGGCATCCTGATGCGCAACACCTTGATCCTCACCGAGCAGATCAAGGAAAACCAGGCAGCCGGCCTGGATGACTATCACGCCGTCATCGAGGCCACAGTGCAGCGTGCGAGGCCGGTGATCCTGACGGCACTTGCCGCGGTGCTGGCCTTCATACCCCTCACGCACTCCGTCTTCTGGGGATCGATGGCCTATACGCTGATCGGTGGCACGGCGGTCGGCACGGTATTGATCCTCCTCTTCCTTCCCGCGCTCTACACCGCGTGGTTCCGGATCAAGCCGGTGGCGGACGAGATCCATGAGGCTTCGACGCATGAACCGGTACCGGAACTGCCATTAGCAATGGCCGCCGAATAAAGGGCGGTCATCGTAGGAGACGGGTCAAGTTCCCGCCCGCAGGATCTGCCTTGCGGGCGGGACGATCTTACCCCTCCACAGATGATCGTCCGCGGGAGCCCGGCATGTCCGATCGATCAGTTCCGGAGACATCGATGAATCACCCGATCGGAATGCGAACCGATCTCGATGAGGTGCGCGCGCGCATCCTAGAGGTGGCGGAGGAGCATGTTCGCCGCATCGGCTACCATAAGACGTCGATGGCCGACATCGCCTCCGACCTTGGCATGAGCCGGGCAAATGTCTACCGCTTCTTTCCCTCCAGGGACGCGATCAACGGCTTCATCTGCAAGCAGATCCTGAACGAGGTTGCCGACATCGCCTTTGCGATCGCAGGCACGAAGGCCACGGCCCCGGAGAAACTCAGCCGACTTTTGATCGCAGTTCACCGCCATGGCAAGGCGATACTGATCGAAGAAAAACACATGCACGACATGATTGTCGCCGTCATGCAGGAGAACTGGCCGATCGTCAAAGGCCACATCGAGTGGATGGTGACGATCTTCGAAGCAATCATTCGCGAGGGCATCGAGGCGGGTGAACTCGAGGTCGGTGACCCGGCAGAGGCGGCGCGTGCAGTCAAGACCGCGTTCATGCCGTTCTTCCATCCACTTCTGATCGAGCACTGCGTCCAACACGGCGAAGACACCGAAGCGAGTCTGCGCGAGCAGATCCGCTTTATCCTGAAAGCTCTCGGCAAGTCGGATTAAGCGACGTGCCCAATGAGGCGGCGCAATGAGCGGCAACCAGGCCGTCGCGCCACCTGCGAAGCGTGACTGGCATTATCGAGAGTGGCACAACAATCTCTAGTCTTAGTCTAACGCGGTCGCACGTCACCGCAGCTTTCGGGAATCGGCAAAGCCGATCTGGATTACCGAGATCAGGCGCAAAAGGTCATTCCGTCCAGGTGACTGTTGCCACTCAAAAAGGCTCTCCGATCAAATTGATGCGCCTCGTTAGACGGCGTAAGTCGCGAATTCGACAATGCCTTTTATGCGACTTTCGATCGAAGCACAAAGGCGAACATTGCATCGATCAGTGAGCTGAAACACATCCTGCCCCGAGGCACGCTCTTATCGTTCGCTATATCGCTCGAAATGTCCTGGCATGACGATTTGTGTCGGAGGCGATCCCGGGTCATCGATCTGGCGAAGGAGCGCGTCCACCGCGAGCCGCCCGGCTTGGGCTAGATCGACGAAATGCGCGAGCAAGGGCACGGCCAGATACTTGCTCAGACGCGTGTTGTCCCTGACAAAGAGCCCGACATCCCGGCCCGGCACCAGGCCCCGCTTACGCAGGGCGGCGATCGCGCCCAGCAGTCCGAGTTCACTCGAGCACATCAAGGCGGTTGCCGGTTTCGGCAGGTCGAGCACCGATTCGAAGAAAATCTCGCTCGCCGCCATGGTGAATTCATCATACCCGACCAGCACCGGATCGAACGGAAGGTTGGCCTTGGTAAGGGCTTGCCGATAGCCGCGCAACCGCTGCTCGCAGGTCTCGTCATCGCGGGTCAGGAGGTGCAGCGCGATCCGGCGATGGTTTTCAGCGACCAGCTTGGTCGTGGCTTCCCGCATCATGGCTTCGTTGTCGACGTCGACATAGGCGTAGTCCGGCTTCGTCTCCGAGCGTCCGAAGGCGACAAAGGGGATGCTTCGCTCCTTAAGGAAGGCAATCCGCGGGTCTTTCGCGACCATGCGCGTGATGATGATCCCGTCGCTGATACCCGACTGCACCAGGCGCTGCAGTGACCAGAGCTGGTCCTCCTCCGGCCCAGTGGAGAAGATCGAAAGGGCATAGCCGTTTTCCGAGGCCGCAAGCGTCATCCCCTCAATGAACGGGACCTTGGCGAGGTCGGCCATATAAGCCCGTGTTTCCAGCTGCAGGATTGCCGCGATCATGCGGGTGCGTCCGGTTCTGAGCGCCAGACCGTGGACGTTCGGCGTGTAGCCTGCCTTCGCCGCCGCCTGCTGCACCCGCGCCCGGGTCCTCGGGTGGACTTCCGGTCCCTCCTTCAAGGCGCGCGACACTGTCGTCACGGATAGGCCGAGACTAGCAGCGATCTGTCGGAGGTTCGGTCTGGCTGGCGGTGCCATAGTCTGGTCCGTTTGCAATGCGTGAGGCGGCAAGATGGCCAAATATCAGAGGAAAGTGAAGCCAGCGCGATTGGGACAGCTCTAGCATGAAGCCTGCGAAACCCGACCCGCGCGAAAATCATTTGCATACATACGAAACTGACTTGACAGCGTAGGTGAACTTTGCCAATCGTAACGATACGAATTTGATTGTAACGTTACGATCAAAGGGGCGCAAGGCCGGATTACACGGTCGCTCTACGGGACAACAACAGGGAGGACTGACATGACGAAGCTTTTGCAAATCTCCACGCTGATACTGGCGCTCTCGGCCGCTGCTCCGGCCTGTGCACAAAGCGTGACAATCACCACAGCAGGCGGCGACTACGGTACCGGGATCAAAGAAGCGATGTGGGCGCCGGCAGGCAAAGCGCTCGGGTTGGATGTGCGCGGGGAGACCCAGAGCGACAGCATGGCGGCGCTCCGCTTGCAGGTCTCCTCAGGGAATGTCACGACGGACATCATGCATCTTGCGTCCGGCGAAGGTGCACAGGCCGCCGATCTCGGCCTGTTGGAGCCGCTTGACGAGACAGCGGTCGATCAGAAGGCGCTGCCCGCGGGGGCTGGCTCGAAATTCTGCTACCCCTTCTCCTCCTATGGAACCGTGATGGCGTGGAACACCAAGACCTACGGCCAGAACGGGCCCAAGGACTGGGCGGAATTCTGGGATGTGAAGAAGTTCCCCGGCCGCAGAGCGTTGCGGGCCAATGCGCAGGACCTGCTCGAGGCGGCGCTGCTTTCCGAAGGTGTCGCGCCCGGAAAGGTCTACGATGCTTTGAGCGAGCCCGGCGGCATCAAGCGCGCCATCGACCGCCTGGCGGAGCTGAAACCCAACGTCGCGGTCTGGTGGACCTCCGGGGCGCAGTCGGCGCAGATTCTGAAGGACGGCGAGGCCGACCTGGTTGAAACCTGGAACGGCCGTGCGCAGAGCGCCAAGGATGACGGTGGCGCGGTCGCCTACACATTCCATAGTTCGATCATTGGTACGGATTGCCTGGCCGTGCCGAAAGGCGCGCCACACAAGCAAGACGCGATGAAGCTGATCGCCGCCATGGCGTCACCGGAGCGGGAGGCCAAGCTGACCGACTACATCACTTACGGTCCAATGAACCCCGCCGCCTATGCCGGGGGCAAGATCCCGGCCGCCAAAATGGCGCTGCTCGCCACTGCTCCAGACAATGCGGTGGGCGTGGTGTATTCAAATGCAGCCTGGTGGGCAAAGCACGGTGATGAAGCGCAGACCGCCTTTGATGCTATGATGAATCAGTAGTCGTTTCTGGCCAAAGGAAACATGCCCATGGCTTCGCCGCGCATAGCGCTCGAACGGGTACGTAAGGCCTACGGCAGCTACGTAGCGCTGGACGACGTGAGCCTGGATGTCCGGCCCGGGGAGTTTCTGACGCTCCTCGGTCCCTCTGGCTCGGGCAAGACCACCCTGTTGATGGCCATCGCAGGATTTGTCAGGCCCGAGGCCGGAGCGATCCGGATCGGCGATGTCGACATCACCCGGCTTCCAGTGAACAAGCGAAACATCGGCATTGTTTTTCAGAACTACGCGCTCTTCCCGCATATGAGCGTCCTGGGCAACGTCGAATATCCCTTGCTCCTGCGTCGGCGGCCGCGCGCCGAGGCGCGTGAGCGGGCGCGAGCCGCCTTGGCCCGAGCCCAGCTGGCGGGCTACGAGACACGGGATATCGCCGCGCTTTCCGGTGGCCAGCGCCAGCGTGTGGCGCTTGCCAGAGCGGTGGTGTTCGAGCCGCGGGTGCTGCTGATGGACGAGCCGCTCTCGGCACTCGACAAGAACCTGCGCGAGCAGATGCAATTTGAGATCCGAAAGCTGCAGCAGGAACTGGGAATCACCACGATCTACGTGACGCACGATCAGCGCGAAGCCCTGACCATGTCCGATCGCATTGCCGTCATGAATGCCGGCCGGATAGAGCAGCTCGACGCGCCGCAGCCGATTTATCAACGACCAACATCGCGGTTCGTCGCCGAATTCATGGGCGAATCAAACATCATACCGGCAGCGCTCGTGGAGCCCTTCGGATCTCCTCCGCCATTCGTGGGGACCTTGGTCATCCGTGCCGAGAATCTCGCCTTGGAACGCGAAGCGGCTGGTGGCGACGGCGTCGCGATCAACGGCAGGGTCGCGGCCCATGCGTTCCGCGGTGAGAGCTGGCACCTGCGGCTCACGGTCGCCGGCGAACGGGACCTGCTGCTTAGCATTCCCTCCGGAAAATCGCTCGACTGCACCGGCATTCAGGCCGGCCAACGGGTGACCGCCTATGCCGCCGCCCGGCATATCCACAGGCTCGACGACGGCCCCCAACCATGACCGCGACGATTGCAACAGTTAATGCCGCCGGTCTGATGCGCGATGCCGCCAAGGAGCGCAGGTTCTTTCTGTCGCTCGCCTTGCCATCTCTGGTCATCGTCGGGATCGGCGCAATCTTGCCGTTGTTTTGGATCCTGCAACAATCCCTGACGACAGTTCGGGGTGATTTCAGCCTTGTGAACTATGCGGCACTGCTGACGAACGGGCTCACCTGGCGGGCCTTGCTGGTCACCCTTGAACTATCCGGCGGCACCCTCCTTTGCTGCCTTCTGCTGGGCATCCCACTCGCTTTTCTGCTGGCAAGCACATCGCCAAAGACGGCCAGCGGGCTGATGGTGCTGGTCCTCCTGCCGCTCTGGACGTCGATCCTGGTACGCACTTACGGCTGGCTGGTGCTGTTGCGGCGCGACGGATTGATCAACGATATCCTTGTCGGCAGCGGCCTCGTGGCCGAGCCCGTGCCGATGGTCTACAACTTCACCGGTACCTTGATCGGCATGGTTCACTATATGCTGCCGATTTTCGTGCTGCCGACCTATGCGGCAATGCGCGACATCGACGTCAACGTGATCCGCGCCGCAGCCAGCATGGGCGCGGGCCTCTGGCACTGCTTCCGGACAGTGATTCTGCCGCTGGCCTTCGGCGGCATCGTCTCGAGCTCTGTCATCGTCTTCGTCTACACACTTGGCTTCTTCATCACGCCGGCGATTCTCGGCGGCGGGCGCGTCAATCCGATCGCGATCCGGATCGACCGCACGCTCTCGACCCTGCAGGACTGGGGTGGCGCGGCGGCGCTCGGCATATTGCTGCTCGTCATCGTCGCGGTCCTCGGCGTGATGGCACTGGGCGCTGCCAGATTGGTCAAATCGAAGCAGGCGGCGGATTGAACGATGCTGGACCCCTACCCCGAAAACCGGCTTGCACGTGTTTTGCTGTGGTCATTCGGTGCGCTGGTGCTGGCATTCCTCATTCTGCCAACGTTGATCGTGGTGCCGATCTCGTTCTCTGCATCCGAGATGTTGGAATTTCCGCCGCGCACTTTTTCGTTGCGCTGGTATTCGAGTTTCTTCGGCTCGACCGACTGGATGGCCGCATTGCGCACGAGCCTGATCCTCGCCGGGCTGACGGCCGTCGTGTCGGTGCCCGCCGCATTCCTGGCCTGCGTCGCGATGGACCGGCTGGGTGGGAGGGTCGCCCGCGGGATCTACACCTTCGCGGTGATGCCCTCCGTGGTTCCCGGCATCCTCCTGGCTATCGGTCTGTTCTTCGTCCTGGCGAAGCTCCGGCTGCTCGGGACCCTCGGCGGCGTCCTCCTCGGGCATATCGTCCTGGCCATACCGGTTGCCGTCATCGTGCTTTATCCCTCCGTGCGCAGGTTTGACTGGGTGCAGCTTCAGGCCGCGCGCAGCCTTGGTGCCGGCTGGGGTGGCGGGATTATCGGCATCATGCTGCCGCAGATGACCATCTCGCTGGTCTCGGCGGCGCTGATGGCATTCCTGAGCTCGCTTGATGAAGCCGTCATTTCGATCTTCGTTTCGGGCGGCGCGAACACCACGCTGCCGAAGCTGATGTTCATTTCGCTGCGCGACCAGATAGACCCGACCATTGCCGCGATCTCGACGCTATGGACCGGACTCGTCATTTCCGTCGTCCTCGTCGTCGCCGCGCGCCAGAAGCCTTAGATCCGACAGGAACATTCGAATGACCACTCACAGCTCTGCCTCAGAGCCCATCCCATCCGTCGAGCTGGCCCTCATCACCGGCTCGGCAAGCTGGGGACTCGCATTTCCCGAGGACGTGCCCGTAGCCGGCGTGGAGGTTCTGGCCCGGGACATTGCCTTCGACACGCCCTATGGGCGTACGGAAAATTGGAAGCTCCTCGCGTTCGACAGCTCGATCACCAGCGATGGGCGGCCGCGTCGTGCGCTATGCATGTATTCTCACGGCAATCTGCGGGACGAAGTCGACCATGCTTGCCACCGCCGTGCCTTTTGGGTGCTGCGCGAGGCCCGCGTCAAGCGGGTGATCGCCTGCTCGACGGTGGGCTCGGTCAACCGTGCGATCCGGAAGGGCGATCTGGTCATTGCTGCCGATATCATCGAACCAACCCAAACGCCCTATTCCCTGCTGCCGGGACGCCAAAGATTCGACGCCAGCGGCAAGCAGATCATCTGCGGCACCTGCGCCGCGATCCTGGCCGGCACGGCCGGCCGACTCTGGCCGGCGGAGGGGCGCGTTCATGGTATCGAACAAGGGCTGGTCGCTGGCCATGTCTATGGGCCGCGCCTGACCACTCCGGCGGAGGCCATCATGTTCCGCACGCTTGGTGCCGATTTTATCAACCACTCCATCGCGCCCGAGGCGACCCTTTCGCGCGAGATCGGCGCCTGCTTCACCCCTTGCGCCTTTGTGACCGCTACGGTGAACGACTATCTCAACCGGGACAGCGGCACGCTCCTAGAGGCCGGCGCGCTCGAACGGCTTTCGCAAGTCACATCGATCATCGCCCTGGAGACTGCGGCCGCATTGCCAGTCGGCGAACCCTGCGCCTGCCACGGCCTCCTCATACCACAGCCGCCAGAACGCTACGCGCGGTTCTAGATTGGAATGTCGGCGGCATATCCATGACAATGCTAGTTCATTCCTCCACCAAATCGCGAAGCGCCGATCAGATGCGCGGCCGAAGTGCGTTTATAAACGCGTTCGTCCGCTCCTGAAGCCAGTTGAGCGCCCGTGCGCGGTCTTCTGGCTTCTCGAGATCCTGCACGGTGAAGTCCTGGGCAATGACTGGTCTGTCCCCGGCAAAATCGATCGTCACGTCTGGACCTAGTTCAGCAGCCAACTCCTCTGCCTCAGAGGCCAGCGCTTTCGACGCCCGTTCACCCACCGAGTTGCGATTAGAGGAAAGGTCCAGACCGACGCGGTTGGCGCGCATGTCACGGTAGACCGTCAACCAACTCGAGCCACCGGGTGCTCCGAATTTGAAGACGATATGGCTGCCAAGCGCGGCTGGAGGGCGCATCTGGTCGGGGTCGTCCCCGACGGGAAATCTTGCCAGAAGCTCTGCCTGATGGCGTTATCGCGCTCCCGCCCGGCTCTTCTTTCCGGTGACTCGACTGAATCAGAAGATTCCTCTTCCTCGTCCTCGGACAGAGCGAGGCCATCCGGAAGCGCGATAACGCTCCTCACAATTGTCTGCGTCTTCGCGAGAACACGCGGCACGACGATCCGCGCCCCGTCTGCCAGCTGGTAGATCGGCATTTCGACGAGGCCCAATGTAAAATGAAGGCCGGAATGGCCTTGCAGATACTCCGCGATCGTCTCCACCCCGAGGCATACCCGCATCACCCTTCCAACGTGCCGTGCCCACTGCCCCGGCGGATCAAACGGGTGCACATGTCGATTGCTTCCCCGTTCACGCGGCCTCCCCCGAATCTCAGGCGGGTCGGCATCCGCATCATCACTTTCGAGGCCTGCTCAGGCTTCACTCGCGTTACGGCCCATCGGATTGCTCAACCGCCCTAGGCGGCCTTTGTCACGAGGCTTCGACCCGGCCAGTTACCCGACCGAGCCTCTCGTCAGCTACCAGACCTATCGACTACTATCTGGGTGGAACCTCCCTCCACTGGTGATACGCGCCATCGTGGCGCACTGAGATAAGCGGGCTAGCCGATGTGGTCGTATCTGCGCTGGGCGGCATGAACGGCCTCGATGTTCGCCTCCGTCCAATGCGAAAGCGCGTTCAGCATGTGGGTGAGCGTCCAGCCAAGCGAGGTCAAGTCACATGAGCGAGTTTGGCAAGCTCACGGCCGACAATACCGTAGCCGATCACGGCCAGCTTCTTGCCTTCCAGCTTCTGGGTCGCATAGTTCGAGCCGGCCAAGTTCCCGCAGCGCTCTGGTCAGTTGGCTCTCCTTCGGACACGCCGACAGCTTCTTCAGGATCGTCGAGGGGATGACGGAGCGGGTTGTGACCGATGCCGCCAGATGCAGCAGGTCGTCCCAGTGGTCGAGGATCAACGCGGTGTTGATCGGGGCGCCAATGTGGCTCGTCAGCGGCGGGTAGGCATCGCCTTTCCCGAATGTGTGGAACCTCCGATCCTTGAGGTTGGGCAGACGCGGCGCGAAGCGCTTGCCGATAGGCGAGAAGTCCTATGCCGTCCAGATGCGTGCAGGCCGCGGGAGACCTACGATCCCGTCGCGCGCCGGGTGACGCGTTCGAGTCCAAGCAAGAGGACCAGGGTCGCCGCGACCAAAATCATGGTGAGCGCCGCTCCCGCGAAGATGTCGCCGCGATCGGTCAGCGAGAAGATCGACACCGGAAGCGTCACCCAGCCAGGCGGATAGACCATCACCGTCGCGCCCAGTTCGCCCATGGAGAGCGCGAAGCTCAGGCCAAATGCCGCGGCGAGATAGGGCGCAAGCAGCGGCAGCGTGACATGCCAGAGCCGATAGGCGGACCTGGCGCCGAGGCTGGAGGCGACCTGCTCGAAGTCCGGCGACAGCCGCGCCAGACCCGCCGACACATTGCCGAAGGTGAAGGCCGAAATCAGCACGAAATGCGCGACCATGACGATGGCAACGGTGCCGTTGAGAAGCAGCGGTGGATTGCTGAAGGCAACGAGCAATCCAAGACCGACCGACACGGAAGGCACGGCACTTGGGATGAAGAACAAAAGGCCGAGCAGTCGCGCCAGCGTGGCGCCTTGCACACGCAGCGCAAGCGCCGCCCAGGCGCCGCTGACCAGGGCCAGCGCGCTGGCGGCAATGCCGGTGATAAAGCTGGCCTTCACGGAGTCGCCGGCCGAACCCTGGACGACGTCGCTGTAATGCTCCAGCGTCAGGCTGCTGGGCAGCACACTGTTCCACTGGCCGGCAAGGCTGGAGAGTAGGATGACGGCCAGAGGTGCCAGGAACAGCACACCGAACAGCAGCGCGAAGATCGCCCAGATGGCGATGCGACCGGATTTCGACCAGACCAGCATGGCTACACTCCGAGCCGGCCTGCGGCGAGCCGGTAAAGTCCAAACAGTCCCAGCGACAGCACGATGTTGACCAGCGCGATGATGCAGGCGACCTGATAGGCGGACTCCTGGATGGCCTTGCTGTAGATCAGCAGCGGCAAGGTGATGACGCCCTTGGCGCCGATGAACAGCACGATGCCGAATTCGTTCACGGTCAAAAGCAGGCAGAGGCTGCCGCCGGCAATCAGCGCCGGAACAGCCGCCGGCAGAATCACCTGGCGCACGATCCGGAAAGGACGCGCGCCGAGCACGCTGGCGGCTTCTATCTGGCCGCGATCGACGAGCGAGAAGGCTGCCAGCAGCGGCCGCAGGATGAAGGGTGTGTAGACGGTGACTTCGGCCAGCACCACACCCCATGTCGAATAGAGGAAATCGACGGGCGGCGTCGGCAGCGAGAAGGCTTCCATCAGCCCGCTGTTGAGCATGCCGGCCGAGCCGTAGAGGAAGGTGAAGGCGAGCGTCACCAGGAATGTCGGCAAGGCGATAAATGTGTCGATCAGCCGGGCGATGACGCCGCTGCCCGGAAACGGCACGAAGGCGAGGATCAGGCCCAGCATCAGGCCGACGATCAGGCATCCGGCGGTTGCCGCGACCGAGATCGTAACCGTGTTGAGGAGCGCATTGAGAAAGAAGCGCGCATGGAGCACGCGCACGAACTCGGCGATGTTGGCGACGCCGCTGTCGTCGAGAAAGGCCTGCCGGGCAATCAGCGCCAGGGGATAGAAAAACAGCAGCGCCAGCAGCGCCGCCGGCGGCACGATCCAGATGCTGCCGGGCACCTTCCTGGCCGCCGGTTTCGAAAGAACGGCCGCCTCAGACACGGGCGTCTTCCGGAACGAGAGACGTATCGCCGGGCGTGAAGAAGAGAGGCATCGCGGTGCCGCGCTCCGGCAAGGACACCGGCAGCCTGGTTGCCGAGACGCGCACTGGCGTGCCGCCCACATCGAGCACGAGATGGGTGAGTTCGCCCTGCCAGTGGACTTCCTTGAGCGTGCCGACGATCCTGTTCGAATGTTCCTCGTCGCCTGTGAGGCTGAGATGCTGCGGCCGGATGCAAAGCAGGCTCTTCTCCCCAGGTTTCTCGCCGCGTGCCGCGCCGGCAAGCACGACATCGCCGAGCCTCGCTTTGGCGAGCCCTTTCGGCCCTGCCGCCTCGGAGACTGTCACCGGCAAAAGGTTGGCGCGGCCAAGGAACTCCGCCGTAAAGCGGTTCGGTGGCCTGCGGTAGAGATCAACCGTCGGTCCGTGCGAGGAAACCCGGCCGTCACGCATGATGGCGATCTTGTCGGCAAGCGTCAGCGCTTCGGTCTGGTCGTGGGTCACGTAAAGGACTGTCAGCCCCGGCAGGTCGCGATGCAGCTTGGCTATTTCCTCGACCATGTTGCGCCTTATTTGCGCGTCGAGCGCCGAAAGCGGCTCGTCGAGCAGAAGCACGCGCGGCCGCACCGCCAGCGCCCGCGCGATCGCGACGCGCTGCTGCTGGCCCCCCGAAAGCTCGCGCGGATAACGCCGGGAAAAGCCCGACATGCCGACCGTGGCGAGCGCGTCCTTGACGCGTTCGGCAATGAGCGCTTTGTCGGCGCGCTGTGCCCTCAGGCCGAAGGCGACGTTGTCCTCGACGCGCATATGCGGAAACAAGGCATAGTTCTGCACCACCATGCCGAGCCCGCGCTCATAGGGCGGAAGATCGGTGACATCAGTGGTACCGATGCGGATGCGCCCGCTTGCCGGTTTGACGAAACCGGCAACCGCCCGCAGAGCCGTCGTCTTGCCGGAGCCCGAGGGGCCGATCATCGCCAGGATCTCGCCTGGAGCGATGTCGAGCGTCAGCGGATGCAGGACGACAAGCGCGCCATAGGCGACGCTGACCTTGTCGAAGTGGACATTGGAGCCGGCGCCGCGAATTTTCGCGGCGTCGACATCCACAACATTGCTCCCCATGATAGCGGGCACCGACATGGCTGGTCCTCCGGTTCTGGACACCAGGGGATCAACTTCCAGTCGCTTCGTTCCACTTCTTGACATAGTCGGGCAGCTTCTTCAGCGCCTCATCCCAATTCGGAGACCAGACCGTCACGCCCTTCATCGCCTCCTGCAGCTTGGAGAAGTTGGCGTCGTCCGGCTTCACGTCGTTGCGGGCCGGCATGCCGAGGGCAACCGAGCTTACCGTCGACTGGGCCTCCTTGGACAGCAGGAAATCGATCAGCTTCTTGCCGTTGTCGCCGTTCGGTGCACCGGTCACCAGGCCGATCTCGTAAGGCAGGGCGAAGGTGGAGCGGGTGCCGTCCGGACCCGCGGGCCAGAACACCTTGATGTTCGGATTGTCGGCCATCTGCGACATGTTCATCTGCAGGTCGCCGTTCGCGACATGCAGCTCACCCTTGTTGACCAGCGCGGTCAGCTTGCCGGTGGAAGCCGAGGGCCCGACATTGTTGTCCTGCAATTTCTTCATGAATTCGAAGCCGGCATCCTCGCCGCCGAAAGCGTGGATGATCTGCAGCATCACAGCCGTGCCGTCGCCGGCCTGGCCGGGCGTCGAATATTGGATCTTATGCTTGAACTTGGGATCAAGCAGATCGTTGTAGCTCTTCGGCGCTTCCGAAAGCGCGGCACTGTTGTAGATGAAGTTCATGTAGTTGTTGACCAGCGGCCGGTACTTGTCGGTACCGCCATCGATCTGCGCAGCTGCCTCGGGTTTGTAGTCCTGCAGCAGCCCATCTTCCGCGGCACGCTGAATGAACGGGGGCAGCGTGACCAGCACGTCGGCCTGCGGGTTCGACTTCTCCTTGGCGACGCGCTCGACGACACCACCGGAACCGCCCTCGATATACTGCACCTTGATGCCGGTCGCCTTGGTGAACGCGGCGAACTCGGTCTCATACCAGCTGCCATTGCCGTCATGCAGGCCGTCGGCCGAATAGATGGTGACGACACCCTCGGCCATCGCCGGCCCAACGAGGGCCGCAGATGCGGAAAGCAGCGCGGCGAAGGCCGCGATAACGGTTGCGTTTCGTGATTTCATGATCAGTTCCCCTTTTGATGGAAGCCACATTCTGCGATGCACTTTGGCCGGCCAGCCCTCGGGTCTCCAACCTCGATCGAGTCGGCTAGACGTCCACTTTCCAAGATTTTGAGGATTGGCGATCGATAAGTAAAATCTATTTATTTTATAAAGACCAAGGTTTCTCTGATGTTTGTCACGAAACTGTCGCGGCCGCCTCGCGGCCGCATTTCGGGCGGCAGGCGGAATGCCTGTTGGAAAAAGCTGTTAGGGAGGACCCGGCCAGATCAGCCGAACACGACGCCGGCACGCTGCGCGCGCAGTCTCGGATCCACCGAGCGGATCGTCACCGGCCTGCCATCGAGAATTTCGAAGCAGCGGGTGAGCGTTTCGTCCTCGAGCCGGCGCAAGGCCTCGACCGTGAAGAAGGTGAGGTGCGGAAAGAGAATGACGTTGTCGCGACCGAACAGAGCGCTCATTGCATGGCCTGACGTCAATAGCGGCTCCTGCGAATAGACATCGAGGCCGACCCCGCCGATGCGTTTTTCGACCACAGCCTCGACCAGCGCCGCTTCATCGATGAGCGCGCCGCGCGAAACATTGATCAGGATGGCGGACGGCCTCATGCAGGCAAGCTCGGCTCTGCCAATCAGGCCTCGGGTGGCGTCGTTGAGCACGCAATGTATCGACACGAAATCGCAGGCGCGAAGCATGTCGTGGAGATTGTCTTGCTTTTCGATGCCCGCCTGCCGCATCGCGGCGGTGTCGACATTCGGATCGAATCCGAGCACGCGCGCGCGAAATCCCTGCCCGGCCATGCGGGCCATGCTGCGGCCGATCCTGCCGCAGCCGACGAGCCCGAGCGTGGCGCCGGAAATGTCGCGCCCCAGCCAACGCTGCTCCGGCCAGACCCAGCCATCCCGCAAAACTGCCGCCGTGATCGCCGGCAGCCGTTTCGCCAGAGCGATCATCAGGGCGAAGGCTCCTTCGGCGACCGTCGCTTCGGCATAATCGGGGACATTGACCACGGGGATGCCGAGCCGCATCGCCGCCTGGATGTCGATGGCATCGATGCCGACGCCATATTTGACGATGCCCTTGAGCTTTCGCGCCGCCTCGATGACGCGCGCGGTGATCGGCGTGTAGCACATCAGCAAGAGATCGGCGTCAGCGACGGCCACGATGAGGTCGGCTTCCGGGATGCCGTCGGGCAGCGTCACCAGTTCGACCCCGCGTGCCCTGAGGCCCGCGTCGATGCCCGGACATTCAAGCTCCCGGTCGGTGCGAACGGCCTTCATTTCCGCAATCGGCTCCCGCGTTTCAGGCCGCGAGCACGGCGGCTTCGACGATGTCGAGCGCATGATCGAGATCGGCGCGCGAAATCACCAGCGGCGGCGAAAGCGTCAGCACATTGCCCTGGCTGATCTTGAAGCTCAGCCCCTCATCGAGACACCGGTAGTAGATCTTCTCGGCAAGCGCGCGCGCGGGAGTGCGGTCAGCCTTGCCCTCGACCATTTCGACGCCGAACATCAGCCCCCTGCCCCTGACGTCGCCGACGAATGGCGAGCGTTGCATGAGGTCGTTCATGCGGGCGAGCGCATGGGCGCCAAGCTCGGCCGAGCGCTCGACAAGGCCTTCCTCGCGTACAATGGCAATGGTGGTCAGCGCGGCACGCGCGGTGACGGGGTTCTTCTCGTGCGTGTAGTGACCGATCGCATAGTCGCCGGCGACGTCGAGGTCGCGCCGCGCGATCACAGAGGCTATGGGCAGGATGCCGCCACCGAGCGACTTGCCGAGCACGATCATGTCGGGCGTGACGCCGTCATGCTCGGAGGCGAAGAATTTTCCGGTCTTGCCGAGACCGGTCGGTATCTCGTCGAAGATCAGCAGCGTTCCATGCCGGTCGCAGGCTTCGCGCACCGCCTTCCAGAAGCCCGGCGCGGGCACCAGCGGCGTTGCCCGCATCGGCTCGGCGACGAAGGCGGCGAAGTCGCCCTCGCGTCCGAGCACATAGGAGATCATGCTGGCGCAGGCACGCGCCGAATCCTCCAGCGAATTGGTGCCATAGGGGCAGTTGTGCGGCGCCCAGGGCGCAACATGTTCGGTGCCGGGCAGGAGCGGCCCCGCGATGCCCGAGCGGAACGTCGCCTCGCCGCCGACGCTTGCAGCGCCGAAGCCGGCGCCGTGGAAGGCATCCCAGAACGACAGCGTCTTGAACCGGCCCGTGGCTGCGCGCGCCAGCTTCAGCGCCACCTCGATCGCGTCGGACCCGCCCGTCGTGAACAGCACCTTGCCAAGGTCTCCCGGCGCCTGCGCGCCAAGCGTCTCGGCGAGCTCGATCGCGGCCTCGCAGGTGAACCGGCGCGGCGCGAACGGCAGCGCGTCCATCTGCTGGCGGATCGCTTCCTTAAGGCGCGGATGGCCGTAGCCGATATGATGGACGCTGTTGCCGTGGAAATCCATGTAGCGGCGCCCGGCAGTGTCCTCGATCCAGATGCCTTCAGCCTTGGCGATCGCCGAGACACAAGGGCTGGAAAGGCTTTGATGAAGAAAGGCCGCGGCGTCGCGGCGCAGGAGTTCCTGCGACGGTCCGTCGCTTTGCCTGGCGCTCCAATCCTGGCGCGCCGCCGCCTTGTTGGATTCGCCTTCGGTATGGACGAGCGTCATATTTCCCTCATAACGCAACCGACCGACGCAATGGATTTCATCAGGAGAATTGTTTCACGACAACGACCTGTCAGCCGAACAATTCTGTGATCGTTTCCTCGCCAAGCGCAAATCCGGTGCTGGCACCGGTGCCGCTGGTCACCATGACCAGCCTGACGTGCTCGTGCGGCGCGTCGATGAAGGCCGGATGGCCACGCGCTGAGGAATAGCTGCCTGTCCACCGCGCCAGCACGTCCGGTGTCCGCCCGAACAGTTTTCGGAACTCGCCCAGGATCATCTGATCGATGTCCTCCAATCCAAACGGGTCGAGAACGTGCCCGTAATGATGCGAGTCGCCGACCACCAGCGATCCATCCGCGCTCTGGACCACAATGAGGTGAACCTCGTTGTCGAGGGCATCGCCGCATTCAATCTGAAGTCTCGAACGCAGTGCCTGCGCTTCCGGCAGCGCGGCGTATGCTTGGTAACGCAGCAGGCTTAGATCTGAGATAAGGGCCTGATTGAGCCGAAAGCCTGGGTCGGCGAGCCGAAGCATCTGCAGCTTGCAGCGATGAGTCTCGTAGGCAGCGACACGATCAGGATAGAGCGTCGTATGATCGTCTCCAGGGCAGACCACGATCTTGTCTGCACGAATGTCGCCGCTGCCGGTCTGGAGCAGCGGCGGCAAAATACGGCTCACGGCAACCCCTCGCCGGAATTCAACCCCATGGCATTCGGACAGAAACGACCCTATCCATGGCAGTGCCTCACGCGATTCAATGCGGAGTTCCCATGGGCTGTAAAGGCCGCCAACGATGTTGTTTGCCGCCAGCTCTGGCTGAAAATTCACCGACTCCCTTGCCGTCAGCACGCGACAGCCTTCCGCCTCAGGTGATGATGCGAATGCATCGAGGACAGCCATCGCCTCCGGCCGCTGCGCCACGACAAGCTTGCCCCGATGCAGTATGTCTATGCCGGCCTGCTTCGAAAGGCCGAGCCATATCTCGCGGGAGCGTTCGGCGCGCTGACGCGACAGGCCAGGCTCTTGACCGCTGACCACCACAAGCCCGAAATTCCGGATCGAAGCGCCGTTCGCCTGGATGTCGCGGTCGATCACCACAACACGCAGGCCGCGCTCCGCAGCGGCGAGCGCATGGCCCAACCCGATGATACCGGCTCCGACAACGGCAAGATCGTACGTGGCCACCGCAACCCTCCTTATAACCCTACGCGGCCCGCTCGGCCGGTTCGCTCGGCCTGATCTTCTCACCCTTCGGGTCGTAGGCGGCCTTGAGATGTGCCTTCGCGCGGTGCCGCACTCCGGCCAGTTCGATTTCGAAATGATCGCTCTGGAGAAATGCCGCGTCGACGCCGTCGACACTTTCGACCAGCCCGAGCGCGACCGACCGGCAGAGGCTGTGGCCATAGGCGGCGGAGCGTACTTCACCCGTTGGCCTGCCGTCGCGCAGGATCAGTTCGCCGCCCCACAGCATCGGTTCAGCGCTTTCCAGAGTGAACTGTACGATGCGCTTGAGCAGCGGCTTGCCCTTTGCCGCGGCGATGGCGTCGCGCCCGATGAAGCCGCCTGCCTTGTCGAGGTCAACGGCGAACCCCAGCCCTGCTTGCCATGGATTGATGTCCGGAGTGAGTTCGCGGCTCCAGGCGCGGTAACCCTTCTCGAGCCGCAGCGCCTCGAGGGCGTAATAGCCGGCATCCGCGAGCCCGAGATCCCGCCCTGCTTCGACAGCAGCTTCATAGACACCGACAGCGAATTCCGTCGGTATGATCAACTCCCAACCGAGTTCACCGACATAGGTCATGCGGTTGGCCAGGCAAATGCCGTAGTCGACGTCGATCTCCCTGTTGGTGGCAAAGGGGAACGCCGCATCCGAAAGATCGGCCGAGGTCAGGCGCGACAGAATTTCGCGCGAATTCGGCCCCATCAACCCAAGCACGGCATAAGCCGAGGTGACGTCCGTCAGCATTGCGTGCGCGTCGCGGTGAATCTGCTTGTTGATCCAATCGAAATCCCGAACAGGCTGTGCAGAGCCTGTGATGATGAGGAATTTTTCGGCACCCAATCGCAACACCGTAAGATCGCTCTCATAGCCGCCACGGTTGTTGAAGACGCCAGTATATACGCTGCTGCCAACTTCAACGTCGATCTGAGCACCGCAGATGCGGTTTAGAACTGCGCAGGCATCGCGCCCCTGCAGCAGCAGTTTGGCGAAGGAGGTCTGATCGAAAATTGCAGCCCCTTCGCGGGCCGCCTTCATTTCACGGCCCACCGCCTCATGCCAGTTCTGCCGGTCAAACGCATACCGGGTCACGGCCGCCTCGTTGCTCGTGGCGAACCAGTTGGCCCGCTCCCATCCCATTTTGGAGCCGAAGCAGGCGCCCTTGGCTTTCAGCCGGTCGTAGAGGGGCGAACGCCGGAGCGGCCGCGCTAGGTCGAGCTCGCGGTTGGGCCAGGGCATGGCATAGTGAAGACCCAGCGTCTCCTTGACCCGGTCATGCAACCAACGTTGATTGTTGTTGAAGGCGGCGAAGCGGCGAATATCCACCGGCCACAGATCCTGCGTGGGTTCGCCATTGACGATCCACTCGGCAAGGGCACGACCGGCACCGCCCGCGCTTGCGATTCCCATCGAGTTGAAGCCGGCGCCCACATAGAAATTCTTCAGTTCGGGCGCTTCCCCGAGCATGAAATTATTGTCCGGCGTAAAGCTCTCGGGACCATTGTAGAATTTTTTCACCTCGCTCTCGGCCAGTGCCGGAACGCGAACCATCGCGTTCTCCATCAGGATTTCGAACTGGTCCCAATCGTCGGGCAGCAGGGCAAATTCGAAATCGTCGGGGATGCCCTTCATGCCCCATGGCTTCGCCTCCGGCTCGAAGCCGCCCATCACCAGCCCGCCGACTTCTTCCTTATAATAGGTGTAACCGTCGGGGTCGCGCAGCACCGGCAGGTCGGGGTGTACGCCCTCGATCTTGCCGGTGACGATGTACATGTGCTCGGCCGAGTGCAGCGGCACGGTCACGCCGCACATCTGGCCTATCTTCCGGGCCCATTGGCCCGCGCAGTTCACGACGACCTCCGCCGCGATATCCCCTCGGTCGGTCCGGACGCCCGTGATACGCCTGTTCAGCGTCGAAATGCCCGTCACGCGCACCCGCTCGACGATATGGGCGCCGCCCATGCGCGCGCCCTTGGCCAGCGATTGCGTGAGGTCCGTCGGATTGGCCTTGCCGTCACCCGGCAGCCACACCGCGCCAACCAGATCGGCAGTCGCCATCGGCGGCCAGAGCTTGCCAGCCTCCTCGGGGGTGATTACCTCGACCTCGACCCCTTGCGCTCTTGCCGATGCTGCGGTTCGTTTCAGCGCCGTCATGCGGTCGGCAGTCCGCGCGACGCTGAGCGAGCCGCAATTCTTCCAGCCGGTGGCAAGGCCGGTTTCGGCTTCCAGTTTGCCGTAGAGTTCAGTCGAGTAGCGCACCAGGCTGGTCATGCTCGACTGGCTGCGCAACTGACCGACCAAGCCCGCGGCGTGCCATGTCGTACCGCCACTCAATTGTCCTTGTTCCACCAGGACCACGTCCGACCACCCTAGCTTGGTCAGATGATAGGCTACCGAGCAGCCGATAACGCCCCCGCCGATGATGACGACGCGGGCCTGAGTGGGAAAGGAAGCTCTTGTGGACATTATGGATCCCGGTGTTTGCGGCACGTTTGTGCCTGGAAGCAAGCCGACGCGCAGACAATCTCCCGGCGACGCATCCGTACGTTACCAAGGCAAGGAGAATGTCTTGACGTTGGTGTAGCTCTTCATCGCTTCGATCACGCCTTCCTTGTAGCCGTTGCCGGAATCCTTGATGCCGCCGAACGGGCTCATCTCGATGCGGTAGCCCGGCACTTCCCAGATGTTGACGCTGCCGACCTTCAAGCCGGTGATGTATTTCTGCATGCGGCGGAAATCGTTGGTGCAGACACCGGACGACAGGCCGAAAGCAGTCGAGTTCGAGAGCGCGATGAGCGCCTCGTCATCGTCCGGCGCGCGCACGATGGGCACGATCGGGCCGAAGGTTTCCTCCATCACCAGTTCGGACTGGTGCGGCACGCGGTCGACGACGATCGGAGGAAGCAACGCACCCTTGCGGCCAGGATCGTAGAGCACTTCCGCGCCCTGCTCAGCGGCCATGTGGACGCGTTTCTCGAACAGCGCGGCCGCCCTCTCGTGCACCACGGTGCCGAGCTGGGTGGCCGGATCGCGCGGGTCGCCGAAGCGGATCGCCTTCGCGCGCTCCAGAACCATCGGCACAAAACGGTCGGCAACCTTCTCCTGCACCAGGATGCGCTTGACCGCGGTGCACCGCTGGCCGGAATTCTTCGTGGCGCCGGCAACGGCAAGATCAGCAGCCTTTGCCAGGTCCTCGTCGGAAAGATCGTTGAGCACGATCAGCGGATCGTTGCCGCCGAGCTCCAGCACCTGACGCTTGTAGCCGGCCTTGGAGGCGATCATCTTGCCGACAGGCACGCCGCCGGTAAAGGTGATCAGGTCGATATTGGGGTTGGTGATCATCTCGTCGCCGATGTCGGCCGGCCAGCCGGTGACGACGGAGAGCATTTCCGGCGGCAAGCCGGCTTCGTAGAGGATGTCGGCCAGCATCAGCGCCGTGATCGGCGTCAGTTCGGTCGGCTTGACCACAACGCAATTGTTGGTGGCGATCGCCGGCGCCACCTTGTGCGACACCATGTTGAGAGGATGGTTGAACGGCGTGATCGCCGAGATAGCGCTCAGCGGCTCGCGGATGGTGAAGATCTTCCGCTGCTTGCCGTGCGGGGTGAGGTCGCAGGAGAAGATCTCGCCGTCGTCGTGGATGGCCAGTTGGCCGGCAAGCGTGAACACGTCGAAGGCGCGCCCGACCTCGTAGAGCGAATCCTGCTTTGAGATGCCAAGTTCCAGCGTGATGAGGTCGGATAGCTCGTCCTTGCGCCCGTTGAGCAGCTCAGCCGTCTTCAGCAGGATGCGCTGCCGTTCGTAACGCGTGAGCTTGGGCTGGTAGTTGGCGGCGATTTTGAAGGCTTCCCTGGCATGCTCGGCCCCACCGGCCGGCACGGTTCCGATCACCGTGTCGTTCCAGGGGAAGCGTACCTCCAGCCTGCGTTCGGCGTCGACCTTCCGGCCGGCGATGCGCATCGGCTCGTGGCGTACTTTGATGGAGGGATCGAGTTGGGTCATGAGCTCTGCTCCGGCAGATCTGTGGGCGCATTGTAGCCGAGGATGACCCCCACTCCGGCTCTTCGGACTTCCTTTCCCCGTCGATGGGTGGAGTGGTGCCGAGCGGAGCGAGGTGGAGTGAGGGTCGACATCAGGCTCAGCTCAAGCCTGCGCCGCCGCCATAGTGGCGTAGTAGAAGGCGTCGAAGTTGCGAAGCGCCGGCTCGTTGGGCAGGTCCGGCAGCACGCGGTTAACGATAAACGGCACGGTCTGCTCCGTCAGGCCGCCATGCGAACGCAGCGGCTCGTCTAGCGCCGCCAGATTGTGCCGGTGCTCGGAGGTGCCGATCGTCTTGTTCTCGCCGGAGATCAGGATGATGTCGCCCATCCGGTCCTCCGGCAGTTCGAAGCGGGCGCAGCCCTCTTCACGTCCAAGCACCAGGGTGATGTCCTCGACCTGGCGGAGCTTCGCCATGATCGCCTCGCGATCGGCGCCTTTCGGAAGATAGGCGGTGGCGAAGGAGCCGAGCGCCCCGTGATGCACGACGTAGGGGTCGGTGATCGGCAGGATCACTCTGGCTGCGTCCTTGCCCAGCCATTCATCCAGAAGATCCTGGACATAGACGACATTGGGCGAGCCGTCGGCGTGGTGCTTTGGCTTCATGCCGTGATCGGCGGTGACCACGATCGCGGCGCCCAGCGCATCAAGTTCGGCAAGATACCTGTCGAACATCTTGTAGAACGCGTTCGCCTCCTTCACCCCCGGCGCGTATTTGTGCTGCACGTAGTCGGTGGTGGTAAGGTACATCACGTCCGGCCGGAACTCCTTCAAGAGCTTGACGCCGGCGGCAAAGGCGAACTCCGATAGCTCGGCCGAATAGACTTCCGGCACCGGCCGGCCGAGCCAGTTGGACGCATTGTCGATGCCGTTGGCGGCCTTGGTCGTGGTGTCCGACTTTTCCGAGGAGAAGCAGACAGCGCGGCCGTCGTCATAGGCAAGGCCGTGGCCGAGCAGCGCCCTGAGCTTGTCCTTGGCCGTCACCACCGCCACCTTGGCGCCGGCGTCGTAGAACTGCTTGAAGATCGTCGGCGCGCGCAGGAACTTCGGATCGTTCATCATCACCTCCTCGCCCGTCTCCGGGTTGTAGAGGTAGTTGCCGCAAATGCCGTGCACGGCAGGTGGCCGCCCCGTGGCGATGGACAGATTGTTGGGATTGGTGAAGCTCGGGATGACCGAATGGGCGAACCGCGCCGTGCCCTTCTTCTTGATCCTCTCCAGCGCCGGCATCAGCCCGGCGCGAATGGCTTCGTCCAGATAGGCCGGCTCGCAGCCGTCGAGACAGATAGCGATGGCCGGCACGCGCGGCCAGGCGTAGCTGCGGCCGTTGGCCGTGACGTTGACGGGAGACATCTGGTTCATCGGAAAATCCTCAAAAGACCTTTAGGCGGCGAGCTTGGCGCGCTCGGCGATAGCGGCGGGGGACGGGGCGGCGGTGTCGACGCCCATTTCGCTCAGCGACTGGGCTGCGGCTTCGACGACCCGGCGCATGACGTGCTCGTCCATCTGGCCGATGCAGCCGATGCGGAAGGAATCGACGACCGTCAGTTTGCCCGGATAAATGATGAAGCCCTTTGCCTTCATCAGGTGGTAGAACCTGTCGAAGGCGAAGTTGGCGTGCGCCGGATTGAAGAAGGTGACGATGATCGGCGACAGCCAGCGGTCCTTCAGCAGCGTCTCGAAACCGAGCTCGCGCATGCCGGCCACCATGACGTCGCGGTTCAGCGTGTAGCGGGCGCCGCGGCCGGCGATGCCGCCCTCCGCCTCGTGCTGGCGCAGCGCCTCGAGGAAGGCCGCGACGACGTGCGTCGGGGGCGTGTAGCGCCACTGTCCGGTCTTGTTCATGTGCGCCCATTGCGCATGGACGTCGAGCGACAGCGAGTGGCTGCGGCCCTTCGCGGCTTCCAGCTCGCTCTTGCGGGCGATGACGAAGCCGAAGCCCGGCACGCCCTCGATGCACTTGTTGGCGGATGACACCATCGCCTCGTAGCGGATCTCGTTGACGTCGAGCGGGATCGCACCGAACGCGCTCATGGAGTCGATCAGAAGCTTGCGGCCGCTGGCATAGACGGCTTCCGATATCTCGGCGATTGGGTTCAGGATGCCTGAACTGGTCTCGCAATGAATGGCGATGACGTGGGTGATGGCGGGGTCGGCCTTGAGCGCCGCCGCGACCTCTTCGCCACGCGGCGGTAGGTAGTCGCCTTTGTCGATCAGCGTGTAAGCGCGGCCGATATACTGCATGGTCTGCGCCGCACGCAGCCCATAGGCTCCATTGGCAAGCACCAGCACCTTGCCGTCCTTCGGCACGAAGGAGCCGAGCATGGCCTCGACGCAGAAGGTGCCGCTGCCCTGCATCGGCACACAGTCGAATTCGCCGCGGCTGTCGCCGGTGAGCGCCAGCAGCCGGCGGCGCATCTCGGCCGTCATGGCGCGGAAATCGCCATCCCAGGAGCCCCAGTCGCGAAGCATCGCCTGCTTGACGGAATACGAGGTCGTGAGCGGCCCCGGCGTCAGCAGGTAGGGCTCTCCCATCGCCGGCCCGTCCAGCGGCCTGGATGCCGCAAATTTCGTCTCAGCGAGCATGCTGCCCTCCACCTCGATCACTGACATTTTCGATATGACGCCATTGTTGGCTTTAGCGATCTATTTGTAAAATCGCTATTTTGTATCGATGTATAGATTTAATTGATGCTATTCCGACTGCCGCAGCATCTTCGCTACGCCGGCAAGTGAGCCATTTTCTCTTGCGCGCGACCGCCCTGCGCCAGCCGGCTTTCGAGCAAGTCACCGCTCTCGCTGAGCAGCGGATAAGCGACTGAAGCCAGCAACGAATTGATTTCCTTCAGCGCCCGAACAGCCTCTAGATGGATGTCGCTCGTCTCAATGGTTTCAGGTGTGCCCGATTGCAGGCGCCGCAAATGCCGGTCATGGCTCAGGCGTTCCAGCTTGCGCATCCGCTCCTTCTCGACGACCAGTTGGCGCGCCGAATCGAGATCGCTCGACACCAGGACATTCAGGGCAAGTTGCATGTTCGCCATGACACGATCGTGAAGCCCGACAAGCTCGTTCCACCCGTCGCGCGAAAAGCGCAGTTTCTTCGCGACGGTCTCCTGCGCGAGCACCAGCAGATTCTTGGCAACGATATCCCCTGCCCGCTCGAGGCTGATGGCGAAATCGGTGAGCTCGATGCCGCGCCGCGCCTCGGCCGGCGTCATGGTGCCGCGGTTGACCTCGGCTAAGTAGAGCTTGATGTCGGTGTGGGCTCGGTTCACCTCGTCGTCGAGCTTCTGCACCTGCCGGATGCGCTCAGGCGTGCCGGCCTCGAAGAAATCCATGACCGGGCGCAACATTAGCTCGACGACTTCGCCCATGCGCAGCAGCTCGCGCGTTGCGCTGGCCAGAGCAAGGCTCGGCGTGCGCATCACGGTGCGGTCGAGCGCGCTTGCCCGCGCCGCCACGGGGCCATCCGCCGCCGCGGCTTTCGTCTCGGGCGCATCGGTGACAAGCAGCGCGACCAGTCTTTCCATGGCGCCGGTGAAGGGCAGACAGACAACGACAAGTGCCAGATTGAAGACCAGATGCAGATTGACCAGCTGCCGCCCCTCGGTCGGGCCGAACAGATCAACCGGGAACGGGACAAGCTGAAGCGCAAACAGCGCTGCAAGCGCCGCCGTCGCGCGGAAGAGGATATTGCCGAGGGGAATGCGACGCGCCTCCACGGCCTGCTGCCCGCGCGTTAGCCAGAACGCGATGAACCCGCCGCCCAGATTGGCGCCGAGCACAAGCGACAGCCCGACGTCGATCGGCACCACGCCCTGCGCGGCAAGCGTGACGAACAGAAGCATCGCGGCGACGCTGGAATGGATGAGCCAGGTAAACAGCGCGGCTGCCGCAAAAGCGGTGAGGAAGTCACCGCGCAGATAGGAGATCATGACCGGCAGCAGCGTGCTTTGCCGCATCGGCGCCGTCGCCTCGCCGATCATGTGAAGCGACAGAAGCACGAAGGCGATGCCGATGAGGATACGCCCGGCCTGCCTGACGGAGCGCGCTTCGAATTTGAGGAACAGCACGCCGCCGATCAGGATCAGGAGCGGCACCAGCCAGCTCAGATCGAACGAAAGCAGCTTTACGACCAGGGCCGAACCAAGGTCGGCGCCAAGCAGGATCGCCAGCCCTACCGAAACCGGAATGATGCCGCTTGCGGCGAACCCTGAGGCAAGGACCGCAACCGCTGTCGAGCTTTGCAGCAGCACGGCAAGCGCGGTCCCGGCCGCCGCCGACTGAAGCCGTCCGCTACGTGCCCGCCGCAGCACATCGCGCAGTGCCGGGCCGCCGGCTCGCTCGACGCCTGTGCGCACCATGCGGACTGCCCAAAGCAGCAGCATGACGGTACCGGAGAGATGCAGCAGGATCATGGAAAATTGCATGGTTGGCTCCGAGCTCGCAGCCAACCCAGGCTGGCTCTCGATCAAAGGTGAAGGCTAACTGGCCATAAATCAAATCGTTCGTTTCTATCTTTATATCAGCTGTGGCTATGCTAATTTGCCGACCAGGCGGTGGCCAAGGGAGCCAGGCGAATGCGTTACGTGCAGCTGAGAGCATTTCATCAGGTCGCGATTTCGGGGGGCTTTTCGCGCGCGGCCGAAGCGCTGTTCCTCACCCAACCCGCGATCTCGGATCAGGTGCGCAAGCTCGAGGAAGAATATGACGTGCTCCTGTTCAACCGGAACAAAAAGCAGGTGACCCTGACGGCGCAGGGCAAGAGGTTGCTCGAGATAACGCACCGCATGTTCGAAACCGAGCAGCAGGCGCTCGAACTGCTGACGGAATCGCGCGCGCTTCGCTCTGGCACGTTGCGGATCGTGGCCGACGCCGCGCACCACCTTCTGCATATTCTCGGCGCCTTTCGCGCCCGCTACCCGGGCGTGCAGGTCTCCGTACGCTCCGGCAACACCGAAACCGTGATCAGCAGCCTCTACAGCTACGAGGCCGATATCGGCGTGCTTGGCGAAGTGCCGACCGGCCGCGATTTCGAAATGCTCAAACTTAACTCGACGCCCATCATCGCCTTCGTCTCCGGCGACCACCCGCTGGCGTCCAGGAAGTCGCTGACGCTCCAACAACTTGCGCAGGAACCGCTTGTCACGCGGGAGCGCGGCTCGAAGACACGCAAGAAGCTGGAGGATCTCGCCGCGGCCTTGAATATCGAGCTCAAGCCCGCGATCGAGGCCGAAGGCCGCGAGGCCGTTCGGGAGATCGTTGCCTCTGGCGCCGGCGTCGGTTTCGTTTCGGCGGCCGAATTCGGCCACGATACGCGGCTTGTGCCTATCTCAATCGAAGCTCCCGAGACGCTCATGGACGAAGCATTGATTTGCCTGCGCGAGCGCAGCGGCGGCAAGCTCGTGCGCGCATTTCTCGACACGGCTCGCTCAATGTCAAACGACTAGAAGTTCAGTCCCGGCATTTGCAGGAACGCATTGAGTTTGAGCGTTCGGACTGGGAAGCCAATACCTTGTAGATGAATTCGTAAGGCGTGAGCCCTAGGTCTCAAGCTGCGGCCTTATACCAAGAGTCATAGGGTTTGACCGACGTGCGCCCACTCACGCGTTCCGATTGATGTGATGGTTTCGGGCGCGGCGATGAGCTTCTGCCAGGCCTCGGAGGCGGCGTCGATGATGGCTTCGTAATCATCGAAGACGCGGTTCGAGATCCAGTTTTGGCGCAGATATTGCCAGACGTTCTCGACCGGGTTCAGCCCCGGCGCGCGCGACGGCAGGAAGATCGGCGTGATGTTTTCCGGCATCCTGAGATTGGCGGTAGTGTGCCATCCGGCGCGATCCATGATGAGCACGGCATGCGCGCCCTTTTCGACATGCCGGCTGATTTCGTCGATATGGAGTTGCATGGCCTCAGTGTCGGCGAAGGGCAGAGCCAGAGCGGCGCCTGCGCCGCGCGCCGGGCAGATTGCGCCGAACAGGTAGGCGCTCTTGTAGCGCTGATCGGCCGGCTGACGGGGCCGCGTTCCACGACGCGCCCATTGCCGCACGGTCCCATTCTTCTGGCCGATGCGGGCCTCGTCCTGGAACCAAAGCTCCACCTTCGTGCGCGGCGGCAGGTCGCAAAGATGCGCCTTCAGCGTGCGCGGCCAGTTTTTTTGAACGCCTCGACAATATGGGCGTCCTGCGCCGGATGCTGCGGGCGGGCGCTGATATGCGAGAAGCCGAGCTTGTGCAGCAGTTTCCCGACATAGCGCGCGTCGTAGTCCACCGAAGCGCTCCCTGATGACACGCTTCAGGTCAATGCGCCGCCAGCGCACGACGCCATCGGCGGCACGGTCCGGGCCGGTCTCCACGATAACGGCAAGTTCAGCCTGCTGCACGGGCGACAGCCGCGACGGCGGTCCTGGTGACCATTGATCGAGAAGACCATCAGGCCCTGCAGTATTGAAACGGTGCACCCAGTCGCGCAGCGTCTGCCGATCCATCCCGCCGATCCGGGCCGCATCGGCTCGGCTCATCCCGTCCAGGACCGCCGCGATCGACAAGAGCCGGCTGCCCTGCCGCACATCCTTCGAAACCCGGGCTAGTCGGCGAAGCTCGCCCGCCGAATAGTCCGTCCGCAATTCCACCGCTGATCCCATCGCCGAATCTCCTTCGGCATCAGGGAATCATGGCGCGCGCGGTCGCCAAAATCACGAAAGAGTCAGCACCTGGGACCGTTGGTATGACATCTCGAAGACGCCGCCCAAATTTACGATCGCTCCATTGCTCAGCATATACGACGTCATCATGCGCGAGAGGCCGTTGCGGCCGAGGGCGACAATCTCGCTGATGTGGATGAGACCGTTTGAGGAGTCGACGAGCGGCCCCTCTCTTGCCCTTCCTTGCCCTACGCTGCCCGTCGCGGCATTGCGCCCGGAACTTTCCGGCAAGGGGTGGAGTTGTCGGGAGAAGTCGCAGTCGGCGATGTTCCGAGTCGACACGACAGCCCCCCGCCAGGACGTCCTTTCATGCCGAGCTAGCCAATCTACACACTCACTGGACACTTGGAATCCGGATTAGGTTCGAATCCGGCCACTCCGACCATTTTCAAGCCTGAGACTTGGCCCCAAGCCCTTCCGTCAATCGGGAGCAATCCTAACTACCGTTGCGGAAGAGCGTGTCCTTGATCTGGCTGTCTTCCGGATAGTGGTAGTGATTGGCGACAAACAACAACGCCTCTTTCTGGGCCGCGTTTATTGCGCCGGTACGAACGCGTCGATCAGTGTTTCGGTGCCCACTGCCACGCAGCCGCAGGCACCGAGGCCGCACATGGGGCAGGTACCGGGCGTTCCGGTCATCGTGGCGCGAACGAAAAGGGGATTTAAGGCGCGCGCCGCGCATGCCAGCATTCCCTTCTCACCAATTTCCCATCCGGTTCTGCGCCGCACTATTGAGCGCGTGAGAAGCGGATCGATCGAAGCTGTCGGCGCAAGCCGCATCGACGTCAGCCTTGGTCAAGCAAACGTCGCGCAGATGGAAGTTGGACAGGTTGCCGAGCGAGCGCTCTATGTCGCGGCGGGTCCGCCATTCACGGACAAGGGCCAGCAGACGTTCGAGCGGCCGGCCACGAAAAGTACCCGGCACGCGCAGTGCGGTCCGGCCTAGCGTCGTTTGCGTCATGTTATGCCCGGTCATGGTAACCTCCGTTGGTTGGGGATGCCCGAATGACGATCACCATGACGGTGGAAGGTGGGCAGTCGCTAGGGCAGCTTCGGAAGCGTTCCGCTTCAGATTGTGAACTGGCCCTGGACCTCCACAGGGTCTAACTTGCGGCAAAGGAGAGTTCAGTCATGCCGGGACGGCCTTACGGACTGATCTGCCCTATCGCGTGCGCCTGCGAGATCCTGGAACCGCGCTGGACGATCCAAATCCTGACTGAGCTCTGGAACGGCTCGACCCGTTTCAACGACATTCGCAAGGGGCTGGGCAACATCTCGTCCGCCCTCTTGTCGAGGCGGCTCAAGGAGATGGAAGCGTTGGGCCTGGTCGAGCGCATCGAGGACAAGGCGAAGGGCACCGTCGACTATTTCCGCACCAAGAAGGCGATCAACCTCGAGCCGGCGATGAACGCGCTGGCGGAATGGGCGCAATGCAACATCGAGGCGGAGATCGCGCTCAGCGGTGCGGATGCTTCGACCATCATGTGGGGCGTGCGGCGAAAGATCGACCTCGCCGAACTGCCGCGGCGGCGCGCCGTCATCCGCTTCCATTTCCGCGACGATCCCCCACCGAAGTATCCCCATTACTGGCTTGTGGTCGAGCCAGGCGCGGAATTGCCCGAGTTATGCTCGCTCGATCCCGGCCGGGACGTCGACCTTTACGTCGAGACCGGAGTTGTTTCGCTTGGGGCCATCATCGAGGGCCGTTCCAGCGTCGAGCGCGAGATAGAAAGAGGCGGACTTTTCCTGAGCGGCGACGCCGGTCTTGCCCGCAGCATGGACCGTTGGCTGCGAACCTCGGTCTATGCGGCGTTCGAGGGAATTGTCCCGCTTTCTTGAAAACCACAGTGAGACTGCCGCCTCACGCGTGAAGGGTCGTTCGTAGCCGTGCTACGCCGAGCAAAGACATGTCGGCGGACTGCGAAGGCCTTATCCGGAGGACACCGGGCCGTGACCGCGATGACGAGTTCGCTCCAGCCTAGGAGCAAGCCTCGAGATATTGTCGAAGGCGTATAGCTGCTAGGCAATCTCGCGGACATAGTAGTCTCAGGCTGGCTGATCCCTGGTGAGTCCAGAGCGTTACCTTCGGTTCCAGTTCGAGGTGCTCAGAACCCCTACTACGCTATCACCACCGGGTTCGATTCCGGAGGACGCTCTCAGGGCAGCGGAACCGGCGCGTTGGCGAGCGTTCTGAGATAGGCGATCACGTTGAGCCGGTCGGCTTCATCGGGCACGCCGCGGAAGTCCATGTTCACGCCGGGCGTGGTGAGCGTGGGACCGGCAAGGAAGATGTTGAGGTCCTCATATGTCCAGGTCCCCTCCCAGGCCAGCAGGGTCTTGGAGTAGCGCTCGAACTTTGTGGAGGCCTTGTCGCGTCCGACGACGTTCCACAGGTTCGGCCCAATGGTGGAATTATCCTTCGGCCGCACGACATGGCAGGGGGAGCAGGTGGCGGCAAAGAACGCCGCGCCCTTGGCCGGGTCGCCGTTCGCCAGCCTGGCGGAAATCGGCGCCGGCTTCAGGATGACGACGCCATGGGCCAGCAGGTAGGCTGCGATGTCGGGATGGTCGTCGTGTTTGGCAAGATGATAGGCCGTGATGATGCCCGGCCGCTCGTTGGGATCACCTTGGATCCAGATGGCGTTGACGTCGGCGCCGGCCTCGACCAGCACCTTCACACAGTCGAGGCAGCCATTGGCGACCGCAAGGGTCAGTATCGGCTCGCCCCTGGTATTCGCGTTGGCGTCCGCGCCATGCGCCAGCAGCAGCCGGATCATGTCGGGGTCGTTCTTCAGAACGGCAACGGTCATCGGCCGGCCGAGCGCCGACTCCTTGTTGACATCGGCCCCGCGCTTGATCAGCAGTTCCGCCGCTTCAGGGTGGCCGCTACGGACCGCGAGGAAGAGAGGCGTGGCTCCCTTCTCCTGCTCCTCGATATCGGCGCCGGCGTCGAGCGCCGCCGTGATGGCATTGAGGTCGCCGCTCTTGGCCGCCGCGTGAAGCGGACCGGCCTGGGCGGTTGTGAGAGTGCTCAAGCAGATAAGCACGCTTCCAATCAGTTCACGCATCTGCCCTCCCTCGGCCGACACGGTGATTGAGAAGTTTGAGTATTCCCTTCGACCAGTCCGAAGCGAAGCGTCCCTCGGAGACTGCATCCGATGATCGATTCACTATCTGCATCCGCGAGCGTGTGCCCACCCGATTGCCGCACTATATTAGCAAACGCTAACAGTGTAAAACTGCTTCGACGACCATCAGCCGCCGCTTGAGCACCATTCGGTGCATGCGGTCGGAACACGATACATGATCGGCCTGACAGCCGTGATCGTCACGACTGCGGCGCTGGAGGATGGTGCTGCGTATGCGCACATGGCCGACAGCGGCTGGACCTACCCGCCGGCCTGTTGCCATGGCGACCAAGCCAGCGGCGAATGCCAAAAGATTCCAAGCATGACGGTGACGCCGAGGCCGGATGGATACGTGGTCGTCCTGCGGCCAGGCGATCATCGGAAGGTCACTCATCAGAACCGCTATTTCGTGCCGTACGACGTGGTCATTCCGTCGGGCGATGACAACTTCCACATCTGCTTGCATCCGACGGAGGAACACGAAAATTGCTTCTTCGCACCTGCAAATGCGTTGTAGGTGCTGACTCTTGCACACTTCCCTCGCTAAGCGGCGTTTCCGCGCGGGCATCCCGCGGTGGCCAAATTGGGCTATTCAGCGACCATTCCGTGCCGCCAACTGCCGTTTCAAAAAGGTGGTAAGCAGCGGCATCGACGGGAACGATCACAAACCCCAAAACTACCGAAACTGGGATATTCGGTAGGAACAATTCCCGTCCCCTGTATGCCTGACACATCAGCCCGGACAAGTACCAGTTGCAGGGTCTTCAGGAAGGAAGAAGCTACGCCGCTCGCAAGGGGTGAGTTCGCGAGGGACTGTGCGCCGGGCGAAGTCAATGAGGTCCTTGGGTGTCTGGAAGACGCGAAGGATGCGGACCCTTTCTTCGCCGGAAACAATTGCGACCTGGGTGCCGTCGGAACTGAAGGCTGCGAGTGTAAAGCCCGGTAGAACGGTTGATTTGTCCTGGCTGCCAAGGACGGCAATCTGGCGCCCCGATTGCGTCGCCCATAACCGGACCGTGCGATCTTCGGACGACGCGGTCACGACATACAAACCACTCGGACTGAACTGGGCGCTGTCGACGGCGCCGCTGTGGCCCCTTAGAACGGCCCTTTCCAGACCGCCAGCGACGCTCCAGATCCGGACGGTTCCATCGCGTGAGGCAGTCAGCAGCGACTGACCATCGGGGCTGAAGGCGACCACCGTCACCGCGCCGGTATGTCCCACTAGCGTAACGACACTTGCTCCATCCGTGGTCGACCAAATGCGAGCCGTGTAGTCGAGTGAGCCCGTGGCGACCAGTTGACCGCCCGGGTTGAAGGCCGCTGCCGTGATGCGATCCTCATGCCCCACAAGTGCCTTAAGCTCAGCTCCGCCCGCCTTCAAGAGGTGGCCCACGTTGTCTTCCCTGGCCGCAAGGATCAGGCGTCCGTCGGGGCTGAGAATGGCCTGCGGCAGATGGCTGCTTGTATTGATGATGGCCAGCTCGGTGCCGGTCGCCGTGTCCCACAGCTGCGCGGTACCGTTGATCGATGCGCAAACAAGTGATTGGCCGTCGCGACCAAACTGGATGTGGACCAGGCCGCCATGTGATCGGAATTGGGTGATCTCGTATCCCCTGGCCACATCCCAAATTCGGACCTGGCCCTCAAGAGATGCTGTCGCGACGCGCTTTCCGTCCGGACTGAAGGTCGCGTTTTGAACGATCTCGTGTGTATCGAGCCGCATTATCTCGCGCCCGCTCACAACATCCCATAGATGCGCCACGCTGTCGCCGCCGCCGGTCAGCAGGTGGACATTGTCGGGACTGAAGACCGCGAAGGTCGGCCGATATTCATGAGAGAGCGTGGTCGTCAGGGCGCCGTTGACATCCCACAGCCGAGCGGTGCCATCGTGTGAGGCAGTGAGAAGAATGTTGCTGTCAACCGGGCTGAATTCCAGATGCTCGACCAAAGAGTCATGACCGGCGATCGTCGTGACCAACGAGGCGCGTTCAACGTCCCAGATGCGGAGCGGCCCATTGACTGAGGCGGTCGCCAGGAAACGGTCGTCCGGGGTGAAAGCACCGTTCATCTCCTGATCGCGTTCATCCGTGCCAATATCAGCCAGCTTCAAACCCGAAACCTCCTGGCCGAGCACCTCATCCAGCGTTCCCAACCTTCCATCCCAAATCCGGGCAGCGCCATCGAGTGATACCGTGGCGATTCGCTGACCCCCGTGACTGAAGATCACGCCGTTCAATTGCGTGTCGCTCTTGTTGCCGGCCAACCTCGCGATCTCTGTACCTTTCGACGCATCGAGAAGGCTGGACGTGCCGCCGTATGAAAGCGGGCCCCAAGCGCCGGCCAGCATCCGGCTTCCGTCCGGGCTGAACGCCAGGCTGTAGGGCCAGGAGTTCACTCGGATTGACTGCGACAGTGCGCCATCTGCGGTATTCCAGATCGAAACAACGTGCTTGCGTGCCGTCGCGAAGCTGCGGCCGTCCGAACTGAAAACAGCCCGTGCATATTCGCCGCTGCTTACACTCAGGACTTTCCTTCCGGTCCGCGCGTCCCAAAGCGTTGCATCGCTGTTCTCCCCCGCCGTCAGCACCTGGTTGCCATTCGGGCTGAAGATTGCCGTTGGATAATTACCTACCGGTTGCAGGATGAAGAGCTGTTCTCCAGAGATGGCGTTCCAGAGGCGTGCAGTGCCGTCCCTCGCGGCCGTCAGGATACGGCTCCCGTCAGGGCTGAATTCAGCCCTCTCCACGGCCCCTTCATGACCTTTTAGAACTGCAGTTTCGGCACCGCTGGAGATGTCCCAGACGCCTGCGGTTTTGTCGTAGGATGTGGTGACGATGTGATCGCCGGTCGGATTGAAAGCCGCATCCGTAACACCGGCGCCATGCCGAAAGATTTTGATCTGGTGGTGCGCCAGCAGAGCCTTGTAGAGGGCGGCCTCCGCCTCAAAAAGATATGGCCGCTTGGACTGGCCTTTTGAGGACAGCGCTTCGAGCGCCAACAGGATCGCAGCCTCGGTGTTGCCTTTTGCAGTCGACTGCTCGGAAAGAAACGACAGCGAAAGAGAGTGGTTAAGGAGCGCCTGATCGCGCTGCCACCTTGCTTCCTGCTGAGCTCTGAATGCGACAAGTGCGCCCGAGCCCGCTATGAGAGCCAGCGCTATTGCCACAATCGCTGCAGTGCGCGTCCGTCGGGCAAGCCGGTTTGCCGCCGCAGCCGCAAGGCTCCGGCGTTCGGCCTCGCGCTCCAGGCGCTCGCGTTTTGTCTCTTCGGCGGCCGTGATCAGCGCCAGCTCTGCGTGCCGGTCCTCCTCCTCTTTCTGCCGATGGGCACGCAAGGACGCCTCGATGTATTCAAGGACGTCATCGTCGACCTCCTCCCGTCTTGACAGCATCAGCTCTTCGCCCTCCGCGAGACGTTTGCCGGACGGAAGGAGAAGCTCTCGATTCCTGCTCTCCAGGTGCCAGCGGTGGGCGTCGGCCCTGAGGCGGTCGCGCGTCTCGAGGAAGTTCCGGTTTGCATTCACAATGTCACCGGCGCGCGGCCAACGGCTCAACAGTGCTTCATGCGCAACGCGGACGAAGACATGCCCTCCGGCGTCCTCATCGCTGACGAGGAGCCGTGCGTCGATCAGGGCCCTGATGAGGGCCGATCGCGCGGGAGTACCTGCAACTTCGGTGAGCAGGGCCGGACGTGCCGTCACCGTTTCATCGCTCGGACTTGCCGTGGTGAGGGCGCGCAGCACCGCGGGCAAGGCCTCCTGGATCTCGGGCGCGAGCAAATCTACGACTTCATCGGCGCGGCGCGCGATTGCGCCTTCGAGCCCGCCGAGCGCGCGATAATGCGCAAAGGTGAGAACTCGGCGCTCGCGGCCGGCCTGGTACAACGCGTCGAGCACAAACTCCAGAAGCGGCAATGATCCGGGATCGGCAGCTGCTGCCTCCTGCAGCACATCATCGAGCCGTCCCAACTCGGCACTCTCCTCAAAGCGGAGCCCGGCAACGGCCGCCGGTTCACGGATGATCTGCGCGATCTCTGGGCCGGTCGGCGGCAGGAGTTCGTAGCTGGAGAGGCCGTCCTTGAGCGCCGAGAAACCCGGGACCTCGCCGCAGCGATGAAAAAAATCCGAACGGATCGCCGCGATCACCCAGGCCAGTCCGCTCGCGGCCAGCACCGCCATGAACCGCACAAGGGCTTCGCGCGTCGCCGGCTGCTTCTCCGTTGTGAACAGCTCCTCCAGCTGATCGACGGCGACCAGCAATCTGATCTGCGAGCGGGCCGGTCCGGCGGCCTTGCCAAGTGCTTGTCGAACCATAGCCAGCGCACGATCCGGCGCGCTCCGGCAGAGCAGAGCCAACTCCGCAGCTGTTATTTCGTGTGACAGTTCGGGCACAGCGGCTTCGCTAAGCAGTGCCGCAGTCAGCACAGCGAATGCATCCGGTCCTTCGGAGAGCCGGATCAGGCAGCGGCGCCACAAGGATATGCCCGCCACGGTTCCAGGCCGGATCAACGACGGCAGCAGGCCAGCGCGCAGAAGGGAAGACTTGCCGCAACCGCTCATTCCATAGATGAGCAGGAATGCCGTACCGCTGGCTGCCTGCTGCTCCAGTCTTGCAGTGCAGGCAGCAATCGCCCGCGCTCTGCCGAAGAAGAGATCGGCATCTTCGAATTCGAAGGCATCGAGACCGCGAAATGGCGACCTGACCGGCTCCTCCGAAGCAAGAGGTACCCGGTAGATGCGCAAGGCACGTGCGCTGTCCTTCAGCTTGTGCTCGCCGAGATCGATGAATTCCAGCGACAGTAGGTCCTGAGCCTGGGCGTGAACCGTTTCCGTGACGCAAATCCCGCCCGGGCGTGACAACGTTTGAAGATGAGCTGCGACCTCGACGGCCTCGCCCCCGAGGTGGTCGCCGTCGGCGACGACATAGCCCAGGTGAACGCCGATGCGGAAGCGCAGGCGCTTTGTCTCGGGAACTTCGCAGTTCTGCCTATCGACCTCATGCTGGATCTCGCTCGCACAGCGCAGCGCCTCGACAGGGCCTGCGAACTCGGCGACGACCCTCTTTTCGGCGCTCCCGAACGCGCGGCCCGCATGTTTCACCAGCAGCCGATCGATGATCTGCCGGTACGCCGGGATAGGTACAGCAGTACCCCGCTCATCCTCACCTGGCGGCCGACCGCAAGCAGCCAATTCGGCCGCCAGGATCGCGGCCATTCTTGGTCCGGCGTTTGAGGGAAGGACCAGCCTGTAACCGCGCCTAGGCACCGTTTCCACGACGGCCTGCCGACTGTCGTTGAGCGCCGCTCGGATCTCGTGAATGCACTGCACCAGGCTGTCGTCGGTGACGGCTATCCCGTTCCAGACTGCCCTCATCAGGTCGTCCTTGGTGACGACGCGATCGGCGTTCTCCAGAAGGTGACGAAGCACTGCGAAGGTCTGGTGGCGAAGTGCGATTGTCCTGTTGGACTTGTCGCGCAAGGTCTCGCTGCTCAAGTCGACGGTAACGCCGTTGAGCACGAACGTCGTGGGCGGCGAGCTACTCAAGCCGTTTCCCTCAAGCACGAAGCCGCAGTCCAATGCTTCGATCCTAGCACGGTTTCGCGCTGCGGAGTGCCAACATCATCCAGACCAGGCGGGGAGCGCGGATTTCGGCGAATGATCGGAAGCCATTCGTGACCCGGAGACGCCTCGGACCGACAATTGCATGGTCAGCGAGAGGCTCGCCATGGATCACTTAATGCAGATTGCTCGAAGTGTGGGTGCAAGGCCGGTGCAACGGCTCACGGGCGTGTGCCTGATCACCCTGTTCTTCGCGATAGCCCCACAGGCTCACTCGACCAACCGTCCCGGAGCTGATCTGGTCGAAGTCGATCTGCAATTGATTCTTGCCGTGGACGTCTCGCCCTCGATGAGCAGAGTTGAGCAAAGAGTGCAACGCGACGGCTACGTCGGTGCCTTCCGCCATGCCGACATCGCGAGGGCAATCAGGTCGGGAGAGCGGGGAAGAATTGCAGTGCTCTATCTGGAGTGGGCAGGGCCAAGTCAGCAAACCGTCATTGTGCCGTGGACAATTGTCGAAAGCCGCGAGGACGCTCTCACCTTGGCAGACAGGCTCGCGGCTTTGTCGTTGACTGAAGGCCGCGGAACGTCGATTTCCGGCGCATTGTTGGCCGCGAATGATCTGTTCGCGAAGAGTGGCTTGCGCAGTCCCCGCAGGGTTATTGACGTATCCGGCGACGGACCCAACAATGCCGGAGCACGCCTCGACCCCATCCGGCAGATTCTTCTCGCGGAAGGTGTGACGATCAACGGGCTGCCCATCGCACTGCCCCGGATTGGCGGGGCCGACGGGTTTGCAAGGTACTACCGTTCCTACCTGGAGTCCTATTTCGAGCGCTGCGTCATTGGCGGACCAGATGCATTTACAATCGGCGTCACCGAAGCCACAATGTTCGCCACCGCAGTCCGTCGAAAGCTGGTGCGTGAAATCTCCATGAACATGAACCAGGTGATCTACGCCGCCTACACCGCGCGTTCAGACAGCACGGTCGATTGCAACGTAATCGCTCAGTTGCCGGGACGATAACGATAGCCAATGGGGTGACCGCGATGTGGAGGGGTGGGCAGCAACGGAATGCCTATCGCGCACCGTTGCCTACAGGCAAATTGAGCCTGCTTGCGGACGCCAAGGCAGCCATTAGCATCGACAGCGGTGAACGCCGTCGAAGGGTCGAGACGAGACGTTAGCGCTTGTCACGGCGTAGGTTACAATCCGGTTGACCCGTGTTCGCCCATGTGAATGGCAGGCATCGAGTTAATTCCTGAAAACGGTGGAGACCCGAGAGCGCGACTTGTGCGTCGACTGCCCGGCAGATGAAATGACAAAGGCAGCGAAGCTGTTTTCATAAGTGTGCCCGACGCTCTGGCGCACCGCTCAAGCAAGTCGGGGGCAGGCTTTGTCTGCATTCTGGATTGACACGGGACCACATCAAAAGCCTGGCGAGGTGGCGGTTGCGCGTCGCGTCCTTCGCCGCCTTTTTATGATCTGCCTTTGTCTCTTGCACCTTTGGTCGCCGGCCTTCGCGCAGGATGATGACGAAGAGGACGAAGATGATAGTGCCGTATGCGATCTCGATGTCGGCGGGTCCGGCTCGGAAAGCAAGCCGCTAAATGCCACAGATGGCACAGGATTGCATCGCTACTTCGCCTAATCGGCCCGAAGCTGCGATTTTGGCCAAGTTGGGGAGCGTTCGACGAACATCATGACTTGGTCTGGGCCTTCAGCAGCATGGCGACGTTTTCAGCCGTGAACTTGAAACCACGCCGGTCCGGGATGCGCTCGGCGGAGATCGGATATTTCGGCCGCTTTGGATCGATGCCAGTGATCCGGAATCTTTCGCTTCCAGTGGTGAACTCGCGTCCGAGGTCTGAGGCTGCCAAACCGTATTGTTCGGCCAGATACACGAACATGTCTTTTTCCAGATTGAAAGCAGTTCCGTCGGGAGAGGGTATGCTGACGCGGAATAGAGGCTCGAAGGCAAAGCCGGAATCCAGGCTGCGCCAGCCGGCGCTCTCAATGACCAATCCATGATCCGCGGCAGTCTTTCGACAAGCCTCAAGCATCCGATCTTGGATCTGTTCGCAGGCCGCCGGTGTCAGCCGGGCTATGCGTTTGGTTTTGTTCATTCTGGTTCGCCTTTCCGCACCTGGTAGACGGTTCCGCGTGAGATGCCGAGATCGCGGGCGATTTGGGTCGGACCGTGGCCCTGTTTCAGACGGCGCCGGATTTCGGCACGGTCGATCTTCGGTGGCCGCCCCTTGTAGACGCCGCGCCTCCTGGCGACAGCAATGCCCTCGGCTTGGCGCTCGCGCCGCAGATTGGTCTCGAACTCGGCAAAGACGCCAAGCATGTCAAAGAAGGCCTTGCCGGCGGCGGTGGACGTGTCGACGGGTTGCTCGGTTGCGAACAGATGCGCGCCCTTGGCCTTGAGCCGGTCGACGATCACCTGCACGTCGCGCAGGGAGCGGGCCAGCCGGTCGATGCGGGTGACGACGAGCGTCTCGCCGGCATGAATGAAGTCGAGAATGGTATTGAGTTGGGGACGGCCTTCCAGCGAGGAGCCGCTCTTCTGCTCCTCGCGGATGACCTCGCAGCCGGCGACCTTGAGTGCGGCGATTTGCGCGTCAAGGTTCTGATCGGTGGTCGAAGTGCGGGCATATCCGATGCGGGTCATGCAAACTGTTCATTATCTGTTCAATAACGCAGAGGAGGCCCAAAATGTACAGGTTTTTCGGTTGTGTCGTGTTCAAGGCCGATGTTCAGGTCGGGTATACCCAAATTAGCCGGCAGCACTGCCATGTCTTCTTTGAGGGTTCAATTTCTTGGTCACTTCCGCCAACCATTCGACGGCGCCGGGCGCGGCCCGCCAGGCATCGCCATACTCTTCAACGTAATAGGCTGCCTCGTCCTCACCGCCCATGGAGATGTAGCCGTCCATGGAGGCAACCAGCGGCTGCTTGCCGGAGAGGACGCCGGGTACATGGCTGTTGGCCAGCCACGCCTCTTCGGCCAGTTTGTCGGCGTCCGGATCATTCTCTCGGAAGGCGAGCAGGGCCTGCGTGTAGAGCCACGCAGCGCTCCCGTCCTCTTCGTATTTCTTGATGAGCTTTTTCAAGGCCTTGATGTCATCGCGGGCCAGCAGATGCCCGGCAAGCACGTAGCGAATGCCCTGATTGTCGTTGGGGTTGAGCTTGAGCATGGCCCGATAATGGCCAATCGCCTCCTGATGACGGCCAAGCAGCCAGAGCGCGGCGGCAAGGCCCGCCCGCGCCCGCATATAGGGTCGGGTTTCGAGAAAGCCCCAGAAGTGGCCGGCATATTCCTCGAACCCTTCCTTCCCGAGCGCCAGTTCTCCGGCCTCGACCCCCTTCTGATACCAAGCCAGCTCCTCTTCGATCGATTTCGCATCCTCCTCGGCAAGCAGTACGTAGGCGTCGGCGCACATGGGCGAGACCGCGAGCGCCTTTCTGGCGAGCGCAATGCGTTTGCCGCGGCTGCGTTCCTCCCATGCCTGATACATGATGTCCTGTGCGGCATCGATGGAATCGGCGTCGTGCCGCCCACCGACGGCAGCCAGGATGCTTTCCATGCAGGCGGTTAGGGACAGTGGCACACGCCCGGAAACCATTCGCCTCGAAATCACGGAAAGCGTCACCTTTCAGGATGCCGACCGCGCCGCCGGAAACCTGCAGCGCCTGCGCGATTTCGGTGTCCGCGTCAGCATAGATGATTTCGGCACTGGCTACTCTTCGCTGAGCTATCTGCATCAACTTCCGTTCGACACACTGAAGATCGATCGTTCCTTCGTCAGCGCCCTTCAACAAAGACCCGAGGGGCGCGAGATCATCCAGACCATCCTCGATATGGCGAAGAACCTGCATATGGACGTGGTGGCGGAGGGAGCCGAAACCGAAGCTCATGTCGATCAGCTTCGGCAAATGGGGTGCGGGTATGCGCAGGGGTACTATTTCTCCCGTCCCCTCGATCAGGCCGCAGCGACAATGCTGCTTGAACGATGGAAATCTCATCGGCGGCAGTGACCGGCCGTCGCGCGGGATCGCGTGCAGAGTTCGATCCCGCATTGCTGTTGAGGGCCCCTACGCACGCCGCTGCCCAATCGGCTAAAGCTGATGCGCCGGCGAGCTCACCCCACAACCTGAACAGGCAGCCGATTAGCGGTAGCCAGCCGAACCCGACGGGACCGCCGCGCCGCTGGACTGCGGCTGCGTAGTTGACTTGTGCGGCGAGCAACGTTGCCAGCTAATCCCCTCCCCATCTCTTCTGGAGGTGTAGGAGAGCCCAGTTTCAAATATAAATATATTGCGCCGCAACAAAATGTTGCACTGCAGCTAATGCTGCCACATACTGGTCTCGCTGTGCCGGGGGCGGGCGAGACACCATCGTCAACCAGAAGGATCAGGAAATGTCCAAGACCGCCGACAAGCCCACCGAATTTCCGACAATCGACCCTGGCAAGGCCACCGATCAACTTCGTGCAGTCGCCGAAAAGGGCGTCGAGCAGTCGAAGGAAGCTCTCGCAAAATTCCAGTCGGGCGCCGAAGACGCCCGGAAGGCGATCGAGTCGACCGCCGAAACCGCGAAATCGGTCGGCAGCGAGCTGTCGCTGAAGATGATCGGCGCATTGCGCGCCAATGCCGAAGCTGATTTCTCGCACGTCGAGGCTCTGGTCCGTGCGAAGTCGCTGCCAGAAGTTTTTGAGTTGCAGACGACCTTCCTGAGCAAGCGCGTCGAAATGGGCGTCGAGCAGGCCAAGGAATTTCAGGAACTCACGACCAAGGCGGCGACCGACGTTTCCAAGCCGGTCAAAGACGCCTTCGAGAAGGTGCTGAAGGATCTCAAGGCCGCCTGATTTCGCGGTTTTCGCACGACTGCTGCGCTGCCGACAGGTAGACTAAGACTAGCGTGACGAGCGTATGGAGCATTGTTCCACCCGTCTCGCTGAACGCTTCAAAACGACCTCCGCGTCCGGAATAGCCTGGGATCCAATTCCGGACGCGGCGCCGGCCCCTCACTGGTCGGCCACCCCTGCGGTTGTCATTTCATCCACCGGGGCTGTGACGGGCTCGCTCACGAGAAGCACGTCACCATCCCTTATAATTTCGAAATTGACAGACGGCTCGCCGATGGCTTGCGGCACCGAGATGACGACGCGCTGGCCCGGGCGAAGTGTCGAACTGAACCGGATGGGCAATCCCTCCGCCCCGGATGCCAGGGTCGCGACGACGTTGTAGCCGTGTTTCCTGTAGCGGAAAATCGAAGCTGCGCGCGCCAGCATCGTGGACAATGCTGATCATCATGGAGCGGTCGCTCGCCAAGTGACGTTTACACTATATTTGGCATTTTACTAGAATCACTGCAGCGAATTCACCATTAATAAGCCAATCCGCGATATCTGATTGAGCACGCGAGCAAAGGTCCGTTACCGCCCAAATAGACTGTCTGCGCGCAAACAACATGCAGATCAGGAGGCCGCTTCGGCGGCTAGGTAAATGAAATCTCTTGCGCGTGCAGACGCTTCGGCGTCCGAGCGACCCGCTACCGGTAACACGAAAGCAACCCGGAGCAAACCGACTCTCGTAGCAAAGCAAAACACCGCTGACGGCAAGGCTGCCAAACCGGCCGGCGGCAGGCACGATGCGGCAGCATTGCAGTCCTTTCTGAACCGACATTTCCAGGAGACGGAAGAGCCGGCTGCCGAGGTCGTAGCACCTCAGCCGGTGCCGCCGGCCGCATCGCCTTGGACGTCCCGCCTGCTGAAGAGCGTCCTCGGACTTGCGCTGGTCGTCGCCGCCGGATGGATGCCGACGCAGCGACTGTTGCAGATCTCGAGCGTCGAGGCAGTGGTCAATGCGCGTCTCGTCACCGTGCGCGCGCCGATCAGCGGAACCGTGGGGCTCGACACCCGCAGCGCCGGAGTGGGCGACGCGATTGATGCCGGCGCACCGCTGGTGACCATCACCGAAACGCGTGGTGATCGCGGCCGCCTTAACGCTGCGCTTGATGAGCTGAGCAATGCCGAGCAGGAACGGCAGGCGCTGACGCTCAGGATGCAAAGCCTGGTCGGCCTTCGCGACAGGCTGCGCGACCAGCTTGCGGCATTTCGGAAAAACCGGCTTCTCCAGATCGATGCCGAGATGGACGAGGCCGACGCCCGCATCGAGGCGGCGGTGGCAGAGCAGGTGCGGGCCGATTCCATCCGCGCGCGGCAAGCGGTCCTGGCAAAGTCGGGTTCGGTCGCCCAATCGGTCATGGATGATGCCGATCGCGACGCTGCGGTGGCCGCTTCGCTCATCAAGCAGGTGCGCGCACGCAAGGCGGCGCTTGCTGTCGAGCGCCAAGCGCTCAATGCCGGAGCCTATCTCGGCGACGACTACAACGACCAGCCGCGCTCCGCGCAGCGTCTCGACGAGGTGGAGCAGCAGATCGCCGCCCTCGAAGCCGACGGGGGCCGGCTCATAGAGCGGATCGCCCGCGCCAGCACCGAGGTTCGCGACGAGCAGCATGCCGTCGCGAGAGTCAGCGAGGCAAGGCTGACCGCACCGGTCGGAGGCCGGTTCTGGGAGGTCCTTACCGCTCCCGGCGAGCAGGTAGTAGCGGGTCAACCGCTGTTCAGCCTGTTGAACTGTTCTGAAGCGATCGTCACGGCGACCGTCAGCGAAGCTGTCTACAACAGCCTCAGTATTGGCATGCCGGCGAGCTTCACCTATCGCGAAGGCGGTGCGTCGCTGGCCGGCAGGGTGGTCCAGCTCAGCGGCATAGCTTCGGCGTCTTCGAACTTCGCCATCGCGCCATCGGCGCTGACCAAGGAGCCCTACCGGGTCGCGATTTCGATCAAGGGCCTGGATGCGCGCGGCTCCTGCCCAGTCGGGCGCACCGGCCGCGTGGTATTCGGATCGGCCGCGAGCTGAAGTGCAGGAACCCGCGAAGCCATGAACCCGATCGTCTCGATACTGGCCGAAGGGGTCGCGCCGGGCCTGCTCGTCGTCGGCGCCCTTCTGCTTCTGTTGCCCTGGATCAATCGTGAGTCGCCATGGCGCGCGGTGCCGATCGTCTTGGTCCTGGCGCTGACGGCCCGTTACCTCATCTGGCGCGCAACGGTAACGATCCCGCCGGCGAGCGGCCCCGCCAACTTCGCCGTGGGATGGCTGTTCTTCGCCATCGAATGTGCGGCAGCCATCGGATCGGCCCTGTCCTACATCACCCTCGCCCACACGAAGAACCGTTCGGGAGAGGCCGATGCGAACCTGGGGTGGCTGCTATCGCGGAAGAAGGTGCCGCTGGTCGACGTGTTCATCTGCACTTACAACGAGGAGCGCGCGATCCTCGAGCGGACGATGCTTGGCGCGCTCGGGATGACCTATCCGAACTTCCGGGTCTGGGTGCTCGACGATGGCCGGCGGCCCTGGCTTGCAGCGCTCGCGGCCGAGTTGAAATGCCACTATCTGGCACGACCGGACAACAGGCACGCAAAGGCCGGCAACATCAATAACGCGCTGCGCCACGTCTGTGCGCTCGATGCGCCGCCGGACTTCATCTCGATCCTCGATGCCGATTTCGTGCCGACGTCGGGGTTTCTGCTGCGTTCGCTCGCGCTGTTTCGCGAGGATGATGTCGGCATCGTCCAGACGCCGCAGCATTTCATCAATCCCGATCCGATCCAGGCCAACCTGCAGGCTTCGGACGCATGGCCGGATGAGCAACGCTACTTCTTCGACGTGCTGATGCCGGCGAAGGACGCCTGGGGCACCGCATTCTGCTGCGGTACCTCCTCTGTGATCCGCATGCGGGCGCTGGTTGAGGTGGGAGGGTTTGCGACCGAGTCGGTCACTGAGGACTACCTGCTCACGCTGCGTATGAAGCGCCACGGCTACCGCACCGTTTATCTCAACGAAAGGCTGTCGCTTGGCCTGGCGCCGGAAGGCATCAAGGAATACGTCACGCAGCGCAGCCGCTGGTGCCTCGGCTTCATGCAGATCATGCGGGGCCCCGACGGGCCTTTCAGGCTCGGCAACGGACTGGGTTTCGTCGACCGTATGAGCCTCATGGAGAGTTTTCTCTACTGGACCGCATCATACCTGTTCCGCGTCATCGGACTGGTGATCCCGGTCCTTTACCTGCTGTTCGACATCCAGGCCGTGAACGTAGAGACAGCCGACGGCATCGCCCACTTCGTTCCCTACTACCTTGCCCAGATCGCAGTAATGGCATGGCTGTCCGGGCAGCGCGTGCTTCCCGTGATGGTGGACGTGTCGCAGCTTCTGGCCGCCCGCGAGGTATTGACAGCGGTCGTGGTTGGCCTGTTCCGCCCAAGGGGGCAGAAGTTCAAAGTGACGGCCAAGGGCGGCGACCGCAGCGGGATGGTGATCCAGTGGCAGATGCTGATCGCCTTCGCCACTTTGCTCGGGCTGACGCTGCTCTGCATCTTCGTCTCCTTCGGCGGAAACGGACCACTCCAGGATTCCAGCATCGTGGCGCTCTACTGGTCGTGGTACAACATAGTCATCCTCATCTGCGCCATCGTGGTTTGCATCGAGCGGCCGCGGCTCAGGCGCAACGACCGGCTGCGCGGCGCAAGTTCGGTCACGATCACGGTCGGCGCCGAGCGGCAGGTCTTCCAGACCACCGATGTCTCGCTCGGAGGTATGAGGCTACTGGGCACGATCGCGGCCCCGGTCGGCACCGAGATCGGCGTCGAGATCGGGAATGCCAAGCTGAAAGGTCGCATCGTCAGGCGTTCCGGCAACGATTTCGCAGTGGCCGTCGAAGACACGATCGAAACACGAGCGTCGATGGTGCCGGTGGTGTACTCTGGAGGCTTCGGGTCGGCCGTAAGCCGTATCCGCTCCCGTCATGTCGCCGGCAGGGTGCTCGCTCGGGTGTTTCGCTAGAGCGCGATTCAAAATGCTGCTGGCCGCCGACGATGTCGTCTTGGCTGGAAATTAAACGAGGGTAGTTGCCTGCCGAGCGTCCCGAATAGGGCTGATTGCCGCTCGGGAAGCCAGCGAGAGTCACCGACTTGCGATGGAGCCCGACGGGACATGCTGCGTTGACACGTGCCGCAGGTAGCGTTGCCTGCTGATTGGCTCCCCTCCTGCCCTGTTTCTTCTGGAAGGTGCAGGAAAGCCCAGTCCGGCAAGGTTCTCCGCGACTGTCTTGCCGCAGCAGCCGTCAGTTCGAATTGAACAGGTGTTCCGGTTTTTGCTGAACGACAATTGCACGTCTTCGAATTTCCGGACCAACGGAGCAACGACCAGTCTGCCAATGTTGGTCTTAACGAGGCCGTATCCGCGCAGCTTGCTGTCGAATTGCGTGCGGCCGACATTTGCATCGAGCGTAGCGTCGTCCGCTTTGCGCCGAGAGCGCCAATCTCTGGTCAGGCACCATCGTCCCAGGGCAAACAGCCCGCCTTTGTGCCCCTCAAGCCCTTTGACACTGGGGCGAATGCCCTATTCCAGAAGCATCAAGGCTGTGGCCAGAAATCCCATCCCGAAGCAAGAGGCCATCGAATAGGCGATCATCCCAATAGCCAAATAGCCGTTGCTCCCTGACGGTATATGACTGCCGACGGTGCCAAAAGCCACAAGCCAGCACGCTGCCATCAACCCGATGATCGCCCCCATGGCGAAGTTCTTAATCACAAAGATCAGCGGTGGAGGCATGATCTATGCTCCCTGAGGGTATTCGCGGCGCTGCCCACCGTTTGCGGCGTGGGAGAATTCAGCAACTGCCACCTAACGCCAAAACACGCATCTGGGTTGCTCCACCTATGGTGCCCCGCCCGCCATTTCAAATGCGTACAAGGGCGTCGTCTCGAAGTTCGTCCATGGGCAGATCAAGACCTGGGAAGACGCTGTAATTCAGCTCGTCCAGGCTGTCGAGGACACCAAGTAGGTTCAACCTCCAGCTAGATGCATGAGAGTGTACAGCAGCGTTAGGGGGTCGTCCCCGGAGGGGGTGGGTTTATCGCGGGTACGTGATGCGCGCTGCCGGACCACGCCCCCTCGGGCGTCCTATGTCAAATAGGATCCGCCGCGTTTGCCGTTCGTTCTCTGCCTTCGAATGTGCGAATGTGGCGATCTAGCTTGACCGGAGAACGAGAATGCAGGTCATAGCTGTTGAGCTGATAGCGAAGCTCAGTGATGCCATCCAAGCGATTAGGGATCACCTTTCAGAAATGGACACCGCCAACCTTGAGGCCTTGAGAAGCGGCTGCCAAGGAACGCCCCGGCAGGCAGCGCGGAAAATGTAATGCTGATGCTGATCTATCGGGAGCTGGAACGCCGCAAGAAATAGCCGAGCCCGCGTCACTTGCTACACAAGATTTGCAAGCCCGTGTGCTGGATTTATGCTTCTGCGGGCGCGCAGGGCTGCCCTGGGCGGACGGACAGGTGCAGCAATAGATGCAAACTCGCCGGGCGAAGCCCCGCCTGTTGATTTCCGCCGAGAACTGACCCGGGGTCAAAGTTCGGCGCCGATTGACAATTTCCGGACCAACAATGTTGATCTTAACGAGGCCGCATCCGCGTAGCTTACTGTCGATCGGCCGACATTTGCATCGAGCGAGCGTCGTCCGCTTTGCGCCGAGAGCGCCAATCTCTGGTCAGGCACCATCGTCCCGGGGCAAACAGCCCGCCTTTCTGCCTCTCAAGCCCTTTAACTTTAACTGCGCATTTCGCAAAAGCCGGACAAGTGGTTTCGCTAATGTCGGGACAGATCGGCGACGACGGTCCTCGGGTGCCTTGTTGCGTTCATGGATGATTGATTTCGCCGTTTTCGGTGCCGGGTCAAGAGGGGCGCGGCCTTTTGCCTTCGCATGCTATCGCCCTGGAGCACGATGCGGTGGGCGTCCAGAAACGGCTCGGAGCCCCCCAGCAGAGGAAGCCGCCGCCCTTGCCAGCCCGAAGTATCCATTAGCATCTTTGCAAGCACTGTGAGGCATCCTCGTTTCGTGGCCCTCGCAGGAAAGAGAAATGGAGATAACTGCAGCCGAGTTCCTGGCACCAATTCGTGACCAGATCGCAGAGATCAAACAGCGCCTAACCGTGATGGATGACAGGCATCTTGAGGCTGTCCTGGAGGCGATGCCCAAGATCGTACCCGCCGGCAGCGCCGAGATGGTGCTGTCAGTCCTGCTGTACGGGGAGATCGCAGCCCGAGAAAACGGGAACGTACTGCCCTTCCCATCCAAATCCCACCTGCGCAGCAGGACATGATTTAGCCAGTCTGGCAGAGTGAGCCAAAACTTCTCGAATGGCTCGCCGGCCTCTGATCTTTATGATTTGCAAGCTCGTGTGCCGAATATATGGTTCTGCGGGCGCGCACCGGCAGGATCTGCCCTGCAGACGGACAGGTGCAGCAATAGGGGCAAACTCGCCGGGCGAAGCCCCGCCAACTTCAAGCCCAGCGAGCCTACGACCTGGTCAGAATACGCGACCAGGACCGGGATCAGCGGATCAGCCGGCACTCTCGCCATTGCAAGACAGATGCCAGCACCACGATCTTGAAATAACACAGGAAGCCTTGTGAAGGTGGCTGAGCGGCTGAGCTAACCGCTGGGTCTCCGCAGGCGAGACGCTGTTCGCAGGGTCCTGAATCTAACGCCAGCTGTTGATTGAGCCTCAGAGTGGTCGGGGCTCAGTAGTCACCGCTATGCTCAGGCATGATGATGCTCGTGTCTTGGTGGGGAGCCGCCCGCATGGCCTGATATAGCTGATGTGACCAAACTTCGAGGCCGAGCATCGCCTCCACATATTGGCGGGCCTTTACGACCTCGCCGGCACGGTAGTTTTGCAGATGCTTCATGTGATCGAATCGATGCTGGACCTCCTGCTCAAAGGTCTCTGTCAGCAGCCGAATTGACTCATCTGGTGAGCCAGCCTTGATCGCTTTTCCGCCACTGGAATTACCGGACCCTCGTCGAGGCCAGCAGGTTTGAGCCCGGTGTATGCTGCCCCTTCCTCGGCACGATGCAGGCGAACCGCGGTTTCAAAGAAATAAAGATCTGCGACTTCGCGCGCCGCTGGTCCGACGTTGCGTGCCCGAAGCGCTCTCTCGAACGCAGATTTCAGAGCCGCACCGGCGCTTTCTTTCACGTAGGGCAGGATCAGCGTTACGTCTTCTTTTTCCAATGCTTGGCGTGCCGCACCGACCACAGGGCCATCCATCGTGTCGCAATGGGGAGGCATGGTACGCTTCCTTCTGATTTGCCCTCCAGCATATTAAATATCGGATACCCTGCTGCATCTCTTGATTTCGATCAAATGGTGGCACCGGGGGACCGCCATTGCTATCGACGGCGCTGCCCCCGTGAGCGCGCCTTCGGTGTCGGAATCTGTGAATGCCCCGTCATTGTTGCCGTTGAGTTACAGTTGTTCAGCGCGCCGAAGCCCTCGACGCGCTGGATTCGGTGCTGCCCTTCGATCGCCGCGACTTTTTGGCTGAGATCCTCACCGACGACGATGTCGCCACACTTCGGCACCTCGCCAAGGAAGGCATCGGCGAGAATTCGCTGCGCGCTCTCGCCTCCGATCTCGGCTATCTCGAAGCCTGGTCACTCGCCGCGACCGGACAGCCTCTCCCCTGGCCGGCGCCGGAGGCACTGCTGATCAAGTTTGTCGCCCACCACCTCTGGGACCCGGCCAGACGCGAAGCCGATCTGGCGCACGGCATGCCGCAAGACGTGGCAGTTGCGCTGAAGGAGCAAGGCTTGCTGCGCAGCGACGGTCCGCATGCGCCCGCGACGGTGCGCCGGCGGCTATCCAGCTGGTCGACGCTGACGAAATGGCGGGGGCTCAAGGGAAGATTCAACGCGCCGGGACTCCAGAGCGCCATCAAACTCGCGGTCCGCGCCAGCGCCCGGCCGCGCGGCCGCAAGAGCCGCAAGGCAGTGACCGCCGATATTCTCGCCACCCTGCTGAAGGCCTGCGCGGGCGATCGTCTGGTTGACGTCCGCGACCGCGCCCTGCTGCTCACCGCCTTTGCCTCCGGCGGCCGCCGCCGCAGCGAGGTCGCCGCCCTCCGTGCCGAGCAGCTCAGGGACGAAGATCCGGTCCCCGTCGACCCGAAGAATCCGGACAGCGAGACACTGCCGTGCCTGTCGATCCACCTCGGTCGCACCAAGACGACACAAGCCGATACCGACGCCTTCGTGCTGCTCATTGGCCGACCGGTTTCGACCATGAAAGACTGGCTCGCGCGGGCCGGGATCACCGAGGGCGCCGTCTTCCGCGGCATCGACCGCTGGGGCAATCTCGAGCCGCGCGCCCTCACCCCCCAGGCCGTCAACCTGATCCTGAAGCGCCGCGCCGCCGCGGCCGGCCTCGATGCGCAGCTGTTTTCCGCGCACGGCCTGCGCGCCGGCTACCTCACCGAAACCGCCCGCCGTGGCATTCCCCTCGTCGAAGCCATGCAGCAGTCGCAGCACCGATCCGTCCAGCAGGCTTCGCGCTACTACAACGACGCGGAACGGCAGCTGGGACGCGCGGCAAGGCTGATCGTCTGACGCGTCCCCAGCCGTTCTCTCGGGAACATTGCTGCCCGCACAAAGACGGCACTTGTGCACTATTAGGACACCGATTCACTGTAGCGGCTTGGCAACAAGCGCCCACTCTTGCTCCTTCCAAAGGCCGATCAAGTTCAAGGACCCGACGCCTCGTCCCGGCTCGGGATCTGTTTCTATGGGACCGAGCGTCACCGTCCCGCTTCCTTGATCCCTTGCCTTCCCTTACAATCTCTTCCGGACACAGAGGAGTTCCGCCATGAGCGAAGACGCCTTCAACATGTCGATCCGCAAGTTCCTGAAGGAAGTCGGCGTCACCTCCCAGCGCAAGATCGAGGAGATGGTGCGTGAAGGGCAAATCGGCGGCGAGAAGAAGTTGAACGTCCGCATGACGTTGACGGCGGAAGGTACTGGCCTCAACCACGTGGTGGACGGCGAGATCGAACTTCCATAAGCCGGGCGAAGCGACCTTGACGTCATGTTCCGGGGCTGAGATCGGTGGCCCGCCCTTTCGTGCGATTAAAAGACGAGGGTTGCTCGGATGGGCCGAGCCGATCCTCACGCACGGAGGGCGAGCCCGAGAGTATAGCGAAGCATTTGTTGCGTTTGATGTAGCCAAGAAGAAGCACGCGGTTGCGATCGCGGAGGGCGGCCGCACCGGCGAGGTCCGGTTTGTCGGCGAGGTCGAGA
>NZ_JAVIIW010000032.1:0-75045 GCF_033977205.1 Mesorhizobium album | reverse complement strand
TTCCTGGGCGCGGCCGTTCGAGCGCCAGATGGCGCGCGGAAACTTGCCAACGATGCGCTCGAGGTCGGCGAAGACACGGTAGCGCCGCTCCGCATGGAGCTGGTCGATCGCGTCTTCGAAGAACCGCTGGTAGTTCATGTCGAGCTCCTGTGCAGCAAACCTGTCGCGGGTTGCGACTGGTCTATGACTGAGCCGGCACCATAGGAGGCATGCGAGAGCCTCACTTTGAGCTATGTCAATTCGGAGCCGACTTTCGGCGGTCGCTACGATGCGCCTGAAGGATGCATCGCCGAATGGCCAGTATTCACAAAGAACGGAACGACCGCGATATTGGGAGAGCAAAATCCGGGACAGCCCGACGACCGAGCTACAAGCTTCTACCCAGCGCGCCGGATCGCCGCGCTGGGTAACATAAGCCGGCGGCTCACGCAGCCTTGACCGTGATCTTCTTCTCGGCCTTCTGGGCTTCGGCCGTCTTCGGCAGCTTCACCGTCAGAATGCCCTTGTTGAAAGTGGCGTCGATCTTGTCGGTGTCGACACCTTCAGGCAGCTGGAACGAGCGCTGGAAAGAGCCGTAGCGGCGCTCCGACAGGTAGTAGTCCTTCTCCTTTTCCTCCTTCTCTTCCTTCTTCTCGCCCTTGATCGTCAGCGTGTGGCTGGCAAGCTTGATCTCGACGTTCTTTTCGTCGATGCCCGGCAGTTCGGCCGTGATCTCGTACTCGTTCGCCTTTTCGACCAGGTCCATCGCCGGCGCCACCGACCAATCGCTGCGCAGCGCGGGGAAATCCCGGCCAAAAAGCGAGCGGGTGGCGGGCAGATGGAGATCGAAAGGATGGAAATCATCGAAAAGCCGGTCGATTTCGCGGCGCAGGCTCTCGAAGGGCCCCATCCAGTTGTCCGACCGGGCGGGGGCCTTCTTCTCGGTTTTCACCGGCAGTTTGGTAGCGGCTTCAGCCATGGTTCTCTCCATAAGACAGGTGGACCAGCAAGTGCCGCCGCCTCCGCACCCCAGGTTTCCCAGCAGGCGCTCGAGCCGGAGGTCAGCGGACTCGCTCGACAGGTGTCCTGACTGAACTGGCCCATTTGCTTCGCGATTTCCGCGTTTGGCACGGTTCGTCGCGCCCGCGTCGCCAGTTCACTCTGTCGAGATTCGCATCAAAGCACCGAGCCGATCAGCCATCCTTGATCCGGGTCAAACAGGAAGAACCGATTTGCGCGGATAGCGCTGAGAAAAAAGCACCATCGGCAGAAAAGTGATTCAAATCAAAGCACGGGACAGCTCTTCAAGCACACTGATCGAATGTGGAATCTCATCGCAAGCGCACCATCCGGTCGCAGTCTCGAATTAGCCGTCATCGACGATGAAGGAGTACATGCGCTTGTGTTCCCTTGTGAGAAGGGGGCTGTCGGCTGGAAGAATGTCGCGACCGGGGCACGCATCGACATCCATCCCACTCACTGGCGTGTCTGGAGCCCGACAGAATACCAACCGGCCTCGTCGCAGGATCCGGCCTAGCTCTTCGGGTCGGCTATCAACACCATGCGCACAAGATGCGATAGGCTGCCGGCGCCCATCTTGCTCATGACGTTCGCGCGATGGATTTCGACCGTGCGCGGGCTGATCCCGAGATCATAGGCGATCGTCTTGTTCGGCAGCCCGGCGACGAGCCCATCGAGCACCTGACGCTCTCGCTCCGACAGCGTGGCAAGATTCTTCCGGATCTCGGCCGATTGCGGATGGGTCGCAACGGCCTGACTGCGATTGTCCAAGGCTGAGCGAATTGCATCGATCAGCGCCTGATCGTCGAACGGCTTCTCGATGAAATCGGCAGCACCCTCCTTCATGGCTTGCACTGCGAGCGCGACATCGGCGTGACCCGTCATCACGATCACCGGCACGCTTAGACCGCGGGCTTTCAATTGCCGCAGGAACTCTATGCCGTCGATGCCGGGCATGCGCACGTCGCTGACGATGCAGCCATCGATCTCCTTCGGCTCCGTGGCAAGGAATGCGGTCGCCGATTCATAGAGGCGCACGGCAAAGTCGGCCGTTGCGAGAAGGAAGCCCAGAGACTTGCGAACGTCGACATCGTCGTCGACCACATGCACGACATCACTGGCCACTGGCGACCTCTTCCTTTTCTACAGCGCGCAGCGTGAACCGAAACGCGGTTCCACCGCCGGGTGGCGACTCTGCCCAGATATGCCCACCATGGGACTCGACGATAGTGCGACAAATGGACAGGCCGACACCCATCCCGTGCTTCTTGGTGGTCACGAAAGGCTGGAAGAGCTGCGCCGAAACCTCCCGCGCCAGCCCCGGGCCGGTGTCGATGACACCAACCTCCATCATACCGTCGTGCCGCGCCTTGGTTGCGACACGCAATTCCCGACGTGGCGCACCGTGCATGGCCTCCACGGCGTTTCTCATCAGGTTCAGCAATACCTGCTCAATCTGGATTCTGTCGGTCAATACAAGCTCGGCCGCCGGGTCGAGATCGTAACTGACACGCACGTCCGCTTCCCTGGCGCCGACCAAGGCGAGCGACGAGGCGTCGTCGATGAGCGTTGGCAGACGTTCGACCGTATGCTCGCTTTCACCCCTGGCGACAAAATCCCTGAGTCGACGGATGACGTCGCCGGCGCGCAAGGCCTGTTCTGCAGCCTTCTCGACGGCCTCCTGCAACATGACGGCATTATCGTCCGTGCTCTTCTCGAGGAGCCGGCGACTGCCTTTGAGATAGTTCGTGATAGCGGTCAGCGGCTGGTTTATCTCATGCGCCAATGTCGAGGCCATTTCGCCGAGCGCGGTGAACCGTGCCATATGAAGCAGCTCCTGCTGCTGCTCCTGCATCCTGGCTTCCGTTCTGTGGCGTTCCGTCAGGTCGCGGCAGAAGCCGGTGAAGAAGCGGCCCGTTCCCGGATGCATTTCGCCGACGGCGAGTTCCATCGGAAAGATCGATCCGTCCTTGCGCATCCCGGTTACCGCACGACCTATCCCGATAATGCGCCGCTCCCCGGTTGTCAGGTAACGCTGCAGGTAGGCATCATGCTCCTCTCTATAGGGCGAAGGCATCAGCAACGTGACATTCTGACCGATGACTTCGCTGGCCTTGTAGCCAAACAATGTCTCGGCAGCCGTGCTGAAGGATTGGATAAGGCCGCTTTCGTCGATGACAATCATCGCGTCGGGAACAGTCGCCAGGATCGAACGCAGATGATCCTCGCGCAGCTGCAGTGCGGCGTTGGCAAATGACAGGTCGCTCACGTCAGTGCCCTGAACGAAGATCGCGGTGATCCGGCCGTCCTTGGCCCTGATGGGCTGATAAACGAAGTCGAGGATACGCTCCTCTGCAAGACCGGTTTCATCGTTGTGAAGGACGATCTTGGCATTTCGACCGATATAAGGCTCGCCGGTGGTGCTGACCCGGTCGAGCAATTCGAAGAAGCCCTGGTCCGCGAGCTCGGGAAGGGCCTCGCGAACCGACTTGCCGATAACCGGCCGCTGACCGATCAGGCGTTGGTAAGCGGCATTGGTCAATTGAAAGACGTGGCCGGGCTCGCTGAGCAGGGTCATGAAACCCGGGGCCCGCTCGAACATCAGCGCAAGAAGCTCGTGTTCCGGTAAATCGTGCGGCGCCGGCAGACCGCCCACCACCGCAGGCGCCTTGGCGACGTCGTCGGGCGAAGCTTGCTCCTTCTTGCTCACAAGCAGACTCCGGATTGCGAAACAGCGGCGGCTGCTGATGTAGCACTCATCAGGCCGCCCGCCAAACAGCCGAGGATGATTTTGATCGGTATCAAGGCGCACGCACCCGGACAATGCAATGACGAAACCATTCCGCATTCCCTGCGAGGTGCGCCCGGCATGTCCTACAAAACGATCATCGTCAACCTGGCCGTCGATGCGAACCCCGCGCCGGTCGTAAAGTTGGCAACGGAGCTTGCGCAGCGCTTCGATGCTCATCTGGTCGGCCTGGCTGCGGCGGACGTTCCGCCCTTGGTGGCGACGGGAGAGGGCCTGGTCTACGAAGGCGAGGTCATGCAGGTCCAGCGCACGGAGATCGAGAAGCGTCTTGCCGAACTGCGCGACATTTTCGAGAAGCTTGTCCCAGGCTCGGTCAGCAGCGAATGGACGCAGTATATTTGCGGACCGACCCGCGCTCTCGGCCTTGTGGTCCGCTCGGCCGATCTTGTCGTGACCGCCGATGGCGGCGAGGACGTGTTTCGCGCCGTCGATATCGGAAGCCTTGTGCTCGGTGCCGGCCGCCCGGTGCTGGTCGCCGCTGGCAATGCCGAACACCTCCTGGGAAAGACCGTCTTTGTCGCTTGGAAGGACAGCAGGGAAGCGCGAAGGGCCTTGTCCGACTCCTTGCCTTTCCTGGCCAAGGCCAACGAGGTTGTCGTTGCCACGATAAAAGCCAATCCTGGAGGGGAGGTGCGAGACAGCCTCGCCGATGTGGCGGTGTTCCTGGAGCATCATGGCATCATGGCGCGAACCGAAGTGATCGCCGGCGACGCGGACGGTGACAGGCTGGTGGCGTTTGCACGTTCGATCCACGCCGATCTGATCGTTTCCGGTGCCTACGGTCACAGCAGGCTCAGGGAGTGGGCCTTCGGCGGCGTTACGCGCTCGCTGATCGGCGAGAGCGGCATCAATCGCCTCCTGTCGAACTGACGGACCGGCCATGGCGATCAACGGAACCGACGGGGCCGAACGGCCGACAGCCATGGCAAACGAGGAGCAATCGATCGGCGGCTCTCCCGGTTCTGTCGAGCACGCCTACTGGTCGCTCGCGACAGATCAGTTGGTCGCACAGCTGGAGACCTCCGCTTCCGGTCTTTCGAGCGGCGACGCGGCGATCCGGCTCGGCAAACTCGGTCGAAATGCGCTGGCGCCGCGGTCCGGCGGATCCGCGCTGGCTGTCTTCGCCCGCCAGTTTCGCAGCTCGCTTGTCCTGGTCCTCGTCTTTGCCGCCGCTGTCTCCACCTTTGTCGGCGAGGGTCATGAAGCGGCGATTATCGGCGCAATCGTGCTTGCCAGCTGTGTCCTCAGCTTCTCTCAGGAATATGGCGCTTCCCGCGCGATGGAGGCGCTGCAGCAGCGCATCTCCCGCAAGGCAACCGTGCTGAGGGACGGTCGCGAACACATGATCGATGTCGAGACCATCGTTCCTGGCGACATGATCAGCCTGTCGGCCGGCAATCTCATCCCGGTCGACGGCGTGATCCTGGAGTCGCGGGATCTCAATGTCAGCGAGTCCGTTCTGACGGGCGAGACCTTTCCCGTCTTGAAGTCCGCCGGCCGTTCCGCGCCCGAAGCCGGCATCGGGCAACGGACCAATGCGGTCTTTACCGGCACGTCGGTTCGTAGCGGAACGGCGAAGGTGCTTGCCGTGGCCACAGGAACTCGCACCGAGTTCGCATCGATCGCCGAAGCCCTGGAGCGACGGATTCCGGAGACCGAGTTCGCTCACGGCATCAGGATGTTCGGATATCTGATGACCGAGATCATGCTTGTGATCGTCATCCTGGTTTTCTTCGCCAACGTGATGCTCGACCGGCCTTTGATCGAGTCCCTGCTGTTTTCGCTTGCCCTGGCGGTTGGCCTGACGCCCGAGCTGCTTCCCGCAATCATCAGCGTCACCCTGGCCAGGGGCGCGCGGACGATGGCCGCCGGCGGTGTCATCGTGCGTCGCCTCGATGCGATCGAGAATCTCGGCAGCATGGACCTGCTCTGCACGGACAAGACAGGAACGCTGACCGAGGGCGTCATTCATCTCGATGCGTCTTTCGACGCCGAGGGCAAGGCTTCGAGGGATGCTCTGCTTTGGGCGCGGCTGAACGCGACGCTGCAGACCGGGCTGAAGAATCCCCTGGACGAAGCGATAGCGAATGCGCAGCCTGGACAGGACGATCTATCCGGCTTCACCAAGATCGACGAGATCCCATACGACTTCGTTCGCAAGCGGCTGTCGATCGCCGTGCGGGAAGGGACGGGCGCGCAAATCCTCATCACCAAGGGGGCAGTTCCGAACGTTCTCGATGCGTGTGCCTTCGTGCAGGGTCCGCACGGCCTGAAATCCCTGGGCTTGGCGGAACGCCAGGCGATCGATGAGAAATTCAAGCGCTGGAGCGCGCAAGGGTACCGCGTTCTAGGCCTGGCGGTCCGGCGCTTTCAGAGCAAGGCTGGCTTCAGCCGCGACGACGAAACCGCAATGGCATTCGCGGGGTTCCTGCTGTTTCTCGATCCGCCAAAGGAGGGTGCGCGAGAAACGCTTTCGGCGCTTGCCGATCGCGGCATCGGCGTCAAAGTCATTTCAGGCGACAATCGTTACGTCGCAGCCCACCTGGCGCAGACGGTCGGGCTGCGGGCGGACAGGATAATGACGGGCGAAGACCTGTCGAAGCTCACGAAGAACGGCCTTCTGGCCAGCGTTCGCAATACCGATCTCTTCGTCGAGATCGATCCGAACCAGAAGGAACGCATCGTCGAGGCGCTGCGACGGAGCGGCCACGTCGTCGGCTATCTCGGCGATGGCATCAACGACGCGCCGGCCTTGCATGAAGCCGACATAGGCATTTCGGTCGATACCGCTGTCGATGTGGCCAGGGAGGCCGCGGACATTATCCTGCTCAAGCGTGACCTGGGCGTGCTGGTGCGGGGCGTCGACGATGGCCGAAAGACGTTCGCCAACACGATGAAATACATCTCCATCACGACCAGCGCCAACTTCGGCAACATGATCAGCATGGCCGCCGCTTCGCTCTACCTGCCGTTTCTGCCGCTGCTGGCCAAGCAGATCCTGCTGAACAACTTCCTTTCCGACATCCCGGCCCTTTCGATCGCGAGTGACAACGTCGATCAGGATCAGGTGCAACGGCCTCGCCGCTGGGATATTCATTTCGTCAGGCGGTTCATGATCAGCTTCGGGCTTGTCAGCTCGCTATTCGACTTCGTGACCTTTGCCTTTCTGCTGTACGTGGTGCACGCGACGGCACCAACGTTTCAGACCGGCTGGTTTATCGAGTCTTTGCTCACGCAACTCCTGATTCTGCTCATCATACGCACTCGAAAAGCCTTCTGGGCTAGCCGTCCCAGCCGGTTGCTTGCATCGCTCGCGCTGACGGTCGGCGGTTTCGCGATCACGATCCCCTACACAGGCGTCGCGAACTGGTTCGCATTCGTGCCGTTGCCGTGGCCGGTGCTCTTGGGTTTGTTTGCAATAACGGGTTGCTACGTTCTCGTTTCCGAACTGACCAAGCATTGGCTTTTCGATCATGGGAGCCGCGCCAGGCACTGGCGGAAGGCAAAGAGCCCGCAGCACGGGCGCCGTGCAAAACGCGGGTCGGCCCGTGGCGCCGGTTGAATCTCCCAGTTTGCTGCGACGACGACCAGAGTGTCGACCGCAAGGTTTGGGTCGACCGCAGGAAGCCAGTTAAATTAGGCGATATCCCCTGCATCCGGCGACCGCTTTCTTCCGGTGACCATCGCCCTCACCAGATTCTCTCCATGCCGGATGCTGGCGAGAGCGACGCCGGCTATGTGAATGGCGATCAGGACAAGGATGGCGTTGCCTAAAAGCTCGTGAGCGATCTGCACCCAGGCCACACCCCAATAGGCGTCCGTGGTTTGCATCCAACCCGTCAGGGCGATGCCGCAGATACACACAAGCAGAGCCAGCACCATGGCGGCGCCGGCGGGGTTGTGGCCGACGTATCGCCGTTCCCGTTTGTGCGAGATGTCCCTGAGATAGTTGAGTGTCAGTCGAGGCGAGCGCACGAACTGAGCGAAACGCGTGTAGCCCGATCCAAACAGGCCCGCCGCAAACCGGGAAGCAACCAGGGCCATTGCGAGATAGCCGGCATATTTGTGGACCTTCATGACCTCGCCGGAAGCAAGCCACGCCACCGTCACGCTGAGCACGAGAGTCCAGTGGAAAAGGCGGACATAATGCGACCAGACTTTTATCGAGGTCTGCCGTGTGCGGACGGTGGCGTTCATGACTTAGCCCTCGTCGCCGTCGGTGTCGCCGCCGACGGGTGCAAGGCTCTTCGGATCGAACATGGTTTCGACACGCTTGCCCTTGGCGTCGATGGCGTAGGCCTCGTAGCAGCCGGACTCGGATTTGATGTTGCGGACCTTCCAGCCCTGGGATTCCAGTTTTGCCTGCAGGGCTTCGCGCGGCTGCCACTCGCTTGCCGGCACGTCGCACTTGTTGCCGGCGAACGCTGCCCCTGTTCCAGCGGTGCAAACGAACAAGGCGGCAATCAGAACTGACTTCATCATTTTTTCTCCATCGGCCTATTCCGATGGCTGGAAGGTTGACGAAGAACCTGACAGCAAGCTGAACGCGTCGTGCGTCCAAACGGGCAATTGCCCCGCGGCTTCGATGGTGGCAGCCTTGCGACAGAAGGATGTGCTGATCAGGGGGTCGGTTGAGGGTATTGTTCGTAGAAGACGACGCGGTCCTGGGCGAAGCCATCCGCGACCACGTCGCGGCCAACGGCCATGCCGTCGACTGGTCACGCACGATCGGCGACGCGGCCAGCCACCTCGATGTTGCGGCTTACGATCTTGTCCTTCTCGATCTGCAGCTGCCCGACGGCAAAGGCCTGGATTTCCTGAAACGGCTGCGGCAGGCTGGAAATATCACGCCGGTGATCATCCTTACCGCGCGCGATCGCGTCGCGGACCGGATCGAAGGGCTCAACAGCGGCGCCGACGACTATCTCGTGAAGCCGTTCGATCTTGGAGAGCTTTCGGCGCGGCTCTCGGCCGTCTCGCGCCGCTATGCCGGAAATCCCAACCCGATCGTTCACCTGACCGGCGGCGCCGAGGTGGACCTAGCAAAGAGGCTCGTCCTCGTCGGAGGCGTTCAGGCCACATTGACGGGCCGTGAATGGGCTGTCCTGGAACTTTTCCTCCACCGACCCGGCATGATCGTCAGCAAACGGCAGGTCGAAGACGCGCTCTATGCCTTCGGCGCGGAGATCGAGAGCAACACCGTGGAAGTCTACATCAGTCGCCTGCGACGCAAGATCGGTCGCGATGCCGTAGTGACCATGCGTGGCCTCGGATACCGGGTGGCAGTCCAATGACGCGTCGCGGCAGCCTGATCCGTAGGGTTGTCGTCTCGATGCTCTTTCTGACAAGCGCAGTTGGCCTGATCGCCGCGGCCGCCGGCTCTGTCACTCTGCATCGTGAAATCAACGAGGCGATGGATGGCGCCATGCAGGAGTCTGCTCGCCGGCTCCTTCCTATCGTCATCGACGACCTTTTCACCAAGGACTTGACGGCCGCCCCTCGCCGGTTGGCAGAAGGAGTCTCGGGGGAGGCCGATAACAGGCTGATCTTCCAGGTGCGCGACAAGGATGGTCGGCTGCTCCTCCATTCCCACGACGCGCCGGCTACGCCGCTTACGGATACCCTCGAACAGGGCTTCTCCGAAAACAAAGGCTGGCGCATCTACACCGAGCCTGCCATCAGCAAGACCATCTTCGTGCAGGTTGCGGAAGCTATCGCACAGCGCCATGAAGAGATGTACGAGGCCGGCATCGGTTTCCTTTTGCCGATCGTCGCTTTGACGCCTGTCAGTGCGCTCCTCGCCTGGGCCGTGCTCGCCCGTTTTTTGCGCCCTGTCGGACGCTTGCGCGCCGCGATCAGCGAGCGGCATGGCGACAATCTCGACCCGATACGGACCCATGACTTGCCTGTCGAACTCGCCTCGATTGCAAGGTCGGTCAACAAGCTGATGCGAAGGTTGGGTCTGGCGCTCGAAGCAGAGAAAGAGTTCACAGCCAATGCGGCTCACGAACTGAGAACGCCGATCGCCGGCGCTCTGGCACAGGCCGACCGTCTCCTGATCGAAGCCTCAGACGAAGCCACGCGCAGACGCGCTCGGCAGATCAAGGCTGCGCTGAGCGATCTGGCGAACCTTTCCGAAAAACTGATGCAACTGGCACGTGCCGACTCAGGTTTGGCGGAATCCGATACGCCTGCCGATCTGATGCGGATCGCGGCTCTTGTCGTGAGGGAGTTTCAGCATTTGGGGGAAGGTGGCGAGCGGGCTGTGCTTTCAGGTCCTGCTTCCGGTCCGATGGTCTCAATCGATCCGGATGCGTTGGCAATCGTCATACGCAACCTTGTCGAGAACGGCCTGCGGCATGGCGCGGCCGGAAGTCCGGTGACGATTGCCGTTTCTGACGACGCTGCGTTGCGCGTGGCCAACGAAGGGCCCATCGTGGCCCGGGAGGAACTCGGCAAGCTCGCAAGGCGCTTTCTGCGCGGCTCGACGCAAGCCGACGGATCTGGTCTTGGACTGGCGATAGTCGCCAAGATTGTCCAGCAGGCGGGTGGCACGCTGGTGCTGAATTCGCCGGCCTCCGGCAAGCCGGACGGCTTCGAAGCGATCGTGAGGTTTCGACCGGCTTCGCAGGCGACAGTTGCGGAGCCATTTTCAACGACAGGCACGGAACGTGTTGATCCAAAATCGACCCGGACGAGCCTAACCGGCTTCGATTGACCATTGAGGGTACCCGCAGGCTTGCTCAATTCAACCGATTTTCTTGCGGATAGAAAATTTGCCGGCTGGCCAACAGCAGATTGACAGCTTCCATATGCGAGATGCTTCTTATGACAGCCAAGCTGAAGCGCCTCATCGTGTTGGGCCTTACCGGGCTCATCTTCGCACAGCCGCTCGCCGTACGCGCAGACGAGGATGACGACGGCGATCACGACCGGGCGAGAGACCTCTACGAACACGGCGAAATCGAGGGCCTTGCCAAGATTCTGGATGTCGTGCGCGCCAAGGCGCCGGGCGATGTTGTTGCTGTCGACCTTGTTCGGCTAGGCAGCAAATGGATCTATCGTCTGCAGGTCATCGGCGCGGACGGCCGCCGCAAGGTCGTCGAGGTCGATGCGGGTGCCGGCGTGATTGTGAGGGGTGGAGGAGGCGACCATTGAGGGTACTCCTAGCCGAGGACGAGCCTCGCATCGCGGCGGACGTTGCGGCGGCGCTGAAGGCGTCCGGAATGGCTGTGGATGTGGTAAAGGACGGCGAAGACGCATGGTTTGCGGGCGACGTCGAGAACTATGACGCGGCCATATTGGATCTCGGGCTGCCCAAGCTCGATGGTCTCACCGTCCTCAAACGATGGCGAGCCAACGGCCGTCGGTTCCCCGTCCTCATTCTGACGGCGAGAGGCATGTGGACCGAACGCGTCGAAGGCATCAATGCGGGCGCTGACGACTATCTGCCCAAACCGTTCGAAATGGAGGAGTTGCTGGCGCGGTTGCGGGCGATCCTGCGACGTTCGACAGGGCAGGCCGCGCCGGTGCTCAGGTCCGGGCCGTTGCTCCTTGACACTCTTCAGATGCGCGTTTCAGTCCGAGGCGCCCCCGTCTCGCTGTCGCCTCTCGAGTATAGACTTCTGACATACCTGATGCATCATGGCGGCCGCGTTGTGGCGCCAACCGAACTAGCGGAGCATCTCTACGACTCCGGTAATGACCGTGATCCCAACACCATCGAGGTCATCGTCGCCCGTCTGCGCCGAAAGCTCGGCAGCGACATCATCGAGACCAGGCGCGGCTTCGGCTACGTAGTAGCCGACGATAACCACTGATGGGAAACTCGATCCGGTTCAGGCTCTGGTTGGCGGCTACAGTTTCGATTCTCGTCGCCCTTGCCATCGCCGGCGTCGGGTTGCGCTACCTGTTCGAACTCAATGTCGAACGACGTATTGTCGGCGAGCTTACCGTCGACCTCAACGAACTGATCGGCGTGACCGCATACGGTCCTGATGGCCGCCTTTCGGTGCGGGCACCGCTCACCGATCCGCGCTTTTCCATCCCCCTGTCCGGCCACTACTGGCAGGTGGAAGACGTGGCTTCTGGCAATCTCGTCCGCTCGCGTTCGTTATGGGACGCGACCCTTGCCCTTGACGCTCGCGAAACCGGTGGCGAACTCAAGGAAATAAAGGAATTCAAAGGGCCGGAAGGAGAGCTCGCAATCGCGGTCGCCCGTATGGTCATCGACGCCGGCGGCCGATCGTTTCGCGCCGTTGTTGCCGAGAGTCACCGCAGCGTGGAAGTGGCGGTGAGCGAATATGTTCGCGATCTGGCGCCAGCCCTGATTGTGCTCGCTCTCGCGCTGATGGCGACGTTCTTCATTCAGATCACCGTAGGCCTCGCCCCGCTGGAAAGCCTGCGGGTTGCGGTCCGAAACGTTGTTGCCCAGCGCTCGTCGCGGCTCGAGGTGGCCGCGCCTCGGGAAGTGCAGCCACTTGCCGATGAGATCAATCGCTTGCTCGAGGCTCAGGACAAGGCGCTTGTTCGTGCCCGTTCACGCGCAACAGATCTCGCGCATGGGCTCAAGACCCCTCTGCAGGTCTTGTCGGCGGACATTCGTGTGCTGAGGAAGAAGGGCGAGACGGAACTGGCCGACGAAATCGAAAAGAGCGCGAGCACGATCCGGCGCCACGTCGAGCGGGAACTGGCCCGAGCCCGTCTTGTGCCTGGCGTTTTCGGCAAGGCCCCTTGCCGCGTCGCGGAGACGGTGGCCGGCGTGGTCGGCGTGGTAAGACGCACGCCTGGGGACGCGCGGCTCTCCTTCGAGATCGATATCGCCGAAGACCTCGTCGCGCCGGTCGACGAAGGAGATCTATCGGAGATACTCGGCAATCTCGTTGAGAACGCAACGCGCTTTGCTCGGGCATCGGTACGCATCACCGCGTCCGCGACAGCCGGCGCTGTCGTTATTGCCGTTGCTGATGACGGGCCGGGCATACCGGACGCCGACCGGCAGTCCGTCCTGTCTCGTGGCGTCCAGTTGGACAGTAGGGGCGGTAGCAGCGGACTTGGCCTCGCCATCGTCTCGGATATCGTGGAAGCTTACGGCGGAAGCCTTGCCATGAGCAACGCCGATCCAGGTCTGATCGTGACCATCTCGTTCCCGCGACACGGTTGAGTGTCCTTCACGCAAAACCTGGGAAGTAGTCGACCTTGATCCTTGAATTGCGCACGCCCATAGCGCGAAGCTTACGGCGCAGCACTTTGACCATTGCCTGTGGGCCGGAGATGTAAAACGTTCGCTCGAGGTAGTCGGGGATAGCCAGGCGTATCAGGCGCTCATCGATATAGCCCGGATACTGGCCGCGCTCGGCGCCCCGCGCGACGGCATGGATCGTCCTGATGCCGAGCTTTCGCCGGGCGGCGCCAAGCACATCGCGATAGGCGATATCCTGCTGGCCTTCAGTTCCGTAGAGAACGACGATCGGTCGCCTTTCGTCGTGGTCGAGGAGATACTGCAACATCGAGCGGAAAGGAGTGATGCCGATGCCTCCGGCCAGGAAGGCGATCTTTGTCTCGCGCTTTGCTGGAAGCGTGAAGTTGCCCGCCAGTTGAGCGGCATGGATCCTGCGGCCAGGCTTCATCGATATCAGTTCGCGCTTGAAGGCGCTCGATCGCGGGTAGAATTTCACGCCCAGACGAACCGCTTGCTCGGTCGGCGCCGAGGCGATGGTGAAATAGCGGCGGTTGCCGCGATTGTCGGGTCGGTCCAGGCCGAGTGTCCATTCGAGATATTGGCCTGACTGGAAGGCGAGCCTTCGCGGCGAACTGAAGATGAAATCATAACTGTCGGCGGCGGAGCGCTCTATGCGTTCCAACGTCAGCACGAAACGGCCCCTTGGACCTACCGCATAGGCAAATAGATTGGCCACGAGCAGCGCCAGCTCCGGCGTGAGATAGAACGAGCCGATATGCACGTTGGGGGCGAACAGAAAGCCGACGATGGCGGCAAAGGCAATACGTGGCCAGCGCGCCGTGGGTGACGTCAACGGCTCGGTCAGCATCACGAAGGCGAAGAAAAACAGTGGCGACGAAGTCAGCGTCTCCTTGAGCGCATCACCGTAGCGCAACGGCTCGGTGGTCGCCAGGACGGTGAGCAGCGCCACGATCATGAATGTCGCGACGAGATCCAGGCGGCGCAGCTTTCGGACGACGAGAATGCCGCCGACCAGCACGAAGGGAAGCAGCCACGCATTGCCGCCAACCCACCAGGTGGCGGGCCTGTCCAGAAGCAGCGCCGAGAGCGCCACGCCCAGCGCCGCGGGATTGAAAAGGTGTTTCCGGCCGACGGCGAAGATGAATTTGGATGAGACCGCCCAGACGCAGGCGAATACGACCGCCCCAATGCCCTTCAGGTCCGTCACCGCGACCGGATCGAGGATGAGCGCCAGAATGAGCGCGGTGATGTAGACGGACTCCTGGTTTGCCGGAACCTCGAAGACCAGTTCGAATACCCTGTTGGTGACCCAGCAGGCGGCGAGCGTCAGCACAGGACTGAAGGCGAGGGCGAGCGGATCATGCGGCACCAGCTTGGCAAAGCTGAGGGCGATCGCCGCGGCGAGTAGGGCCATCAGGTAGTATAGCACCAGCCTGTACATGGTCAGGTGATCGAGAAACCGGTCGACGCCCTTGATCATGGTTCGCAAAGGTCTCCGAAACCAGCTGTCAGCGTTGCCCGACCCTCGATGTCGATCACATAGCCCTCGAGACCGGAAACCTGCTCGATGAAATAGATGCCATCCCGGCCCATCGCGAAGGCGGCGGTGGCGAAACGATCGGCCTCAAGCACGTCGGGTCCAACAACCGTCAAGCTGACGATGTCGGCGATCGGACGATCGAGCCCATGCGGATTATAGATATGCTGACCGCGCGCATATGTGCCGGAAGTCGCGACGCCACGACTGCGCGGGTAGATGATTTTGACGATCTCATCCATGTTGAAGGGATTGCGGATGCCGACGCTCCATTCCAGGCCGGAGGCGCTCTTGCCGCTCGACTGGATGTCGCCTCCCGCTTCGATGAAGAAATCATTGACGCCGGCTTCCCGAACCATGCCGGCCGCATTGCGGATCGCCCAGCCCTTGACGATCCCCGAAGGATCGAGCGAGCCGTCCGGCTTGCGCATGTCGAAATAGCCGCCGGTCTCGTTCTTGGTCCGCTCGGCGAGCGCCAGCACCTCCATCATCTCGCGGCTCCAATCCTTGACTGGAACGTCGCCCCGGTTGATGGCGGAAATTTCGCTGTCGGTCTTGTACGTGCTGAAGCGCCGGTCGATTTCTTCGAAATAATCGAAGACGGTGTCGATCAGCGTGCTGGGCGCGTCAGCTATATCGACCGTGACGGGCATTCCCATCAGAATGCGGGTTTCGCGCATGGAATTAGGAAGAGGCCTGCCTCAGCGCGCCGTCGAGCGATTGGATGAAGGCTCTGCTAGTCAGCGTTGCGCCCGAGATGATGTCTACATTGGCGCTTTGGGCGCTGATCGCCTCATCGCGTAACATGGGCAGCGCCTGCCTGTTGATGCGGACGGAGGTGCGCCGGTCCGACGGATATTTCAGTACTTTCAGTGCGGTCAGGCGGCCGCCCTGGATGGAGGCCTGGATCTGCATGGGGCCGTAATAGGCATCCGTAACGGGGCCGGCATATGTCCCGTCCGCGAAGTGGTGCGTAACCGGATTTGTCGCGGATGCCTTCATTCCTGCGCGGATGACGCGAGCCGACGCTTGGCGATAGTCCGGCCGCGGCTGCGGGATAGGGATGTAGACGGCGGGTGTTACGGCAAATTCCGGTGTCGCCAGCGTTTCGACAGGGGCGCTCGGTTGAGGCTTGATGGCGTTCGGCACTGATGCCGGAGCTTCAGGCTGCGAGGAGGGCACCTGCGAGACCTTAGGCAGCCGGTCCGCGGATTGCGCCGGCTTCGGAGCGGGCGACGGGATCGCCGCCGTCATTTCCTTGGCAGTCGCCGACGGGGGCAGCCCGACGCGGGTCTCCAGCCGCGTGCTCTGCGGGGAAGGCTCGGGCAAGGATAGAGCCGGGACTGCAGGCACATTGGGAACGGCTGGCTGTCCGGCGTCTTGTTCCGCGGCGTCGGCGGGCAGCGCCGATCCGATCAGGTCGTCCACCCGGACTTTATCGGATTGTTCCCAGACATAGCCGCCTGAGGCGGCGATCACGAAAAGCGACAGGGCAATCTGTTTCATTCGTCCTTCAATCCAGCTTGGCTGTTGCATTCGCGAATCCATTCCGGTCCGCTTGGGATGCACTATCCCACGACGAAGCTGACAATTGGCTGTCAGCTCGCATCGCCGCTCAAGACTGGCTTATGTGGCGGACTGGTGTTGCGAGCGCATCGACTGTTTTGCGTCGGTGCAGCAGAGATGATGGAGCAACCCATTCGAGGGGCTCCTCGCCCGGCTCACTTCTTCGGCCCGTCGTCGGGCTCGATCAGTATCCGCTCCGCGGCTCCATCGAGGTCCTCATACTGGCCGCTGCGCAGGGCCCACAAGAAGCCCGACAGGCCGAGCGCTCCCAAAAACAGGGCTACCGGAATGAGATAGATGAGCGTGGTCATGGATGGACCACTTCCACGGTATCGGCGCGGCGCCGGGTCTGAACCACTTCCGGTAGTGTTTTCACCGCAGCCTGAAGCCGCATCGCGTTGGCGATCACGATCAACGAGGAAGCCGACATGGCGATCGCCGCGATGAGCGGCGTCACATGTCCGAGAATGGCGATCGGCACGGCAAAGGCATTGTAGACGATCGCGATGGCGATGTTCTGGCGGATGAGCCGGCCGGCCTTTCGCGAAACCTCGATGGCAAGAGGCACCGCAAGAAGGCTTTCACGCAGGAAGACGAAGTCGGCGGCCTTGCGGCCGATGTCGGCCGCGGTCGCCGGGGCGATCGAGACATGTGCCGCCCGCAGTGCCGGTGTGTCGTTGAGGCCGTCGCCCACCATCAGCACCTTGTGATCCGCACGGGTCAGCGCTTCGATCCACTCGACCTTGCCCGAGGGCAGCAGCGCCGGCACGAAATTCTCGATTCCCAATGTGTCGGCGACCTCGCTGCAGGCCTTCTCGGTATCGCCGGACAACATATCGACCGACACGCCGGCAGTCTTCAACTGCTGGATTGCCGCCATGGCATCCGATCGAGGTGCATCCTCGAAGGCAAAACAAGCGACGATGCTCCCATTCCTCGAAAGCACCGTGCCGCCATAGCCGCCATATTTGCCTTCGCCGCCGGTGCGACCCTTCCACCCGGCCCATCCGCGCCGTCCAAGGCGCCAAATGTCGCCCCCGGCGACCGCTTCTATGCCGAAGCCCGGCTCTTCCCGCACGGAGAGAGGCTTGGGCTGACCGGAAGAACCTCCATAGGCCGCAATGGCTTTCGAGAACGGGTGGCGGGAATGAGCCGCCATGTCGGCGGCAATTGCGAGCATGCCCGGATCGATCGCGGATGCGTTTACAAGCTTTGGCCGCCCCAAAGTCAGTGTCCCGGTCTTGTCGAACACGGCCGTGTCGATTGCAGCGAGACGCTCCATGGCCGAGCCGTCCTTGACCATGACGCCGGCCTCGAACAGGCGCCGGGCCGCCACGACCTGGACGATCGGCACCGCAAGGCCGAGCGCGCAGGGGCAGGTGATGATGAGCACGGCGATGGCGATGGTGACAGCTCGGTGCCAATCGCCGGACACGGCCATCCAGCCCAGGAATGTCGCAAAGGCCGCCAGATGCACCACCGGCGCATAGAGCGACGACACCCGGTCGGCGATGCGCCGGTAGCGCGAGCGGCCGCCCTCGGCGGCTTCCATCAGCCGAACCATCTCCGCCAGGAAAGAGTCTTTTGCAGCAGCCGTCGCCTGCATCGTCAGCGGACCGGTGAGATTGAGTGTGCCTGCCTGGACGCGCGCTCCGGCGCCTACGGCCTTGGGCGCGCTCTCGCCGGAGACGATCGAGCAATCGAGGTCGGAATTCCCGCTGATTATGTCGCCGTCGACCGGTATCCTCTCTCCGGCCGCAATAAGCAGGCGCATTCCCGGCATGAGTTCGGCGACGGGCACGTATTCGCGCGTGCCGTCGTCCCGCAGCACCACCGAGCCGCGTGCCGCGAGCCTCGAAAGGCCGTTGACAGCCGTTCGCGCGCGCTCGCGCATCACATGGTCCAGCGTGCGGCCGATCAGCAGGAAGAAAAGCAGCGATACCGAGGCGTCGAAATAGGCGTGCTCGCCGTGATTGATGGTCTCATAGAGGCTCATCGCGTAGGCGAGCGACACCCCCACCGCGATCGGCACGTCCATGTTCATCCGGCCGTGGCGGAGCGCGTTTGCCGCGGAGCGGAAGTAGATCCCGCCGGCGAAGGCGAGCGCCGGGATCGCGATCAGCGCGGAAATCCAGTGAAACAGATCCCGCGTCGCGCCTTCGGCGCCGGACCAGACCGACACCGAAAGCAGCATGATGTTGCCGGCCGCGAAGCCTGCGACAGCGACGGCCCGGATCAATTCCGAAAGCGTCTTGTCCTTCTCTTGGATTTCGGAGTCGAACAGATGTGCCTCATAGCCCAACCGGTCAAGCGTCGCGAACAACGCAGGGACTTCGTCGCCATGCCAGCGGACCGACACGCGTTTCGTCGAGAGATTGACGCGCGCGGATTCCACGTTTTGGAGCTTGGCGAGCGCGGCCTCGATGGCCTGAATGCAGCCACCGCAATGGACCGCCGGCACCGACAAATCCGTCTGGTGACTGTCACCGCCCAACGCACGGCTGGCCAGCTTGATTTCGTCGCTGGAGGGCACAGCCGATGCCGCGTTGGCGACCTCCAATGCCATTTCGGCCCCCGGCGCGCAGCAGCTCATTGCAGGGCTCCGTTCGAGATGATGACGCGGCGGACATCGCGAAACGGTGACGTCAGCCCCGCGTCTGCATCGATCTCGACGATCCAGACGCCGTCCTTCGGCGTGTGCCGGGCGATAAATTCGCCGGTATTGGCAGGAGAGCCGCTGGAAGACGCGGCGAGCGTCACAGCCTTGTCCTCGGCTTCATAGGCAGGGTGCCGAAACAGCACCCTGACGCCGTGCAGCGGCACCGGTTTTCCCTCCGCATCGGCAACGCTGTAGCGGACCTCGCCGGAGGCAATGGTCAGCTTGCCCTTCCAGCCGAGCGCGGCCTGCGCTCTTCCCTTCCTTGCTTCCTCATTGAACTGCTGGCTGGCAACGTAGGTGTTCTCGACGACAAGGCCGGTCCAGCTCTTCCGGGCAAGCGTGGCCATCGTGACGTTGACCCCGATCACCACCGCGAAAAAGCTGACGATGACGATCAGCATATGTCTGCCGGTGAACTCGCGCGGCTTATGCGTATCGGTGCTCATCTGCCGTTCTCCGGCGCGTTGAAACTGGCGGTGTATTCGGCGGATTCGGAACTCGCCTTGTCCTCGATGCGAAATTCGAAGCTTTGCACCGGCTTCTTGATGTGGCCTGCCGGTTGCCGCACGAAGACCTTCAGCGTCTTCAGGCGGTCGGGTTCGACTGGAATGGAGAAAGAGCGGCTCGGGGGCTGGTCGACGCCGACGATGCTCATCTCGCCGCCGTCGAGGCCCTCCAGCGTGACCTCGATCGTCCTCGGCTCGGGTATCATGTTGAGCAGCTTGACGGTGTAGCCGTTGCGGATCGCCCCGTCTGAAAGCGTCACGAACTGCGGATTTCGGTCGTGCAGGACGTTCAGCTCCAGCCGCTCGCGCGTCAGCAGCGAATAGACGAGCACCAGCCCGATCGCCGACCATACGCCGAGATAGATGAAGGTGCGCAGCCGGAAGATCTTGCCCAGATGGAAATGTGCCAAGCCGTCGACGAAGCTGCCGCTCGCCGTTCTCACGAGCGCTGGATTGACCGGGCCGGTGCCGCCGGCGGTCGCCAGCGCCATGTTGGCGTTGTAGTCCGCCAGCGTCGCGTAGGAGATCAGCCCACGTTCGCGGCCGAGCTTGTCCATGATGCTGTCACAGGCGTCGATGCACAGTGCGCAGGTGATGCACTCCAGCTGCTGTCCATCGCGGATGTCGATCCCCATCGGGCAGACGGCGACGCAGGCGTTGCAGTCGACGCAATCACCGACAGCCCGTCCGGCGGCCGAGGCTTTCTTGGCATGCCGCGAACGCGGCTCGCCGCGCCAGTCGTTGTACGTCACCGTCAACGAATTTTCGTCGAGCATGGCGGCCTGGATGCGCGGCCACGGGCACATGTAGGTGCAGACCTGCTCGCGCATCAATCCGCCGAACAAATAAGTGGTGCCGGTGAGCACGGCGATCGTGGCATAGGCGACGGGCGCGGCCGTACCGCTGACCACGTCGCCAAGCAGCTTCGGCGCGTCGGCGAAGTAAAAGATCCAGGCGCCGCCCGTGGCGACCGCGATGACGAGCCATATGGCATGCTTGGATACGCGCAGGAACAGCTTGCGGGTTGTCCAGGGAGCGGCGTCCAGCTTCATGCGGGCATTGCGGTCGCCTTCGATCGCGCGCTCCACGACAAGGAACAGGTCGACCCAAACCGTCTGTGGGCAGGTATAGCCGCACCAGGCTCGCCCGACCGTCGATGTGATCAGGAACAGCCCGACGCCGGCCATCATGAGAAGGCCGGCGACATAGTAGAATTCCTGCGGCCAGATCTCGATGAAGAAGAAGTAGAAACGGCGATTTGCCAGATCGATGAGAACGGCTTGATCGGGTGCAAAGGGCCCGCGGTCCCAGCGCAGCCAGGGCGTCAGATAGTAGATGCCGAGCGTGATCGCCATCACCAGCCATTTGAACTGGCGGAAACGGCCGGATGCCCGCTTCGGGAAGATCTTCCTGCGCGCCGCGTAGAGCGGCTGTCGCGTCTTGGCGGAGTTGACCGCTTCGGCCTCGAGCCGTTCTACCTGCGTCTGATCCAGCACAATGATCTCCAATCGCGGCGGAGGAATCCCACCCGTGCTCGGCAGTCTTGCAATGGCTCAAGTTGCGTCGCGTTGATGTAGATCAAATGCAGACACCGGAAACAAACGAGGCCCGGCAAAGGCCAGGCCTCGTCCGCTCGGCGGCCGGAGGGCAGAATAGTCCCCGCTCCTATTCTCCGCCGCCAAGCGAATGGACATAGACGGCGAGTTCCTTGACCGTCATCTCCCCCAGGCGCCCGATCCAGGCGGGCATCACCCCGCTCTTGGGGGCCCGTACCTGCGAAGCAATCGCCGCTTCGCCGGAGCCGTAGAGCCAGATCGCGTCGGTCAGGTTGGGGGCTCCAACATCCCTGTTGCCCTTCGCGTTTGCGCCATGGCAGGCGGCGCAATTGTCCGCGAAGACCTTGGCGCCGGGCTCGATCAGGCTCTTGTCATGCACCGGCCCCGAAAGACTGGCGACGAAAGCGCTGACCTGAGCGATCTGTTCGGGCTTGAGCACATCGCCAAAGGCTGGCATCTCCGACTGGCGGGTGTCGGGATCCGCGGCGAAACGAATGCCGTGCGTGATCGTCTGCTGGATCTGCTCCGTCTTGCCTCCCCAGAGCCAGTCGTCATCGTTGAGGTTCGGAAACCCTTTCGACCCTTGCGCACCGGATCCGTGGCATTGCACGCAGTTGACCTTGAATGCCGCGCCGCCGGCCGAGACGGCAAACTCGCGCAGCGCATCGTCGCCGGCGATTTCGGAGACGCTCTTGGACTGGATCGCCGCGACATATTTGGCCTTGGCGGCTTCGGCCGCTGCCATCTCGTTCTTGACGTCGTTGCGGCTGGAGAAGCCCAGGACGCCCCTGGTGGCGGAGCTGAGCATCGGCCAGGCTGGGTAGGCGATCGTGTAGGCGAGCGCCCAGGCGATGGTGACGTAGAAGGTGATCACCCACCAGCGGGGCAGCGGATTGTTGAGCTCCTTGATCCCGTCCCACTCGTGGCCGGTCGTCGCGATGCCCGAGATTTCGTCGATATGCTCGTTGCTCATGATCAATCCTCCTGGAGAGGAATCTTTGCGGCGTGGTCGGCATGCGCTTTGCCGCCCGGACGGAGCGCGAAGGCGATGCAGCCGACGAAGAAGAGGGCCATGGCAAGCAGGCCCCAACTGTCGGCAAATTCCCGCATCAAGTTGTAGTCCATAGGTTTGCCCTCCTCAGCGGTAGCCGGCGGCTTCGTCGTAATTCTTGAAGTCGACAAGCGTGCCTAGCATCTGCAGATAGGCAACCAAGGCATCCATCTCGGTCACCTGCTGCGGATTGCCGTCGAAATCGCCGACTTTGGCCTTCGGATAGCGCTTTTGCAGGCCAGCCGTGTCGGCGTTGGGATCGGCCTGCGCCATCAGATCCGCATTGGCATTGGCGATCATGTCATCGGAGTAGGGGACGCCGACACGCCGGTTGGCGACGAGATGCGTCGAGAAGTCCTTCACCTCGATCGGCTTATCCTTCAGGAAGGCGTAGCTCGGCATGATGGATTCCGGCACGACCGAACGCGGATCGGTGAGATGCTGGACGTGCCAGCTGTTGGAGTAGCGGTCGCCGACGCGCGCCAGATCCGGTCCGGTGCGCTTGGATCCCCACTGGAACGGATGATCGTACATCGACTCGGCCGCCAGGCTGTAATGTCCGTAGCGCTCCACCTCGTCGCGGAACGGCCTGATCATCTGGCTGTGGCAGAGGTAGCACCCTTCGCGCACATAGATGTTGCGTCCGGCGAGCTCCAGCGGCGAGTAGGGGCGCATGCCTTCGACCTTCTCGATCGTGTTGTCGAGATAGAAGAGCGGCGCGATCTCGACGATGCCGCCGACGGTCACGACCAGCAGGGACCCGACGAGAAGAAGCGTGGCGTTCTTCTCGATCAGAGCGTGTTTATCTATCAGGCCCATGTCTGGCTCCTTATTCGGCAGGCTGGAAAGCGGGCGCGGAACCCGGCAATGGCTGTTCTTTGCGCTGGTAGCCGAGGATGGTCATGGTGAGGTTCCATGCCATGAGCACCGCGCCGGCGAGGTACATGGCGCCGCCGGCCGCGCGCATGAGGTAGTAAGGATGCATGGCGGCGACGGTTTCGGCGAAGGAGTAGACGAGGAACCCCTGCTCGTCGTACTCACGCCACATGAGCCCCTGCATGATGCCCGAAACCCACATCACGGCCGCGTAAACCACGATCCCGAGCGTCGCCAGCCAGAAGTGCCAGGTGACGAGGCGCATGGAATAAAGCCGCTCGCGGTTCCAGAGCCTCGGAACCATGTAGTAAAGCGCGCCGAACGAGATCAGGCCGACCCAGCCAAGCGCTCCCGAATGGACGTGACCGATGGTCCAGTCTGTGTAATGCGAGAGCGAATTGACGGTCTTGATCGACATCATCGGACCTTCGAAGGTCGACATGCCGTAAAAGGCGACCGCCGCCACCATCATGCGGATGATCGGGTCCGTGCGGATCTTGTCCCAGGCGCCTGAGAGCGTCATCAGGCCGTTGATCATGCCGCCCCATGAAGGCATCCACAGCATGACCGAAAACACCATTCCGAGCGTCTGCGCCCAGTCGGGCAGGGCGGTGTAATGGAGGTGATGCGGCCCGGCCCAGATGTAGAGGAAGATCAGCGCCCAGAAGTGGATGATCGACAGGCGGTATGAATAGACCGGGCGGTTTGCCTGCTTCGGCACGAAGTAATACATCATGCCGAGGAATCCGGCCGTCAGGAAGAAGCCGACGGCATTGTGCCCGTACCACCACTGGGTGAGCGCGTCCTGAACCCCCGAGAATGCCGAGTAGCTCTTCGAACCGAGGAATGAAACCGGCATCGACAGGTTGTTGACCACATGCAGCATCGCAATGGTCACGATGAAGGAGAGGTAGAACCAGTTGGCGACGTAGATATGCGGTTCCTTGCGCTTGAGAATAGTGCCAAGAAAAAGAATGAGATACGCGACCCAGACGATCGTCAGCCAGATGTCGACATACCATTCCGGCTCGGCATATTCGCGGCTCTCTGTGATGCCCAGCAGATAGCCGGTCGCGGCCATGACGATGAAGAGCTGATAGCCCCAGAAGACGAACCAGGCGAGATTGCCGCCGAAGAGGCGCGCGCGGCACGTACGCTGCACGATATAGAGCGAGGTGCAAAGCAATGCATTGCCGCCAAAAGCGAAGACGACGCCGGAGGTATGGACTGGCCGCAGCCGGCCGAAATTGAACCAGGGCTCGATATTGAGGTGAGGGTATGCAAGCTGAAGCGCGATGACCACGCCGACCAGCATGCCGACGACGCCCCAGAACATGGTTGCGATGGCTCCGTAACGGATCGGGCCATCCATGTAGGCGGAAGGGTCGGCCGGAACCGCCGGCTTGAACTCCGCGTTGCGCAACAGGATCACGGTGAAACCAGCCACGGCGAAGAACAAAACCCACATGTGCTGGCGAAAAGCTTCATCTACGCCGAAGCCGGCGGCCACAAGGGCGGCAAAAGCAAACAGGCTTAGAAGGGCGATCTCCGTGCCAAATCTCATCGCAAGTCCCCGATCTCGAAATTCCGGCGGAAGATGACCGCCGGGAGCACCAATTCTGGATTTTCCGCCGCACGGCCTTGATTCAAGTCAAACCGAGACAGCTTTAGTTTGGGAAGCGTCGGTGTCCGCCACCGGAAGGGTGCCGTCCCGAAGTGGCCTGCGCCTGTTCAGTCGCCGCAGCGGCCCTCGATCTGCCCGGTGCTTTCCAGGCTGATGTGCCGCTTGTTTGCAATCCGGATCACGCCGTCCGAGCGCAGCCTGGACAATTCGCGGCTTACCGTCTCGATGGTCAGTCCAAGAAAATCGGCGATATCCGAGCGCGAGAGCGGCAGGTCGAAGCTGATGGAGCTTGCCGACCGGTTGGCGGGATCGATGTTTCTGGCGATCATGAGAAGGAAGCTCGCGAGTTTTTCGGATGCGGTCTTGCGCCCCAGCGCCGTCATCCAGTCGCGCGCCTCGTCGAGCTCGCTCAGAGCGTGGTTGAGCAGCCTATGCCCAAGTTCCGGCGTATCGTCCGCCATTCGATCGATGATCGTCCTTGGAAACGAGCACAGCGCCACCTTCGTCAAGGCTTCGGCCTTGATCGGCCTTTTTGGCTCGAACGGCCTGCCCAGAAAATCGGGCGCGAAATGGAATCCGACGATCTGCTGGCGACCATCCGACAGGTTTCTGGTGAGTTTGATCACGCCGGCCAGCACGTTCGAGTAGGTTCCGTCGTCCGGGAGTTCCGTCCCTGCCAGAACCTCATGCCTTGATGAGGCTCTGGCCAGCTCGGTGAGTTGGCCGGCCTTGAGCACGCCGCATAGTCCACCCCGCCGCGCTTCGCAGGATTTGCAAATCGCGGGAATGTCGGCCTGTTGAGCATCCAGTCTGGCGGTCATTGCGACGCCCGTGATCGAAAAGTGACGGCAATTTGCGCCGCTTGCGCCCTCAGCCGCCTTGATCCAGATCAAGGTTTTGCCGGTGCCGCTCAGGCAGTTTGCCCGGCATGAGCACTTCCGCCGCCGCCATCCATGCCACGCGCCCAACCCCTGCTGCGGGCCTTGGCGACAACGTGCCGCGTTACACGAGCTACCCGACGGCCCCGCACTTTCATCCGGGCGTCGATGCGGCGACTGTTCGCGGTTGGATGGATGCGCTTGCAGCCGATGACGAGATATCGCTGTATCTGCACGTCCCCTACTGCGACAGGCTGTGCTGGTTCTGCGCCTGCCATACCAAGCAGACACGCCACTATGCGCCCGTGGCCGCCTTTCTGCGCTCGCTGCATAGGGAAATCGAAACCGTCGGCGGCCTTGTGAGCGGCGGGGGCAGGGTCCGCGCGGTCCATTTCGGCGGCGGCTCCCCGACAATGCTGAAGCCCGACGACATCCTGGCGCTCGGGAGAGCGTTGCGCGATCGTTTCGACTTCCTCGATGACGCCAGTCTCAGCGTCGAGATCGACCCGAACGACATGGACGAAGGCCGGCTCGATGCCTTCGCTGCGATCGGCATGACCAGAGCAAGCCTCGGCGTCCAGGACTTCGATCCCAAAGTGCAGAAGGCGATCAACCGCGAACAGAGTTTTGCGCTTACCAAAAGCATTGTCGATGCGGTGCGCGCGCGGGGCGTTTTTTCCGTCAACCTGGACCTGCTTTACGGCCTGCCGCATCAGACCTTAGAGAGCGTTGCGGCGACTGTCGCCCAGACGCTGACGCTGACGCCGGACAGGCTGGCCCTGTTCGGCTACGCGCATGTGCCCTGGTTCAAGAAGCACCAGACGATGATCGATGAAGCATGGCTGCCCGATTCCGCGGCACGCCTGGCGCAGTCGCAGCTTGCCGCGCGACTGATCGTCGATGCCGGCTACGAGGCGTTGGGACTGGATCATTTCGCAAAGCCGCAGGATTCGTTGGCACTTGCCGCTAAGAGCGGCAAGATCCGCCGCAATTTTCAGGGCTATACCGAGGACCAGTGCGAGACCCTTATCGGGCTTGGTCCTTCCTCGATCAGCCGGTTCCGTCAGGGCTACGCGCAAAACATCGTTGCGACCGGCGAGTATGAGAAGGCCGTGAATTGCGGGCAGCTGGCGACAGCGCGCGGCATTGAGCTCAGCATCGATGATCTGGCGCGGGGCTGGGTCATCGAGCGCCTGATGTGCAACTTCACTTTCTCGGCGGTAGATCTTGTCGAACGCTTTGGCGCTGTCGGGCAAGGGCTGCTCTGTGAAGCGAGCCGCCTGGCCATCAGCGGCGCGGGCGAGCTTCTTCGGCTTGAAGGCGAAAGCTTCACCGTGCCAAAGGAAAGCCGCCCGCTCGTTCGGACGGTGGCGGCGAAGTTCGACAGATATCTCAGCAGTGGAACCGGCAGGCATTCGCTGGCGGTTTGAGCAAGTCTTTGTTTTCATGCATGTCGCCCAAAACCGCCGAGCACCTTTGGGCAACGTGCATTGGGCCGCGGATCAAAAGTGCTCGCCGATCTTGAAGGGGCCGACACGGGTGCCGGCCGAGACCAAATAAGCAGTCGACCAGCCGATCAGCAGAAAGCCGTTGATGCCTTCCAGGGCCGCCAGGATGCGCCAGCCATGGGCGGGCACCACATCTCCATAGCCGACAGTGGCAAAGGTGATGGTCGAAAAGTAGAGCGCCGTCTCGAAGTCGTTCAGGATTCCGAGCAGCCTGTAGATTCCGGCCCATAGCCAGACTTCCGCCGTCATGACCGCGAAAAGCCCCATCACGACGCTGATCATGGCGACGACCCGGCTGCGGCGGCCATGCATGCGAAAGAGCGCCACAAGACGCGCCATCACGCGCGTGATCGCGATAAGACCGAAAGTGTGGATCAGGACCGTCAGGCTGATGACGATCGTGCCGACGCTAAGATTAAGGACCATCCAGGGAATCTAGGGCCACTGCCGGTCGCAGTCCTTGCGTAAGATCAAGCCCGATATCAGCTACGCAAAACCACCGCGCACCGGTAGCGTTTGGCAAGGCAGGCCCGTTTGGCAAGCCAAACTTACTGGCCACGCGAGGCCGCGCCGGGACCGAGGCGAAAGAACATGGCGAGCTTCAGGCTCGCTGCTATGCGCTCCGCCCGCTCGACAAACACCGCCGCGGTTTCGGGCGCGAACAGCTCTGCCGCCGTTTCGCGAAAGAGAGCCAGCCAGATATTGAAATCGGCTTCGGTGACATCCTTGAGCTTCAGGTGAGCGGGCACCGGTCGGCCATTATAGTCGCCGCTCTTCAATATGACGGAACACCAGAAGTCCGTCATCTTCTCCAGATGGGGCTCCCAATCGCCGACAATCTCGCTGGCGAAGATAGGCCCGAGCCGCTCATCCTTTCTCACCTTGGAATAGAATCTGCGAACCAGGGCCCCTATCGATACCCGGTCGACGCCAGGGCGGAGCAGAGGCTGTTCGGCGGCAGGGCGAACCTTTTCAAGCAAGACGGATTTCGAAGTCATTCAGGTTCCTTATTTCTCGAGTGTTCAGGTCAAGCTCGGGCGGTGAAGGGCGGGCGGCCTGCAGAGGCCGCGGCGGTCATGGACAGGGCGCAAGCCTCAGATGTCGGGCGGCGCGCCGACCGCGCAACCGCCACTCTTGCCGCCACGGATGACGTTCGGCGTAGGTCCGGTGGAAGCCCGTCACAACATGCGCGCCTCAATTGGCGATCGAGCATGGCAGGCAGCAGATCGAACAACAGCGAAGCATTGCCAGCCCACATCTTCAAGGCAGATTCTTGCTGCGTGCGTTGAGCCGCGGCCGCATCAGCATGCCGCCGAACAGGAGCGCGTAGCCGATGAAGGCCGCAGCCCAGAACGCCGCCGACAGATGGAGGAGAATTGCCATGGCAGGCGCCATGCCGGCGCCGATGCGCAGAATGGCGGCCACGATGATGGCAACGAAAACCGCGCATGTGCCGCCGCTTGCCCTTAATTCGCGACCTGTATGGCCAAGTGTGGCGCGGGCCATGACGGCAAGCGTCATGCAGGCGATCGCTCCCACCGCAAACGCGTGAATGCCGGCCACCGTTGGGATCTGTTCCGGCGCGAAGACGCTCAGCCCGGCGAGCAGAAGCCCAACCGGAACAAAGGCGAAGGCGACATGCAGGATCAGAACCAAAGGGTCGGGCAGCGTCCGGTAGCCCGCCCAGCGGGCAAGCCGGACGGCGTTGAAGATCGCTCCCGCGACCAGCAACACGCCGGTTGCGATGTTGTCGGGAAGAAAAGTCCACGCGGCGAGCCCCACAGCCGACAGCGCGATCGTTCCGACATCGAATCTGCCGAACGATGCCGGGAGCCGGCCCGGCTTCTCGCGAACCAGCCAATTGCGGGTGAAGCTCGGAACTATCCGCCCACCGATGATCATGACGAGGACGACAATCGCTCCAAGACCGAGGCGCCGGCTCATGTCGGAGATGCCCTGGTAATGCGCTTCGGCATGGAACATGACATTTGCCGCAAAAAGGGTCGCGACCGGCAGCAGCACCTTGAGGTTCCGCCAGTTTCGTCCGGCAACGATCTCTGTCGCGGCGGCAGCCACCACCGCGAGAAGAAACGAGCAGTCTATGACTGCGCTCAGGAGCCAGCCCGTGTCTGCCGAAAAGAACACGGCCGCCCGACCCGCAATCCAGAGCAGCACGAGCGCCAGCAGGCGAAAATCCTGAACGGGAAGCCGCCCGGTCCAATTCGGAATTGCAGTCAGCAGGAAGCCCGTCACGACTGCCGGCAGATAGCCAAAGAGCAACTCGTGAACATGCCAGTCGACGGGCAGGAAGGTGCTGGAGGTTTCGAGCTTGCCGTAATAGAGAGGCAACCAAAAAAGTATCGCGGTGCCCGCTTGCAGCGAGCCGAGCAGGAAGAAGGGCCGGAACCCGTAGGAGAGAATTGCTGGATACGCGCTTGGCCGTGTCCGCGGAATTGCCATGGCATGCCTCATTCGGAACCAGGCAGGTGCCTGTTCGAGCCTTTCTCTATCCCGGCCCCGAAGGATCGAATTTGCCTTAGATCAAACAGGTGAGTGAATGGCGGCCGCGATGGGAGGCTTCACTTGTGGACGGGCCGCCGTCCGTGACAAAGTCCGGTCGGTGCCTTGAGCGCGTCGCACTGTTGAAGCCGGGGAGAAAAGCCAGTTGGCAAGCCTTGATCGATCACTGATTGCCGGACTGTCCGTCTTCGAGGGGATCGCCGCCGCCGACCTCGATCGCATAGTCGGACAGGCAAGGTCGATGCGGGTCGCCAGGGATCAGCCGGTGTTCGAGCAGGAGCAGGAGGCCCATTCGTTCTTCCTGCTGCTCGACGGCCATGTGCGCGTGGTAAAATCGACTCCGGACGGGCACGAGGTGACCGTGCGATACATAAGCCCGGGCGAGTTGATGGGGATCGCCGGCGCGCTGGGCCGGACGACCTATCCGGCAAATGCCGTCGCCGCCGTCGATTGCGTGGTGCTTGCCTGGCCAAGCCATCTCTGGCCGACATTCGCGACGAGCTTTCCGAGCTTCAGTGCCAACACCTACAAGATGGTGGGAAGCAGGCTGCAGGATGCCCACATGCGCGTCATCGAAATGTCCACCGAGCAGGTCGAACAACGCGTTGCGAATGCATTGCTCAAGCTGGTCAAACAATCGGGCAGGAAGACCGAGGAAGGGATCCTGATCGATTTCCCGATTTCGCGCCAGGACATCGCGGAGATGACGGGCACGACGCTTCACACGGTAAGCCGGCTGCTTTCGGCCTGGGAAGACCAGGGGCTGGTCAAAAGCGGGCGCCAGAAGGTTGTCGTCGTCGAGCCTCATCGGCTCGTTGTGGTCGCCGAAGGGCGTGGATCGAAAAGCTAATCCACGTCACTGCTTTTGATCGCTGCCTCGAGGTCGCGGCGAAGTTGGTCCTCGTCCAGATCATGCTCGCGCGCCGCATCGGAAACGGTGTGAAAGGAAGCTATCGGGCAGCCGACGCAGAGCATGCCGTGCTGGAGAACGACGCGGATCGCCGCCGGCGTCGCCCGCATGATCCCGTCCATCGTTGCATCGTCGCTCAGTTTGCGTTTCATGCTTCATGTCCGCATTCGCAGGCGGACATGTTGCATCCGATTTCCTGGATGCTCGTTGCGCGGAGACAAAGAGGAAGCAGTCCGATGCTGTCTTCTCACGTTTCGACGGTGCAGATCGTCGACCGTGTCAGGAACCGCTTCTCCCGCCCATTGTCGAGCGAGAACATCCCGCCGCGGCCAGGCACCACGTCTATGATGAGATCGGTATGCTTCCAGGCCTCGAATTGCGATGCGCCGATGTAGAAGGGCGCCCCGGCGATGTGGCCGAGCAGAACATCCTGGTCGCTGACGATGAAGCCGGCGCGCGGGTAGCACATGGGCGAGGAGCCGTCGCAGCAACCGCCGGATTGATGGAACAGCACCGGCCCATGCTCGGCGACAATCTCGGCGATCAGTTCAAGGGCTGCCGGCGTTGCAGTGACCTTCGCTCGCATGGGGTTCCCCATTTCCATTCATAGGCGCGGCCCTTCCGAGCCGCGCCTATGAGCCTGGGAGGCGATCAGAAGAAACCGAGCTTCTTTGGGCTGTAGCTGACCAGCATGTTCTTGGTTTGCTGGTAGTGGTCGAGCATCATTTTGTGGGTTTCGCGGCCGATACCGGACTGCTTGTAGCCGCCGAAAGCGGCGTGCGCGGGATAGGCGTGGTAGCAGTTGGTCCAGACGCGGCCGGCCTGGATCGCGCGGCCGAAGCGATAGGCACGGTTGCCGTCGCGGGTCCAGATGCCGGCGCCGAGGCCGTAGAGCGTGTCATTGGCTATCTGCAGCGCATCGTCGTCGTCCTTGAAGGTCGTGACCGAAACCACCGGCCCGAAAATCTCCTCCTGGAAGATGCGCATCTTGTTGTTGCCCTTGAACACCGTGGGCTTCACGTAATAGCCGCCGGCCAGATCGCCGGGCAGCACATTGCGTGCGCCGCCGGTCAGCACCTGTGCTCCCTCCTGCCGGCCGATGTCGATGTAGGACAGGATCTTTTCCAATTGCTCGGACGACGCCTGCGCACCGATCATCGTTGCCGGATCGAGCGGATCTCCCTGCACGATCGCCTCGACGCGCTTGAGGGCACGTTCCATGAAGGTGTCGTAGATGGACTCATGGATGAGCGCGCGGCTCGGGCAGGTGCAGACTTCGCCCTGGTTCAGCGCGAACATGACGAAGCCTTCGATCGCCTTGTCGAAGAAATCGTCGTCCTCGGCAACAACGTCCTTGAAGAAGATGTTGGGCGATTTGCCGCCGAGCTCCAGCGTGACGGGTATCAGATTCTGGCTGGCATATTGCATGATAAGCCGGCCCGTCGTGGTCTCGCCGGTGAACGCGATCTTGGCAATGCGCGCAGAGGAGGCGAGCGGCTTGCCGGCCTCGAGGCCAAAGCCGTTGACGATGTTCAGCACGCCCGGCGGCAACAGGTCCGCGATAAGATCGGCCCACAGCATGATGGCGGCCGGCGTCTGCTCGGCCGGCTTCAGCACGACGCAGTTTCCGGCTGCAAGCGCGGGAGCAAGCTTCCAGCACGCCATCAACAGCGGGAAATTCCACGGAATGATCTGGCCAACCACGCCGAGCGGCTCATGGAAATGATAGGCGACGGTATCGTCGTCGATCTGCGAAAGGCTGCCCTCCTGGCCGCGCAAGGCGCCGGCGAAATAGCGAAAATGGTCGATGGCCAAAGGCAGGTCGGCGGCAGTCGTCTCACGGATCGGCTTGCCGTTGTCCCAGGTTTCGGCGCAGGCAAGGAGATCGAGGTTTTCTTCCATGCGGTCGGCGATGCGGTTGAGGATGAGCGACCGCACGGCTACGCTGGTGCGCCCCCAGGCGTCCTTCGCGGCATGCGCGGCGTCCAGGGCGGTTTCGATGTCCTTTGCGTCCGAGCGCGCCACCTCGCACAGCAGCTGGCCGTTCACCGGCGAAAAGTTTTCGAAGTAGCGGCCGGAATGCGGCTCGGTCCATTTGCCGCCGATGAAATTGCCGTAGCGCTTGTTGAACGGCGCCTTGACGGAGCGTGAGAACTCAATCTTGTTCATGTGTCTTCCTCCCGAAGCTTACGTCGCGGGATGCGACGCTTCGGAGCAAAGACTTGCGAAATCGGCGCTTCTTGTCACCGCCTGGAGGACCGCGGGCGGGCGGCATGTGTCGCACAATTGCGACAGTCGCGTCAGGATTCGAGAGGTCAGTGAGACTTGTGGACGTCCAGGCGATTGAGCTTGCGGTGAAGCGTCGCGCGGCTGATCCCGAGCGCCTCGGCCGCAGCCGAGACATTTCCGCCTGTCCGCGCCAGCGCCCGCTGCAGGACGCCGCGCTCCGCTTCCGCGAGGACTTCGGTACCGCTCGGCGTCCAACCAAGCAGATCGGCGGCAGGGATTGGCTTCTGGAGGGATTTCCTCGTGATGCCAAGCGCCAGCTGCGCCGAGCGGGTCGCACCGATCACAAGGTCGTCGGCGTCAACCGCGATCAACGCACCGGAGTTCTTTTCGGTCGCCGGCGCGAGCACAATTCGCGCCTTGGGAAATGCCATCCTGAAATTCTCGGCTTCGATCCTGCGCGCTGCGTCGACGACGGCCACGGAAATGAGATTGGTAAAGGCTTCCGTCAGATCGGCCCGGCAGGAAGACACGTCAAGCGCGGCCACGAGCTCTCCCTCGTGGTCGTGGATCGGAGCGGTCGTGCAGCTCAGCCCGGTGTTGCGCGTATGAAAATGCTGGTCGCGGTGGATCGTCAGCGGCCGCTGTTCCACCAGACAAGTGCCGATCCCGTTGGTGCCCTGGCTCTCTTCGTTCCAGACGGAGCCTGTCCACAAGCCCCACGCATGAAAGGTCTTGTCGTCGGTGGGCGCGCCGCGCCGTTCCACCGGCACGCCCTCCCGATCGGCGAGAAGGACACAGCATCCAACGCCGCCGACGGCAAGGTAGAGCCGGTCCAGGCTCGATTGGGCAACGCGGATGAGCGGCTCGATCCGCTGTCGGGCCTCCCGGAGCTCCGTTTCCGACAGATAGCGTGGCGGACTGCAGTCGGCCGGATCGAGCCGATGCAGATTGGAAGACCGCCGCCAGGAGGCGACCAGCGCGGATTTCGCGGCGGCGTCCGAAGCGATCGCGGCCTGGATGCGGTCGGCATGATGACCGGACAACTCCTCGCCCATGCTTATCCTCCCAACCCCACAGTTCCTCCCAAAATCGGTCTGCCTTCCGGCTTCCGAGCCAGCCCTGCCTCAGGGCTGTTTTGTTCCCGCGCCCGTTTTTGCTTTCAATCGGCACACTCGTCAATTCGACAGAAGGATCATGCCCATCGGTTCATGCTTTCAAGCCTACCGGCGCGAGATTGGCAGTCATTGATCGAGAACAAAAACGACAGCCAAAGGTCGCCGCGGCCCGCCAATTGCGGTGGATCAAAGCTCGGTCCTTCTCCGCCGTATAGCTCGGTGACGACCAGTCTTGACACCGGCCGGTCATGAACCGGTGGCAGCCTCGACGCGTTATGCTTCAGCCGGGGTCGGTTTGAACCAGCGAAGGAGTCGGAAATGACCGAGCGTCCCAGCACCAATCGCTTGTCCGAAGACGAGCTGCACGACATCGATGCCTACTGGCGTGCCGCCAACTACCTGACCATCGGGCAAATCTACCTGCTCGACAATCCGCTGCTTCGCGAGCCCCTTCGGCTGGAGCACGTCAAGCCCAGGCTGCTCGGCCATTGGGGAACCTCGCCGGGCCTCAGCTTCATCTATGCGCATCTCAACCGCGCAATCAGGCTGCGTGACGCCAATGCCATCTATATCTGCGGCCCCGGCCATGGCGGACCTGCCATGGTTGCCAACACCTATCTCGAAGGCACCTACAGCGAGATCAATCCGGATGTCGCGTTGGACGAGGCGGGAATGAGGAAGCTTTTCCGGCAGTTTTCCTTTCCGGGCGGCATCCCGAGCCATGCGGCGCCTGATGTGCCGGGCTCGATCCATGAGGGCGGCGAGCTTGGCTACGCGCTCTCCCACGCCTATGGCGCGGCCTTCGACAACCCGGATCTTATCGTCGCCTGCGTGGTTGGAGACGGCGAGGCGGAGACCGGGCCGCTCGCCACCTCCTGGCATTCCAACAAGTTCCTCAGCCCGACGCACGACGGCGCGGTGCTGCCGATCCTGCATCTCAACGGCTACAAGATCGCCAATCCCACGATCCTTGCCCGCATCCCTGAAGACGAGTTGCGTGCGCTGTTCGTCGGCTACGGCTATGAGCCGCTGTTCGTCGAGGGCGACGATCCGGCCTCGATGCATGAGCGGATGGCGGTCGTGCTCGACGATGCGCTGGACCACATCAAGGTGATCCAGGACACGGCCCGCGCCGGCGGCACCACAGCACGGTACCGGCCGAAATGGCCGATGATCGTGCTGCGGACCCCCAAGGGCTGGACCGGCCCCAAGGAGGTGGACGGCCTGAAGACCGAGGGTTTCTGGCGCGCCCATCAGGTTCCGCTCTCCGGCCTCGCGGAAAACCCTGCGCATCTGAAGATGCTCGAGGAGTGGCTGAGAAGCTATCGGCCCGAGGAGCTTTTCGACGCCGAGGGCGCTCCCGTGCCGGCGATCCGCGCCACCGCGCCGCAAGGCGACAGGCGCATGAGCGCCAATCCCCACGCCAATGGCGGCCTGCTGCGCCGGTCGCTCGAACTGCCTGGCATGGATCGGCACGCCGTCGCGGTCGAGCGCCCCGGAAGCGTCAAGGCGGAGGCGACCCGTGTGATGGGCGGCTTCCTGCGCGATGTCATGTCGTTGAACGCGGACGCCGGGAACTTCCGCATCGTCGGTCCGGACGAGACGGCTTCGAACCGGCTGCAGGACGTCTTCGAAGTGACGGAGCGCGCCTGGATGGAAGAAATCCTGCCTGAGGATGTCCATCTCGGCCGGGAGGGCAGGGTTCTGGAGATTCTATCCGAGCATACCTGTCAGGGTTGGCTGGAAGGTTATCTGCTCACCGGACGTCATGGCTTCTTCTCCTGCTACGAAGCCTTCACGCATATCGTCGATTCCATGTTCAACCAGCATGCGAAATGGCTGGATGCTTGCCGGGAGCTTCCCTGGCGGAGACCGATCGCTTCGCTGAACTATTTGTTGTCCAGCCACGTCTGGCAGCAGGAGCACAACGGCTTCAGCCATCAGGATCCAGGCTTCATCGACGTGGCCTTGAACAAGAAGGCCGATGTCGTGCGCGTCTACCTGCCGGCGGATGCCAACACCCTGCTTTGCGTGACCGATCATGTGCTGCAGACATGGAATCGCATCAATGTCATCGTCGCGGGGAAAGCCAATTCCTGGCAGTGGCTGTCCATCGACGAGGCGAAAGTTCACTGCAAGGCCGGCATCGGCATATGGGATTGGGCGTCGACCGACCACGGGGCCGAGCCGGACGTGGTGATGGCCTGTGCCGGCGACGTGCCGACGCTGGAGACCCTGGCTGCCGTCCAAATTCTGAAACGCCACATTCCCGAGCTCAAGATCAGGCTGGTCAACATTGTCGACCTGATGACCCTGCAGCCCAAGGAGCACCATCCCCACGGCCTGTCGGATCGCGAGTTCGACGCGCTTTTCACCAGGGACAAACCCGTCATCTTCGCCTACCACGGCTATCCATGGACAATCCATCGCCTGACCTATCGGCGGACCAATCACGACAACATCCACGTGCGCGGCTACAACGAGGAAGGGACGACGACGACGCCCTTCGACATGACGGTGCTGAACGGGCTCGACCGCTATCATCTGGTGCTGAGCGTGCTCGATCGCATTCCCGAGCCGGCCGGCGCGCATGTCCGGCTGAAGCAGGCCATGGAAGGCAAGCTTATCGAGCACCGGGCCTATATCAGGGAGCACGGGCAGGACATGCCCGAGATCCTCGGCTGGAAATGGGAGCCGTAACCGATGCCGAGGCGGCGCGTCGAGCAGAGCGGCGATAGACGATGAAGGATGCGATCCTCGTCCTCAATGGCGGCTCATCGAGCCTGAAGTTCGCCGTGTTTCAAGAGGGCGGTGAGCTTCGCCTTCTGGTCCGCGGCAGTGTGTCGTCGATCGGGCACCAGCCGCGACTTCACGTCGCGTCAACTGATTCATCGGCGGAGTTCGACAGGAGCCTCGGAGACAAACCAATCGCCGTTGCCAAGGCATTCGAAGCTGTTGCATCCTTTCTCGCTGACCGCGGTCTGCTGCGCCGTGTCGGCAAGGTCGGACATCGCATCGTGCATGGCGGTCGGGAATTTGCCAGCGCGACCCGGCTCGATCAGCGCACGCTCGATGCCCTGCATAGGCTCGAGCCGCTGGCTCCGGTCCATCAGGCGGTCAACCTCGAAATCGTCGATCTGGCCGGTCAGCTTCTGCCTGAGGCCAAGCAGGTTGGCTGCTTCGATACCGCCTTCCACCAGGCTCGGCCGGAGCTCGCCAAGCTTTATGGCTTGCCGCGCGAGATGTCGGAACAGGGCGTCGTTTCCTATGGGTTCCACGGGCTCTCCTATAGCCACATCGCCGCGAAGCTCCGTGACCGCTATGGCGAAGGCGCCGGCGGTCGGGCGATTGTCGCCCATCTCGGCAGCGGGGCGAGCCTGTGCGCGATGAAGGCGGGCGTAAGTCACGCCACCACCATGGGCTTTTCGACGCTCGATGGTGTTATGATGAGCACGCGTTGCGGCGCGATCGATCCCGGCGTGCTTCTGCACCTTCTTAAGGACCGCAAGCTGTCGTCCGATCAATTGACCGACCTGCTTTACGAGCGGTCTGGCCTGTTGGGCGTATCCGGCATTTCCGGGGACATGCAGACCCTGCTCGCATCGAGCGACCCCGCAGCGGCAAGCGCCGTCGACCTCTTCGTCTATCGCGCCGGACGTGAGATCGGATCGCTCGCGGCCGCGATAGGAGGGCTCGACACGCTCGTGTTCACGGCGGGCATTGGCGAGCATGCTCCTGTGATCCGGCAAAGGATCTGCGCGGCCGCCGGATGGCTTGGCGTCACCCTCGATGACGACTTGAACAGGAGCGGCGAGGAACGGGTCAATGCTCCGAATTCGCTGGTCGATATCCTTGTCATTCCGGCCGACGAGGAACGTGCGGTGGCCACCGAGCTGCTGAACCTCGAAACAACCTGATTCCGGAAACTACCTGGCCAACGTCTTGCGGAGCTTCCGCTGCACCAGAACAAGCGTCGGATCATCGGCGTCCGTAGAGACGGTGAAGCCCATGTCGCGCTCAACCTCGATCGCGGCGCGGTTCTCGCGGCTCTCGATCGACTCGATCGTTTCGATACCGTGTTCTTCGGCATATCGCGCGATATAGCCGAGAAATTCCCAGCCGACGCCGAGATGCTTGCGATCCTGGCGAATGCAGATCGCGACTTCGCCGCGCCGGTCGGCCGGATCGCTGGCAAGCGTTGCGACCGCAATCAACATTCCATCCGTCGAGAAGGCAAGGAAGTTATGGATATGTGGATCGTCGGAACGTGTCATTGCGACCAGGCGCTCATGCGAGACTTCCCTGACCGCTCCAAGGAAGCGAAAGCGCAGATCTTCGTGCGTCACATGGGTGAAGAACTCGGCCACGGTCGGCTCGTCCTCAAGACGTGCACGGCGCACTTCGAAGCGAAATCCAGTGTGGGTGGTAAGTGTGTCGTTCATCGTCGTCCATTCCCAAGATTTGGCGCTTTGTGGCCGTTCGAATTGCCGTTATTCGCCCATTGCCAGCAGTGCTTCCCGCTTGAGGACCTCGATGCTGCGCAGGCTTACCAGGCGGATGACGCCCTTCTCCTTCAGGCGGGTGAAGACGCGCGACACGGTTTCGATGGTGAGGCCGAGGTAATCGCCGATGTCGTTGCGCGACATCGGCAGGTCCACCTGCCGCAAGCCGCCCTGACGCTCAGACATGTCGAGCAGGAAGGCCGCGACGCGTTCGATGGCATTCTGGCGGCCGAGCACGAGAAGATGTTCCTGCGCCCTTGTCAGTCCCTTAAGCGCCAGAGGCAGAAGCTGGCGGGACATGTCCGTGCCGGAGGCGCGGAAGACGCGCACGCCGGTCGCATTGATTGCCTCGGCGAAGAAGTGGTGGGTGGCGTCGGCTTCGAAACCGAATGTTTCTCCCGCCAGATGGAAGGCGCTTATCTGCCTGCGGCCGTCAGCGAGCAGGCGATAGATGCGAACGGCGCCGAATTCGACCTGGTAAAGGGCGCCGGCCTTTTCCCCTTGAGCGTAGATTTCGGTACCCGCCTGGAAGAAGCTGACCGGATTGAGTGTCGCTCCGTCGAAGGCAGGCGAAGGGCTCTGTCGGGGCAGGTATGACTGCAGTTCGATCTTGGCGGCTGCTTGAGCGTGCATGGCTGTCTTCCCGGTTGATCCGTGACAACAGCAATCGCGCTAATCCCGCCGCGCCGAAATTCGGTTATGTCCCTAGGGGAAACTACTTAGAGATAGACCTTGGCGGCGCTCGGTCTGCCGCGATGAACCATTTGCTCTGGTGTGATTGACCGCGATCAATGTCCCCTTGAATCGGCCTTGCGATGTTCGGTTGGAACCAACCAAAGGAATCTGACCATGACTGCAGACATCATCGTCATCTGGGCCGGAATACTCGGCCTTGCCTATCTTGCCGGTGCGGGACTCTATTTCGAAAAGACCGGCGGGAGCAGCAGGCGCGCCTCTCCAAGCGATGGCTTCGGCCGCCATGTCCGGCCGCTCCCGGTAAGGATCAGGCGCTCCCGATAGGAACGGGTGCCGGACCAGCGCGTTTTCCAGAGCGGTCCGGGTCCATCTGTCCGTCTTGCGAGAAACCGGGGAAGCGTCATGAAGGCAATGGTGCTGGAAAAGCCCGGCACGCCTTTGAACCTCGTCGAGCGCCCCGATCCCACGCCGGAACCGGGTGAGATCAGGCTCAAGGTGGAGGCATGTGCGGTTTGCCGGACCGACCTGCATGTCGTGGACGGCGATTTGCCGCAACCAAAGCTGCCGCTCGTGCCAGGCCACGAAATCGTTGGCATCGTCGATCTGGCCGGCGAGGGGGTGCCGCGGTCTCGAATCGGGCAGAGAGTGGGTGTCCCTTGGCTTGGGCACACATGCGGACGCTGCCCCTATTGCACCGCCGGTGCCGAAAACCTTTGCGACCAGCCGCTCTTCACCGGCTACACGCGGGACGGCGGCTTCGCCAGCCACGTCGTTGCCGACGAGCGTTTCGCGTTCGAACTCGATGCCGCAGCGGACCCGGTGTCGCTGGCGCCGCTCTTATGCGCAGGTCTGATCGGCTGGCGCTGCTTGAAGAAGGCAGGCGACGGCAGCCGGCTGGGCATCTTTGGCTTCGGCGCTGCCGCGCATATCATCACACAGGTCGCGATCTGGCAGGGGCGCGAGGTTCTTGCCTTCACGCGGCCAGGAGACATCCAGGCTCAGGATTTCGCACGCTCGCTAGGAGTGGTCTGGGCAGGGGGCTCGGATGAACGGCCCACCGTCGAGCTTGACGCCGCGATCATTTTCGCGCCGGTCGGCGCGCTGGTGCCGGCCGCGCTGCGGTCTGTGCGCAAAGGCGGCCGCGTGGTCTGCGGCGGCATCCACATGAGCGACATTCCGTCGATGCCGTACAAACTTCTTTGGGAAGAAAGAGAACTGGTGTCGGTCGCCAACCTTACCCGCCGTGACGCGGAGGAGTTCTTCCCGGTTGCGCAGCGCGCGCAGGTCCGCACGCATACGAAGACATATCCGCTCGATCAGGCCAACCAGGCGCTGGATGACTTGCGTATGGGCAGATTGAGCGGGGCCGCGGTGCTGCTGCCGTAATCTTCGTCGGCGACTACGCGGCGCGCTCGCCAAGCCTTCGCATCGACTTGATCCAGCTTGCCCGCTTCGCGTCGCTGGCGTTCGCGACCATGCCGAACAAGCTCTCGCGCACCGGCTTGATGCCGACGAAGTTGAGGATGCCGCGTCGCATGCCGGCAATGCCGTGGCTGAGGAACCAGATGCGGTAGACAGGCGCGGGCATTCCCATCGTCACCACCAGCCGCGCGGAGCGGCCGCGCAGCAAGGATTTGGCGAAACCGGCGCCTTTGTCGGGATAGGCGAACGCGGTGCCCGGCCGCATGAGTTGCTCCAGGAATGCCTTGAGCATGGCCGGCATGGTCCCCAGCCAAAGCGGGAAAACCATGACCACATGCTGCGCCCAGGCGAGCGCTTCGGCAGCCTCCTCGAGGCTGTCGGGGATCGCTCCGTGCTCGAACTCGTGCATTGTCCGAAGCATCGGAAACTGCAGCTGAGCCAGGTCGATCTTGCGAACGACATGGCCAGCCCGTTCCGCGCCTTCGGCACAGGCGGAAGCCAATGCTCGGCAAAGCCGATCGGGAGACGGGTCGGGATGCCCGACGATAACGAATATGCGGCGCGGCATGGCGTGGCCCCGGCCGGGTTGCGATTGCAACGGTTAAGGCTGTTCGACGCGGGCAACCTGGTAGGTGTGCACGGCTCCGTTGCGCTTTATGGAGACGTACTCGCCGGTCACGAAACGCTCCTCGCCGAGATGGAAGCCGACTTCGTCGTCACGATCGCCCTCGGCGTAGTCGAAGTACCATTGTCCGCCCGGCTTGCGGCGCAGCCGGCCGACAAGATCCTCTTCGCCGGTGCGGAAGCGGCGGACACGACAGAAGGCCCGGTGCGATTTCCATTCCTCGGCATCCAGCCGTCCTTCGTCGGTGAGTGGAGCCAGCACATCGTAACCTTCCTCACGGTCGCCTTCGGGATGATCCTTCTCGCGGGCGAGAAGCAGGCGGATGTTCCTGAATTTCGGGGTGAGGTCGTGCAAAGTGGTCATGGCAAACTCCTTCGAAGCCATTCCTATTGCAGCGACCGGATGTGACCTTGATCGGGGTCAAACGAGCCTTAGGTCTTGCTGACAAAGTGGATTCCCAAGTCGGCTGAAAGGCTGCGCAGGGAGCGGCAATGGGACGAGATGATTTGACGGACGGGAAATAGGCGGTGCTCGAGGGGCTGCCCCCGAGCGCCGCACCATCCATTGCGCGGCACAACAGTTAGCAATCCGCCGAATGCCAACTGCCTTACATCACCGCGCCATCAGCGCGAACACGCCCCAGCCCAGGTATTCGCGCGTGTACGCGGCATAGCGTTTGGGTTCCGAGGTCAGTTGGGCTCGAACATCTTTCGCGAAATCGTCGTCGGGATTCGCATCGAGCCACCGGCGCATGGTGAGCCACTTGGCCGCCTCGTACCTGTCCCAGCTGTCTTGGTCCGCCAGAACCATTTCCACAACGTCGTAGTCGAGGGTGCCAAAAGACGCGAGAAGTCCTGGAAGCACGAGAAAGTCGGAGATCGAACCGGCAAGGCATCCCTTGGCAACGTCTTCCGTGGGCGGCAACTGCAGCCAGTACGGCTCGCCGATGAGGATAATCCCTCCGGTGTGGAGGCTCTTCGCCAGAAGCTCGATGGTACCGACGACTCCTCCGCCGATCCACGTGGCACCGAGAAAGGCTGCTACACCGACCTTTTCGTCAGCCACATAGCCCACGGCGTCGCCGTGGATGAACTCGACTCGATCGGCGACCCCGAGTTCTTCAGCGCGCAGCTTCGCTTGCTCGGTGAACAACTGGCTCATGTCAATACCGGTGCCGCTAATCCCGTAATCGCGTGCCCAAGTGCACAGCATCTCGCCTGAACCGCTGCCGAGGTCCAGCACACGGGTCTCTGGTTCCAGGCGCAACGCCGCGCCGAGAGTGGCGAGCTTTTCGGGTGTGAATGGGTTATGGATGCGATGAGCGCTTTCGGTCACGCTGAAGATCCGGGGGATGTCCACTGCAGAAACGCCTTTGGTGTGTAAATGGGTTCGGTGAGTCACCAATGTACCCAAATTTTAAAGGCCAGAGTGGATTTCACCCGACCGACGCGCAACTCACGAACTGGAGCAAGTGTGGCAACCATATTTTCACGGCTGCCAACGCGAGAAAGGCGGCGAAGGATTTTTGGTTCTAGCAAACTGACCGATTCTGAAATCGGTCAGTTTGCTTAAGCTCAGCTTGTGCCTGTTGGCACGTGGCTGCGAACCCAGTTCACGATCTGGGTCGTGCTCATCGCTCCCGATACGCGCGCGATTTCACGCTGGTGATGAAACAGGATCATGGTCGGAATGCCGCGAATGCCGAGCCTTGCGGCGATGGCCTGTTCGTTATCGGAATTGAGCTTGATCAGCCTAACGTCAGGCTCAAGTGCCCTGGCGGCAGCTTCATAGGCCGGCGCCATCATCTTGCACGGGCCGCACCAGGGAGCCCAGACGTCGACGAGAACAGGAAGGCTGCCGCGACCGATCTGACGATCGAACCTCGCGGCGTCCATGTCTTCCGGGTGACCCGAAAACAACCGGGTGCCGCACTTTCCGCACTTCGCATCGCTACCATTTCGGGTGAGCGGCAGGCGATTGATCGCGCTGCATTTGGTGCAAACCACCAGCCTTTCCTGCGTCATGGCCTTCACCTTTCTCGCTTCGTATATGTTCGAAATGCCAGTCGCCAAGCGCACGCAATGCATTGAGGATAACCGCGACGTCTATGCCCTCCTGAAGCAACGCTCCTGCCACCGGCGTTATGTGCCCCAGGGCGGCCGAGATCATCGCGGCGCCTGACAGGGCCAGCCCGGCAACGATGCTTTGCAGGGCGATCCCGCGCGTACGCCTGGCGATCCGCAACGCGTCTGCAACCGGCTGCAGCCTGTCGGTCAGGACGACGACATCCGCCGCCTCCGACGAGGCCGTCCCGCCGCGGGCCGCCATGGCAATGCCTACGGTCGCCGCGGCAAGAGCCGGGGCGTCGTTGATGCCGTCGCCCACCATCATGGTCGGCGCCATGGCCTTCTCGGCTTCGACCGTTGCGACCTTGTCCGCCGGCGTGGCGTCGGCAATCACGGCATCGAGATCGAGCGAAGCGGAAATCTTCTCCGCCGTCGTGCCGTCGTCGCCGGTGAGCATGACCATCCGGGCCACGCCGGCCGAACGCAATCCGCGGACAGTGTCGCGTGCATCCTCTCGTATCGCATCTTCGAATGTGAAAATGCCGGCGAGCTCGCCATCGAGCGCCAGAAACACCCTGAGCGCTTGCGCGTTGCGGTACCGCTCCTCGCCGCTTTTCGCCCACTGAGGCAGCGACCTGTCTCCAAGGACGAGCGACCTGGACCCCGCCGCGACCGATAGTTGATCGATCCGACCTTCCAGGCCTTCCCCGCGATGTTCGCGGACATCACGAGGCCGGGAAAGCACAAGGTTTCGACGGCGCGCGGTGTGGACGATCGAATCCGCAAGGACGTGGTGCGAAGCCTGTTCCAGCGAAGCCAGAAGCCGCAGCAACTCGTCGGCTTCCTGGTTCGGCGCGACATCGATCTCGATGAGCTCGGCGCCGCCGATCGTCAAGGTGCCTGTCTTGTCGAAGATTGCGGTTCGTATCTGGGCGAGTGCCTCCAGCGCCGTGCTGCCCTTCATCAGGATGCCGGCGCGGGCAGCGCGCGACACGCCGCCGATGAATGCAACGGGCGCCGCGAGGATCAGCGGACAAGGCGTGGCGACCACCAATACGGCAAGGGCGCGGATCGGGTCGCCGGAAAGATACCAGGCGATGCCGGCAACCAGCAGCGTGACAGGGAGGAGCAACAGGGCGAAGCGATCGGCGATGCGTATGAAAGGCGCCTTGGCGGTCTGCGCGGCGGCGACCATACGCACGATCGCGGCATAGGTGCTCTTGTCGGCAACAGCCGAGGCCTGCATGACAAAGGCCTCGCCGGCATTGACGGTGCCGCTGCGCAATGCGTCGCCGGCGCTCCGCCGCTCCGGCAGGGGCTCTCCGATGACAGCCGACTCATCGAGCAGGGCAGAATCGTCGATCAGGATCCCGTCGACGGGCAGCAACTCGCCTGCGCGCACCAAAAGCTCGTCGCCGACTGCCACCTGGTCGACTGGAACAGTCTCCTTGCCGTCTTCAGATTTTCGATGCGCCACACGCGGCGCCCGGTCGGTGAGAGCCCTGAGATTCCGTTCTGCGCGCCCGCGTGCAAGATCTTCGAGCACGGTGCCGCCGGCATACATGATTGCAATGACGATCGCCGCCAAAGACTGTCCAAGCAGCAGGGCTGCCGACATCGAGACGAGCGCGATCGCATCGACGCCGATCCGGCCGATCCAGAAATCCCGCAAGATCGAGATGGCAAGTGTCACGACCACAGGCAGGGTCGCGGCCGTCCAGATTGCGTCGGGCTGGATCGAGCCGATGCCGCTTTGCCAGACGCCGATTCCAAACCCCAGGCCCAGGATGGCTATGGCCAGCAGCGCGCGCCGTAACACCGGTTCGTTCATATGCGGCAACCGTCAAAGTTCGCCGATCATCTCCGCAAGCAGCAGCCGGACATCCCTGGCAATGGCTGCAAGCTTCAGGTTGTCGACGGCTCCCATGGCGGCAGCCGGATCGACGGCCGCCACCTCGACCTTCCCGGGCTCGGTTTCTGTCACGATCACGTTGCAGGGCAGCATTGCGCCGATCTTGTCCTCGGCCTGCAGCGCACGCCATGCGAAGTGCGGATTGCAGGCGCCAAGGATCATGTACGGCTTGAAATCCACGCCCAGCTTGACCTTCATCGTCTGCTGGACATCGATCCTTGTCAGGATGCCAAAGCCCTTGTCGGCAAGTTTCTTGGTTACGTGTTCGATTGCCGCGTCGAACGGCATGTCGAGGCTTTTGCTGAGATAATAGCTCATCGGGTTCTCCTTCGACGACGGACCCCTTGCCAGAAGCGGCAGGTTGCGAGCGGCGTCCCGTCAGCTAACCGCGACAGGACGCATGGAGCTTTGATCCAGCGCAATGAATGCTCGACGCTATCGTTGAATGTGGGCGGCAAGGAGCTCCCTCGATGACAATCCGAAATCTTGAATACGCCGTCTCGCCAAGATCCGTCGCCGTCGTCGGCGCGACCGAGCGCATCGGCTCGGTCGGTCGCGTTGTCTTCGACAACATCGTCAGCGGCGGCTTCGAGGGCGATATCTGGCCGCTCAATCCCAAACATTCGCAGGTGGCCGGCCGCCGCTGCTACGCGAAGGTTGCCGATCTTCCGGGCGTTCCAGATCTGGCCGTGATCGTGACCCCTCCCGACACCGTTCCCGGCGTCGTGCGCGATCTGGCCGAGAAAGGGACACGCGCGGCCGTTGTCATCACGGCGGGACTGACGCGTGAAAACGGCCTGCGCCAGGCGATGCTCGATGCGGCAAAGCCCTCGCTCATGCGCATCATCGGGCCGAACACGGTCGGGCTGATGGTTCCTCCCGTGAAGCTCAATGCCGGTTTCGCCCACATGGCGGCCCGGTCCGGCAACATTGCGCTGATCTCGCAATCCGGCGCCATTGCCACGTCGCTCATCGATTGGGCGGCCGAAAACAATGTCGGCTTTTCACGGATCGTCTCCCTGGGCGATATGGCCGACGTCGATGTTGGTGACTGCCTCGACATGCTGGCGGGCGATTTCCACACGCGGGCGATCGCGATGTATCTCGAAAGCATTCCCAACCCACGCAAATTCATGTCGGCCGCGAGGGCGGCGGCGCGCCTCAAGCCGGTCATCGCAATCAAGCCCGGCCGGCACGAGCAGGCAGCCAAGGCGGCCGCGACCCACACCGGCGCGCTCTCAGGCGCGGACAGGGTGGTGGACGCAGCTTTGCGGCGAGCGGGAGTGCTGCGCGTGAAAGATCTCGCCGAACTGTTCGATGCCGCCGAGACGATCGCGCGCTATGCTCCGCTCGAGCGGGCCCGTGTCGGCATCCTCACCAATGGCGGCGGCGCCGGCGTTCTCGCGGTCGACAAGCTCATCGACCGTGGCGGCGAGATGGCTGAGCTCTTGCCGTCGACGATAGAGCGACTGAACCGCTTGCTCCCACCGACCTGGTCGCATGCAAATCCGGTCGACATCGTCGGCGATGCGGCGCCGCAACGCTATGGGGCGGCGCTCGAAGCCTTGGCGGCGGATCCCGGAGCGGACGTCATCATGGTCATGAACTGTCCGACCGGGCTCGGTTCCTCGCCCGACGCGGCCAGGAAAGTCGCGGAGCTCGGCGACGAGGGCGAGATCGCAGGAAAACCGGTTCTTGCATGCTGGCTCGGCGAGCATACAGCGCGTGAGGGACGGCGCATCCTGACGGAAGCCGGCATCGCGAGCTTCGAAACGCCGGAGGATGCGGCGATCGCGGCGTCCTATCTCAGCGAATGGTCGCGGGCTCAGCGGGCGCTCCTGCGCACGCCTCCGAGCCAAGGTGAAGACCCCGTCAGCGGGAAAGCTGCGGCACATGCGATTTTCCGCCAGGTTGCAGGCGAAGGGCGACGCATGCTGACGGAGCCGGAAGCAAAGGCGGCGATCGCCGCCTACGGTATCTCAGTGCCGAGAACCATTGTCGCTCGCTCAGCCCCGGATGTGGCGCAGGCTGCCGGCCAGCTTCTGGAAAGCTCCGAAAGAGTGGTCGTCAAACTGTTGTCGAAGGCGGTTTCACACAAATCCGATATCGGTGGCGTGGTCCTCGACATTGCGACTGCCTCCGGGGCTGGAGAAGCCGCGAAGTCGATCGAGGCCCGCCTGAGTGCACGGGCGCCCGATGCGAAGGTGGACGGCTATACCGTGCAAACGATGGTCGTGCGCAAGCACGCGCAGGAACTCATCCTGGGTATGAACCTCGATCCGATGTTCGGCCCCATCATCCTGTTTGGCGCCGGCGGCACCGCGGTCGAGGTTCTGAACGACACCGCGATCGCCCTGCCGCCGCTCGACGGCGTGCTGGCCGAAGACCTGATCGACGCGACGAGGATAGGTCGCCTGCTCGCGGGCTACAGAGATCAGAAGCCCGCCAATCGAGCCGCGATCATCGCAGCGCTGAACGGCTTGTCGCAAATGATCGTCGACTTCCCTTGTCTGGTCTCCCTCGACATCAACCCGTTGCTGGCCGACGGCGAAGGCGTGATCGCACTAGACGCCCGCATCGAAATCGACCCGCGGCGCGTGGATGAACCGGCGCCCAACCCGGCCCTCGCCATAAGACCCTATCCGTCGGGATGGAGCCGGGATTTTGCATCGGATGGCTTCTCCTACCACATCCGGCCGATCATGCCGGCCGACGCGATGCTCTATCCCGCGTTCCTGGCGAAGATTTCGCCCGACGATTTGCGGCTGCGTTTCCTCTCGCCGCGCAAGAACTTCCCGGACCAGATGCTGAAGCGGCTCACGCAGCTCGACTATGATCGCGATATCGCCTTCGTCGCGCTGGAAAAGGACACGGGAGCGCTCGCCGGAATCGGCAGGCTTTCCTGCGACCCGGATCACAGGATCGCCGAATACGCCTTGCTCGTGCGTACTGACCTGCAAGGTCATGGGCTGGGATGGGACCTGCTAAAACAGATCATTGACTATGCGAGGGCCGAGGGTATCGGCCGGATCGAGGGCATGATTCTCAACGAAAACCGCAAGATGCTCACCATGTGCCGGGAGTTCGGCTTCTCGGTCGCGCATCACTCCAGCGAGCCCGGCCTGTCAGTGGCGACGCTGGACGTCAAAACACAGACTTAAAGCGCGTCGCCTCAATCCGTTTCGTCGCGACGCGCTTTAGGCGGCGGTCTGGTTGTGCGATCCCGTCTTCCTGAAGCCGACTGGAGATGAAGCAGTGCCCTCAACGAAGGTCGCCATTTCGGCGATGATTTCGGCGACTTTGCGGTCTACCTCGATCTTGCGCCAGGTCAATGGACCGGCGGCATTGCGTTGCAATTGCCGCGACAGGATATCGACCGTGGCATCGGAGGGACCACCCTTGCGCTCGCTGACCCGACGCCAGAGAACGGACGGATCGGCCGTCAGCCAAAATCCTGCGAAAGGAGTTGCCCTGTCCCGAGCGACGCGCTCGATCCTGTCGCGGTCGTCCGGTTTGTCGAAGACAGCGTCGGCGACGACGCAGCCGCCTTCGGCAAGGATAAGCTCCGCGCGCCAGGCGATCTGGCGATAGACGCGTTCCGATACGCCGGGCCGGTAGGCCTTATTAGGCAGCCTCGTCTCGGCCGCCACGCCATGCATGGCCTTGCGGATGCGATCGCTCTCGACGATCCGGGCGCCGGGCGGCGCGCCGATGCGAGCGGCAAGCGCCTCGGCGACAGTCGTCTTGCCCGTGCCGCTCAGGCCGCCGATCGCGATGAGCCGGGATGGCGTCTCGGCGAGCAAGGCTCGCGCGAGCTCGAAATAGGACCGCGCCTCGGCAATCAGCTTTGCGGAGTCTGAACTGCCTTCCTCGATCTGTGTTGCCGTCACATGCGCGCGCACCGCGGCCCGGACCGCCATGAAGAACGGCAGCAGGATGAAGCCGTCTTCGTCGTCGCCGTCGTCGAGGTAGCGATTCATCACCAGATTGGCGAACTGCGGAAAGCCGCGATGCCACAGATCCATCAACAGGAATGCGAGGTCGTAGAGCACATCGACGGTGGCGATCCGGTCGTTGAATTCGATACAGTCGAACAGGCGCGGCTCGCCATCGAAGAGGCAGATGTTGCGCAGATGCAGGTCGCCGTGGCAGCGACGAACCCGGCCTGCCGCCTCGCGCCGGTCGAGCAGGCTGGCATGGCGGGCGAGGGCGGCGCGAAACGCGTCGTTGAGCGCTTCGATCTCCTTCGGGTCGAACACGTGGCTTGTTGCAAATCCGGCCGAATTGATCTCAAGCACGCCGCCGATGTTCGCCGACCCGCTGCCGATGTGGATTTCCTCGGCGCCGCGATGATATTGCGCAATCATGCTCGCCACTTCCGTCATTAGCGCAGGCGTCAGCTTGCCCGCGGCGGCTACGCTGTCGAGAAGCTTCGACTGATTGAAACGAACCATTTCGATGACGGCGTCGACCAGCTCCCCCGGCCCGTCCAGGGCAAGCTGGTCTCCTTCGCGCGTGATGCGGCGGACGCCGAGGTAAAGGCTGGGCGCCGTCCTGGAGTTCAGCTCCACTTCCTTTTCGCAACTGGAGAGCCGAAGCTCAGGCGTCGAAAAATCGACATAGGGCAGCTTGACCGCCCGCTTCAGCTTGAATGCGCGTCGACCGACCAGGAAGATACGGGAAATGTGGGTTTCGATCGTCTCGACCGGGCCAGCCTCGTCATAGGTAGCAGGATCCTTCAACCTATCAACCACGGCATCCTGGTTCTCAACGATCATAGCCTGCGCCCTTGGTTGCACCATCGTGAGTTTTGCTAGCGTTGGAGCGTCTGAACATAACCGGTGAGGTTATGGATGCGTTCCGTGGTCACGGCCTGTCCGCCATACGGGCCGTACCGCTTCACATCGTCAGGCAGGAACTGGTCGCCCCAGACCGGCATCTCGCGCTTGCCGTGCTCCGGTATCATGCCGCGGCCGTCGATCGTCGCGAAAACCCGCCAGTAGGGAAATTCCCCGCCATTGCGTCTCGTAAGCGTCGTCAGATTCGCGGGACGCTTCCGCAACGTGTCGGCCAGGGGTCCGTCGCCCTTGCCGTCCACGCCGTGGCAGACCGCGCAGGAATTCATATACTCCTGCGCTCCGTTGCTCATTTGCTGTGCCGCCGCAGCGCTCAGGGTCAGCGCCGCGAAACCCATCGTGATCCAGAGCTTCATTGATCGGCCTCCAACTACCAATGTCAGCCTAGAGCGTGCGGCGCCAGCGCACGTTGATCGGGATCAATCTCGCGAAGGGATCGGTTTTGATTCAGCGCAAGGAAGGACTTCCACTGGCTCGCTATTGCTGAACCTTCTGTAATCTTCTTCGTTCAGGGAGTTGCCGCCATGCCGTTCAAAACATTGCTCACGGTTACAGGAGCGCATCAGGGGGACGGCGATCTGAAGCATGCTGCCGGTTTATGCGAAGAGATCCATGCCCATCTCTCCGTGTTCGTTCTCGTGATTGCCGCGCCTCCTTCGGGAGGAGAATACGCAGCAGTCGTCTCGCCAGCCTGGCTCGCGGAGCGAGAAGCCGAGATGGAAATGCTGGAGAAGCGAACCTCGGCCGTCTCCAGGTTGCTTTCGGAAAGTGCCGTGTCCGCCGATGTCAGCAGCGACTATCCCGACGCCGCTTGGGCGGACGAAGTGATTGGGCGGCGCGCCCGCTATGCCGATTTGACCGTTGTTGGCCCGGACCTGCTTGCAAGTCATATGCTCAAGGAGAAGGTCATCGAAGGTGGTCTGTTCTCGTCCGGGAAACCGATCCTGCTCGTGCCAAAGTCAACGCGTGCAACGCTGAAGCCGAAACGCGTCCTTGTTGCGTGGGACGCCAACCTGGAAGCTTCGCGCGCCGTGCGGGAGTCGCTTGGCATCCTGGCGGGCGCCGATGAGGTGCGCGTCGTTATGGTCGACCCGATCGAGGACGAGCGCCACCATGGGGCGGAGCCGGGAGCGGACGTGGCAGCCTATCTCGCCCGGCACGGCGTGAAGGTCACGGTGGACCGCCTGCCGAGCTCAAACCGTTCGATCGCCGATGTTCTTCGCCAGCATGCTATCGATACCGGCGCAGAACTCATGGTGATGGGTGCCTACGGCCATTCCCGACTGCGCGAGCGCATCTTCGGCGGGGTGACCAAGTCCATGATCGAGGGCGCCAGCCTGCCCGTTCTTATGGCCCGTTGAGGTGTTCGTGGATAAGATACCTCTTCGGTTCGAAGCCGGTGCCGGCGGTCACCGGCCTTGATATATTCAACTCGCCCAGCTTTTTCCCGGACGGGAATTCCGAGTTCAAACCTCTCTCGCACTGCCAGCCCTTTTGGCCATGAGCTTGAGAATGCCTGGGGAAAGTGTCCGTCCTTCTTTGATTTAGGAGCCCCAGGTTCGCGGAGTTGGAGGGCCGGGCGTGGCCCGTGGGAAGATTGGGGGGCAGTCATAGCGGATATCTCCTTGTCAAATAATCGGCATGACCTGAACGGCTCATCGAACGGATCGCGGGACCACGCCTCGAACACGTCCATCTCGGCCTCGATGACCGGAGCACGTTTGGGAGAGTTGTTGATGACAGCGTCCGGTTGGCAAAGTGGTACTTGCCCGCCGCCGATGCAGGATGGCAGCGAAGGGGTGGCATAGTAGTAAAGGGTCGTCCGGTCGTATACGCCCGCGACGTATGAGAATGTAGTGGGTTCGCTTCTTAGACATTCACCAAGTTTCGCTGTTTCCCCGCAAATCCGGAACGGCCTATATGCCGCCATTTGCCGTCGTTTTCCGCTCGCTCGCATAAGATACGAGCTGTGTTCATCTCCTCCCAAGGATCGTTGCGCCGGGCGGGCATTGGATTAATCTACCTTCTCGCCGCAATCGGGAACGCGTTTCATGACGATCTGGGCTGCGTCGGTGAGCTTTTTCATGCCGCCCCTCCGTCAGTGCCGCGCACAACAGGGACGTCCGTCTCTTCCTGCCTTCGGGGAGGTTGCCGCTAACGGATCTCGTTGGGAAACACCTGCTCGGGCACCTCTTCCTTGCCGATGCGGATCAGGTCATCGCGCGCCGAACGAATCTGTGGCCAAGGAAACTCGGCATCGTCTTCCGAAGCCTCTCCTTCCATCAGCACGGCGTCAAATTTGGCTATGACACCCGCTAGGGAAGTGGCGGGGGTTTTGGACAATGCCTCAAGTAGGTCCTCCGCTCGGTCGGCAGCCTCACACTCCGCACGCAATGTCGCTGAATAGCCAATTTTCCTGTCGGCGGCATTCCAACGCGCCTGATGAGCGGCAAAATCGGCTTCAGCCTCCGAGCGCTTTGCAGCCTCTTCCGGACCAAGATCGAGCACTTCGAGAATCGCCTTAAGTGAATGCAGCGTCACGCTCTCGCCGTCGCGCAGCCGGATGGTCGCGCAAGGAAACCCGACCCTCTCGACGAGTTGCCGCTCCAGGCGCTGCTGCTGACGGCACAGCTGTTCAGTCTGGTGGTGGGCAGCCTTCCATTTGCACCACACCGCCACAGCAGGATCGGCGGATTGGTCTATTTCCGACTCATCACAGGCAAACGCTCTTGGCTGCCTTCTCGCCTTTGCATTTGTCGTTGCCGCAAGTAACCTCCCGCGAGTGACGCGGGGCAAAGTCGTGGTATTGTCGGAATCACCCATGATCCGAGCTCCCAGAAGCTTAGGTTGTGGCCAGGCTAGGCACGGTGCGCCAACACCGCGTCTAGCCGCGTCCCCGGACCAAAGAAGGCCCAAGGGTATCACTGATACCTTTGGATCATAACGGAATGATCTAAAGGGATCAATAGAAATTGGTAACAGCGGCACAGATGCGGGCGGCCCGAGCATTGATCGGTCTCTCACAAGCGGAACTTGCCCGACGGGCTGGCGTCTCTATTCCAACAATAAAACGCTGTGAGAGCAACAGTTTGCGTGCTCCCGTCGTGTCCGCCGAAACCCAGGACAAGATCCGTGCTGTTCTTGAGTCCGGGGGCGTGGAATTCACCAACGGCAACCAGCCGGGCGTCAGATTGCGGCGATCGTGACCGACTGATCTCATGGGTGGGTCTACCGCCGTCTGTCCCAGGCCCTATGAAAAGGCGCAGGCGTGCCGAATACAAGTTCGCGTCATTAATACACGTCAACTTCTTTGAGGAGGAAGCCGGTATTGCCCCTGTGCCTGCCGATGACCCGCCATTTGAAAGCCCCTGACCGCTTTGGCGCGATCGACCGCGTGCCAGCGCTCGGCACATCGGTGAGCGGGCGTACGTTCGAGGTCTTCAATCCGTCGACCGGTGAACTGCTGGCGGAACTTCCTGACATGGGCGTCGAGGAAACGCGCGCAGCGATTGATAAGGCCTATGTCGCGCAGGCTGAATGGGCGGCACTAACAGCCCGCGAGCGCAGCGAAATACTGTGGCAGTGGCATCAGCTGATTGTGACCCACACCGACGACCTTGCTGCGATCCTCACCGCGGAGATGGGCAAGCCGCTCGCCGAAGCCAAATCGGAGGTATCGCATGCTGCCGCGTATCTGCAATGGTACGCCGAGGAGGCCAACCGCATCTACGGCGAGACGATCTCGGCGCCGTCGACAGACCGCCGCATGCTGGTGATCAAGCAGCCGATCGGCGTCGTCGGCACGATCACGCCGTGGAATTTTCCCGCCTCAATGGTGGCGCGCAAGATCTCGCCGGCATTGGCAGCGGGCTGCGCGATCGTGTTGAAACCTGCCGAGCAAACACCGCTTGTAGCGGGCGCCATGTTTGCGCTCGCCGCCGAGGCCGGCTTCCCCGACGGTGTAGTGAACCTTGTCTACGCCTCCGAGGGCGCCGCGGTTGGGCGTGAGCTCTGCCATAATCCCAAAGTGCGCAAGATCAGCTTCACCGGATCGACAGAGGTCGGGCGGCTGCTCATGCGCCAATGCTCGGACCAGATCAAGAAGGTCAGCCTCGAGCTGGGCGGCAATGCGCCTTTCATCGTCTTCGACGACGCCGACATAGATGCCGCCGTGGACGGGGCAATCCAGGCGAAGTTCCGCAATGCCGGCCAGACCTGCGTCTCTGCGAATCGCCTTTACGTGCAATCGGGTGTTCATGACGAGTTCGTCGACAAGTTCGTGGAACGGGTCCGCCAGCTTCAGGTTGGCGACGGTTTCGATCCCGGTATCGCCATCGGCCCGCTGATCGATAAGCGAGCTCTGGCCAAGATCGAATCCCACATCGCCGATGCCCTACGAAAAGGCGGCGCGGTCCGGTGTGGCGGAGGTCGGATTGGCAGGGACGGGACTTTTTTCCAGCCGACGGTCCTCACCGACATCTCCAGCGAAATGGCGGTGGCGCAAGAGGAGACCTTTGGGCCATTGGCTCCGGTCATCCGCTTCGAGGATGCCGATCAGGTCGTGCGTGAGGCCAACGACACGATCTACGGCCTCGCCGCCTATTTCTATGCATCGAACCTGAAGCGCGTCTGGCGCGTGGCGGAGGCCCTGGAATACGGCATGGTGGGGATCAACACGGGACGCATGTCCTCGGAAGCCGCGCCCTTTGGTGGGATGAAGCAGTCCGGCATCGGGCGGGAAGGATCCCGACATGGCCTCGAGCACTACCTTGAGATGAAATATCTTTGCATGGGCGGCATCTGAAGAACAGACGGACTAAATCCAGTTCCTGAGCTTTGCCGGCCGGGATACCCTGCCGGGCATGTTGTTGCGGCTGTCGACCGCCCCGGCTCAGTTGTTGAAATGGGACAGCTGAAAGTCGGTTTCGTCCTGAAATTCGGACAGCCCTTCCTCTGCCGAGCGGAACATGTCCTCGAAAGCCAGCTCATGCTCGAAGACGACGCCGCCGACGCGGATGGCGAGCACGTCCTTGTCGCCTTTCGGGGCGAAATAGATCTGCCCGACTGCCTCGCGGATGCGGTTGCCGACTTCCTTCGCGTCCTGCTCGCTCGCGCCGGGAAGGAAGACGCCGAACATCGCGGTGCCGATGCGGCCGATCAGATCGTCCTTGCGCACCGAGGACCTGATGGCCGAGGCGATGAGCCGCAAGGCTTCGTCGCCCCATTCGAGACCGAAGCGCAGGTTGATCGAGGAAAGATGCTCAGGGTGGATGACGAGGAAGGCGCCGGAGCGCGGCCCGGACGGCCTCGCCGCCCTTCTGTCGACCATCGAGGTGAACACGGAGCCGTTGAAGCATCCGGTCAGCCGGTCGTAGGTGCCGGCCCTGGTGAGCTCCTGCCGGTAGCGGCGCAGTTCGACCTCTCTCCAGCCGAGCAGGGCAAAAAGCGGCAGGCCGATGATGATCGGCAAAAGCGTCGCGGTGACGATGCTGCGGCCGAACGGCGTCAACGCGTCGCTGAACAGGAGCAGATAATTCAGCCCGAGCGAAAGACCGACGCAGGCGGCGGTGCCCAGCAACGGGAGCCAGACAACATGCTTCCATGTCCGAACCGGCGGGGTCTGCGTTTGTCTGCTCACGGGCCAATCTCCTCTTGGACGCACTGGCTTAAAGCAGGTCCGTTACGATTTCGGTTTCAGGGAAGCTTACAATTTGATGGAAGTCGGGCATCTTTCTCCCTGGGAAGCGCTGGATCCGCCGCTCGCCCCACGGCCGCGACCTCGCTTCGGATGATCCGCCGGGCCGCCGGGAGCGGTTCAGCGTTGGTAGAATCGCTGAGCCGCTCTAACCATTCTGTTATCGCGCAATTCCAGACGGAAACCCTCTTCGTGGAATCGCCCTATTGCGGCGGACCGAAGATGCCCATCCTGGCATCCCTGGCGACAGCTTCGGCCTTGCCGTAGATACCTGAGGGTGACGCCATTGCCCAGCCGTTGGCGACAAGCCAGGCGCCGACATCCTGCTTGCCGAGCATGCAGGGCGCGGCGATGGCGAAGCGGTCGCCATCGGGCGGAAGGACGCATTTCAGCGCCCGGCCGCGCAGCCAGGCGTTGAAGGCGGCGCGGGCGCGCTGGCCGCAGGGCCAGACGGCATCGTCGAACGAGCAGGTCCTGGCGGGATCGATGTCGACGGTCCCGCTGATGGCGACCTTGCGGCCCATGGCTTCGACGATCGCCGACGAGATGGCGACCGGACGATAAAGCAGCGTCTCATGCCAGTCTTGCGGCATCGACGTCTCCGGCGGTGCGGCTAGGCCAAGCTCGCCGAGCGGCGGACGGGGCTCGATGCGCTCGATCCCCGAGGGATCGAGCGGCGGCGGCGCGATGAGATCCTCGGCGATCCTGCGCGCCGGCTGGCCTGGCCGCATATCATGGACAGGAAGGCGAGGGGCGGGCCGTGCTTCCGCGGCCTCCTGGGCCGGCGGGTACGAGGGCAGCCAGCGGCTGGACGCGGCAATCAGCAGCGCGCCGGCGACCAGCCCGAGGCCGCCGAGCGTCGTGGCAAGCCGGCCGGTCGATTTCACCTCGCCCAACGCGCGCCCCATCATTTCGCCGAATCATACATTAGGCACCGGCGACATTGCTTGAAAAGCAAGGCGTTGCGTTAAGTCTCGCGCAACCAATGCCGCCTACACTCGAGCATCGGATGTCGGGGGATGACATGACGCGCAAGCCGATACTGCTCTTTGCCTTCCCAGCCCTCATGCTCTTGCTGCTGGCGGCGGAGCGGACGGCGACATTCCTGCTCGGATCCTATCCGGCGAGCCCTGCCATGTGGCGCGTCTGGCTCGAGCTACGCCCCTTCTCGACGATGTTCTGGCAGCAGGTGCATTTCTATCTCGGCGGCTCGATGGCGCTCGACGCCGCCGTTGTCGTCGCCGCCTCGGCCGCCTGCTGGATGGCTTGCCATGCGAAGAGGTCCGCCGGCTTCTTCCTGGTCAATCACGCCGCCCTGCTTTTCGCCGGGCTGATGATCGCGGTCGGCAGCCATTCGGAAACGGCGAGCACGATCGCTTCCTTCACCGCGCCGCGCGGCCTGCAGTTTTCGCTGATGATCGACTTCAGCTGGAAGAACAGCCTGGTGCTGTGCCTCGGCCTCGCGGCCTGCGCCTATTGCCATATCGCCTTCCTGCGCGAGGCGAGGCTTCGCGCCGAAGCCCGCGCCGTGCGCATGCTGGCGCTGCAGCGCGACCTCTAAAGCGCGTCGCGATCTTTCAGATTCGCGCCATGCGCTTTAGGTTTTTGATTTTGCATGTCTTTATCCCGAAACCGGTTCCCACTTTCGGGAGACATGCTTTAAAACTCAGTCGCGCCGGATCGAGACGGCCGCTCGGCCAACCGGGCGTCAGTTGATCTTCTTGTAATAGACCTTGCCGTCGGACTGCTCGATGCGCTGGTAGGACGGGTTGGGCCCGGGCGGCGCGACCTTCCTCTTGAACATCCGCGGCGCGTCCGGCTCGCCGGCACCTTCAGCTGCGGAGGCCTCCGCCAGCGCGGTGGCGGCAAGCGCCGGCGGCTCGGGCGCTCTGGGCATCTCGGCCTCCGCCGCAGCAGGCGCGCCCTGCTCCAGCCGGGCGGTGCTGCCGTTGATCTGGCCGAAGTTCGTCTGCAACTGCCGGTCCAGCGTCTCGAACCGGCTTTGGAAGCCGTTGTTGACCGTGTCGATGCGGGCGCCGATCCGCTGCTCGAACTGGCCGAGCTGATCCAGCCGCGCCTCCATTGCCTTGAGATCGTTGACGCCGCGATAGAGGTAGATGGCGGCCGTGACGTTCACAAACGTGACAAGGCCGGCGCCGACCGCCGCCACACCAATGGTCCACCCCCAGCTCGCCTTGCCGGGTGCCTTTTCCTGTTCGCCAAGCTCGATTGCCGGAACGTCCGGTACGCTGATCATCGTCATTCAACCACCACCTTTGCGCCCACCGCGACGCGCTTGAAGAGATCGATCACATCGGTATTCGTCAGTCGGAAGCATCCGGACGTGCCGTCGAAGCCGACGCCCTTGGGATCGTTGGTGCCATGGATGCGATAGAGCGTATCGCGCCCGTCGCGCGAGAGATAGAGCGCTCTCGCGCCGAGCGGATTGTAGGGGCCGGCCGGCACCATCGCCGGCAGTTCCGGCTGGCGCGAGCGCATTTCCTTCGGCGGGCGCCACTCCGGCCATTCGGTCTTGGATGCGACCTTGACCGTGCCGGTCCAGCCGAAGCCGTCGCGGCCGACGCTGATCTGGTAGCGCAGCGCCTGGCCCGGGCCCGTCACCAGATAGAGCGCCTTCTCGCCCTTGCGGATGATAATTGTGCCGGGCTGCTCGCCGCTCTGGAAGGCGACCGCCTTGCGCAGGCTGGGGCCCATGGCGGGAAGCGGCGGCAGCCCCGATCCGGCTGCGGCGAGACCGCAGGCCGACAAGAGCGTCATGCCGGCGAGGCAAGCGCCTGCAAGACGCATCGCGATCGGCCGCATTTGCTTTGCCGCAATTCCGGACGGAAAACCGCTGCGCACTTTTCCTGGAATTGCTCTAGCGCTGGGCATTGTCCAGCCGCTCCTTGAACATGCGCTTCAGGTCCTTGTTGAAGCGGGCGCGTGCGTCGACCTCGGAAGGCAGGATGGCGCGGTTCAGCGCGTCGGTGAGAAGCGCGTTGTCCAGCGCCAGCGACTTGATGTGCGGCGCCTTGAAGATCTTCTCCAATTCGCTGCGCGAGAAGTGGTTGCCGAACCATTTGCGCTTGTGCTTGTTGGCCACCAGGGTGATCGAGACGCCGTTGCCGCGCAGCTCGCGGATCTTCTTGTAGAGCCGCTTGCCTTGCCTGAGCGAGGCGACGTTGAGCTCGAAGACGATGAAGATCTCGTCGCTCGTCCTAAGCACCGAGTCGTGCCACGGCGTCTCGATGTTCGGCAGGTCGATGACGATGTCGTCGAAGCGGTAGGCGACGAGATCGAGCAGCCGGAAGACGAAATCCGCGCCCTGCGGCTCGAACGGCAATTGCGGCCGCTCGAAGGAATAGAGCGTGAGGCCGGACGGCCGCGACAGCTTGATCACGTCCATCAGCTCGACATCGAGCCGGTCGGGCTGGCCGATGATGCCGGCGAGGTCGAACTGGTTGAACTGGTTGAGGTAGGCGCCGCAATTGGCGCTCTGGAAATCGAGGTCGACGAGGCAGGTCGAGGCCGCCCGCTCGGCCGACTTCGAGGCGAGATGCTCCGCCGCCGAGATCGCCAGCGTGGTGGCGCCGGCGCCGCCGCTGGCTGCAATGAAGGTGATGATGCGGCTCTTCGTGCCTTTGTTGCCGGTGTCGTGGAAGGTGACTGCGTTGAGCAGCTCCTTGGCGTCGAGCGGCTTGTGCAGCCAGTCGGAAGCGTTCATGCGCACCAGCACCCGCGTCTGCTCGGAGGTCAATTCGCCGGAGACCGCGATCAGCGGCACCGAAGCCCAGGCCGAACGCGCCTCGACGATGCCTGCATTGCCGAGCAGCTCGCCGCTGCCGAGATCGAGGATGATGATGCCGGGCCGCGCATCCGCCGGCGGCCCCTTCAGGAACTCGACCGCCTCGGAGACCTTGACATCGTAGATCGCCAAAGCATCGAGCCGCGTCGTCACGTCGCGCGTGAAGTTCGCATCGGAGGAAAACAGCGCAACCTGCTTGCGTTTGGTCGGCAGCACTCTGGTGTCGATGGCGTTCATGGCGACGTACTCTTTAAATCTTCACCCGTTACGGTACTGAGCATGGAGGGGACAGTGAGGTTGGAGAACCCGAGCAGACCGCCCAGGAAGAAGAACTGGAAGTTGATGTTCTGCAGGCTGACGGTGATAGTCGGCACCGGGCCACCCAAACGGGTCTGATAGCCGAGGCCTGTAGCCGTATACGTCACCACGACGTTGGCGCGTTGCAAGCCAGGGAAAAATTGACACATGCCCGGCCGTTGGCCATTCGCCGGGCTAGGACAGGTATCGTCATTTGTATTTGCGGTATCGCCGCGGAAGATACGGCTGAACGCAGCGGCGCTGAAAGTACCGCCGTTGGTGCATGAGCCGGCGCCCGCGCTATAGGTGCACACAAAAGGGCCGTAGGCGCCGGCAGCGACCGGGGCTCCTGGATTTGAAGTCGGCGCGGCTGTCGCCAGCGCCGAAGCAACAGGATCGGAAATCGAGGCCAGTCTCGCGCCGACCTGGACCGCCTTTGTCGCGGCATTCCACTGGTAAAATGCAAAACCGAAATCGACGAAGCCGAGGGTCAGGACCAGCAGCAGCGTCAAAGCGATGGCCAACTCGACCATCGTTGCTCCATCTTCCGATCGTATGAACAGCTTCAGCATACTAAAATCGGAACAACCGCTCCTGATGGCTGGCCCCAAGCGTGACGGCAGTGATGTCGAACAGTGAAAGCAATCCGACGCTGTCTAGGCTGCTATAGGCGTAGCTGCCGGAGGCCGTTACGATGCAGACCTGCGACGTTGTCGAGAGATAGAGGACAGTGCCGGTCGCGGGATCGACCGCGTTTTTGCAGGTGGTAGGATCGGCGATGCTGATGGTAACATTGGACTTCTGCCAGCCAACGAGACGAGCAGGTGCTGTTCCCGCCACGTTGCCGAACACGGTAATGTTCTTTGCGAGATCGACGCAGTCGATCGCGGCAAGCCCCGCATTAGTGTAGATCTGGCTGTTGCATCGCGCCGCGAAACGCGCTCCGTCAGACAGGCCGGCTTCCATCAACAGCTTGTCATGGATGAGGTTGCCGAACTCGAACACGCCCGCGGAGAGGAACAGCATCAGCGGGCCGACGATCGCCATTTCGATCAGCACGGTGCCGCGCTGGTCGCGACGGAATCTCCGGAGATGACGAGCAATCAGCCGAACCATCGCCGTCACCGATAGAGCTGCGCTTCGTCGCGCAGAAAGCTGTCCAGAGTGCTTTGGCCGCCGCGCCCGGTGATGTCGACGAGCTCGACCATCACGGAGGCATCTCCGGAGGCAGAGGCCACGGGCTCGGTGAGGAAGAAGCTTGCGAAGGCTTCGACAGGGAGATTGGTACTATTGCCGTTTAGATCATAGCCGGCAGCCTCAAGCGCATTGCAGTTCAGTATCGCGCCATAGAGTAGACGACGATCGACAGTGGTAACCGGGGGCTGGCAGGCGCTAGGTGGTGTTCCCACTTCGCCACCGGTCGAGGCGTGGCCAATCAGATTGTTGGCAATCTCGTATTGGTAGACTTGATATCGAGTCGGTTTGGTCGTGGCCCAGGAAGAGGGATAGCTGGTTGAGCCGAAATTGGTGCTCCAGTAACCGGAAAGGTTCCAATCTCCGTCTCCCATGCGTCCGCCCATATAAGGCGTGGTCGCGTCCCTCGGCAGGCCCATGTTGCCCGTGGCGTTGAAGGTCAGCTGATTGTACGCGGGACACTGGTTGCCGTTACCGCCCGTCGATGCGCCCTTCCGAACGTTGGCGGCCGGCCCATATTCTGGACTGTTGAAGGCATTGCCGCTCGCTCTGATGCCGAACCGTACGTTGAAAGCGTCCTGAACAGGCCCTGTATTCTGGCCAGTCTTGGTACTTACGCCCTGCGCTGAATAGCAGCCCAGAGGTTTAGACGTAGCGATCGTCTGGGCCAGAGCCTGTGCGCCGTTGCCGACGCTGTCGGGCGGTTGCAGGAAACCGAAATTGCCCGGGCCGTAGGCGGAATTGTTTCCCACCATGCGCAATTCGATGAGCCGGCGATGGATGGCCGGATCCGTCACGGCCTGTTCGAGCGTCGCCCCACCCGCCGTATTGGTGCCATTCACTATCTCATACGGGTTGCATATGAAGACGGGTGTGTAGTCGCAGACGCCGGATGTGAAGCCCGCTACCGAGATCGCGCTGATATTGTAGTTGGTGTCGGCCGCACTGCCGGAGGAAGAAACCGAAATCGGGAACATTGCGCTGAACGTCTCAGGCTGCGCTTTCACCTGAATGAACCGAGTTACAGTCGCCGACGCCGCGTAGTTGGACGACGTGATCGGATCGGAATCGTTCGCGGGCAGACTGGAAAGGAAGCACCACGACACCTGTCCTTTGGACCGGCATGCGGGATAGGTCGGGTCCACCGTCGCGGTTCCGCTGCCGGTGGTCAGCGACACGGGCCCGCCATCAGAGAACTGGGTATTGTTGGACACGAGGTTGGTCAGGGCATTCTCGGCGCGGGTCCATGCGTCAGACCTGCCGTTCAGTTCGGCTGCGGCCGCCAGGGCCAGAGCATCTGTTCCCTTTTGCAGGTCATTGTGCAGATTGTTCATCCGGCTCATGTCGATTGCCAGCAGGGACAATCCGATGATGGCCGGCAACATTACGCTGACGAGGATCAGCGCTAGCCCCCTTTGGTCGTGCCAGAACGCGCGAATAGTTCGCAACATGGCCCTACTCTCTACCCTTTCGTGCCGGGCTCCTCGCGTGCCCGATACACTGCTTCCTTTCGCTCAGTTTACTGCGTGGTCGTGCCCGCCGGACCGACGTTGACTGTCATGTTTGTTGTCGAAGCGGCCGTGCTTGGCGGAAGTTTGTATTTCTGCACGACGCCGACTGAACGCGCGCCGTCGCCTTCGATCTTCGTGTTATTCGAAGCCGGATTGAACGGATCAACCGTCTGCAGCAGCTGGTTGGCCTTCTGCGAGTCGCCCGATGCAAGCGTCATCGTATCGTAATTGTTCAAATAGTCCGCGGCACAGCCTGCGAGCAGGCTGGAGCACAGAAGGACGAACAGGAGCTTATTTCTTGACATAGAGCAGCTTGTCCTTCGATTTCACATCCAGCATGTGGCCGTAGGGGCCGGTGACGCCTTCGCCGAGCTCATATTTCCGGATCATGTCCTTGCTGACTTCGAGCTGGCCGAGCAGCATGAGTTCCGGGTCGTTGGCCGGCCTCGTCTTGTCGAAGGGCGTCGCCAGTTGTTCGCCGGGCTTCACCGGCCGCACCAGATGCGGCGTTACGATGACGACGAGCTCGGTCTCTTCCTTCTGCGTGCTCGAATTGTGGAACAGCGCGCCGATGATCGGCACCTGGCCGAGCCACGGCACCTGCTCCTGCAGCCTGGTGTTCTTGCTGGAGAGCAGACCGCCCACGGCAAAGCTCTGGCCGTCACGCAGGTCTACCGTGGTTGCCAGCTTGCGGTTGGTGAAGATCGGGTCGCCGGCTGGAGTGAAACCGGTAAGATCGCTCACTTCCGGCGCCAGCTTGATATGAATCTTGCCGTCGTCCAGCACTACAGGTGTGAAGTTGAGATTGACGCCGAACTGCTTGTATTCGATCCTGACCGCGTCATTGAGGACGCTGCGGATTGGCACTTCACCGCCGGCGTTGAAGCTGGCGGTCTCGCCGGAAGCCGTGGTGAGGTTGGGTTCGGCCAGCGTACGGACGAGCCCTTTCGACTCCAGCGCCTCGATAATCAGATCGACCTTGACGTTGCTGGCGATGATCTGGGTGATCAATGCCCCGAACGGATTGCTGTTGGACAGAAGTCCGGTCACAATATCGCCAGTGCCAGCCACAACATTGTCTTTATTGACAGCAGCGCTGCCGGTACCAAAGCGCGTGGTGCCGCTGCCATTGTGGCCCCTGAACGAGACGCCGAGATCGCGGTCGGCATTGCGCTTGGCCTCAAGGATGCGCACCGAAAGATTGACCTGCTCGCTGTCATCAATTGTGACCGCGTTGATGATCGCGTCCGGACCATATTGCTGCGTCACCTCAACGATCTGCGCCAGCGTCGCTGCATCCTTGACGTGACCGCTCAGCCGAACCTTGCCGTTGATCGAACCGATCTCGATGCGAGCCTTGGGCGCCACCTGGCGGATTGCTGCCGCCATGTCGCTGACATCCTGGCCGACCTCGACCTGGATGGCGCCCAGCGAGCGCTTGTCCTCGGAAAACAAATTGACGGTGGTGGTGCCGACACTCTTGCCGATGACATAGAGCGTCTTGTCGGTCATCGGCTGCGCGTCGGCGATTCTCTCGTCGCCGACGACAATATCGCCCAAGGTGGCGTTCACCTGGATCGTTGCCGATTGCGACACGGGCACGAACACGCGGTGCAGCGACGGACTCGACACGTCGATGAAGCGATCGGCGGCATGAACCGCGGAGCTCAACGGCAACACAAGACAGGACAACGCCAGAGCGGTGGCGGCCAGTGATCCCCGAAAAAATCGCATCTAGATCGTCCCCTTCCGGACCCACCCGGATTCCCCTTATCCGAATGCGCCTTTCGCTATCTCTGTCTCGGCACGTCGTATGTTTCGAGCTTCACGCCGCGAAACACGCCGATAGTAGCTCGGGCTGGCGGCTCCGGCTGCACATATTTGACCACTTCCTTTACAACTTCTTGCGGTTGTGGTGCGGGCGCCACAGTAGGTGCAGGCTTCACTTTGCTCAACTGGTCGATCTGGCTGCCCACCCGTTCCACGGCCTGGGCCAGGCCGGCGATCTTTTCGTCCGACTGCTTGCGCGCGTCCTCTGCGCGCTTGCGATCCGCAGCGGCTGCGGCCTCGGCGGCCTTCTGCCTATCGAGTTCCGCCTGCCTCTTGGCGACATCCTCGGGCGTTTCTCCGGTCAGGTCGGAAAGCGTGACACGCTCGGTTTCTTCGCCCTTGCCGGCAGCGGCTTGCCGAAGTGCCAAGGACAATTGGCCCGCTCCGGCTGCCAATGTCAGCTTCTGGGCATCCTTTGTATTAACCTCAACGGTCACAGCCTTGACGACTAACGGGCTGTCCTTGCTCTCGTCGGCAACCTGGTCGACGGCGAGAACCTTGACGCTCTGCAGCAGTACGTCGACGAAACTCTTTGGCGCGCCCCCGCCATCCTGAGTCGTGCGGGTCAGCAGGATATCGACCCGGTCGCCCGGAAAGACAAAGCCGGCGACGCCCAGCACGTCATTGACCCTGATGGAAACGGCCTTCATACCTTCGCCGAGCACCGCCGAAAGTGTTGCGCGCTGGCCCGGGCCGGTAATCTTGCCGGCCAGAACAGGCTCATTGACCCCGATCGTTTGCAGGGCTTGCTTGGTCCCTTGGCCGGCCAGCAGGTCCTTCGTCGTCTTGAAGGCGCCCGCCGGGACGGCACCCGCAGGCCAGGCGATTTCCTGAAGCTTGTCGGCAGTCAGCGTATCGCCGAACTTCAGCGGCACTGCTGCCACCACCACCGTGTCGCGTTTGACATTATCTGTCGAGGCCAGCGCGTTTCGCTGGTTGGCGAGCCAGATGTTGGCGAGGACAACAGCCAAAACGCCGAACACACAGGCGAGGATGATCATGATGACAGTATTGGCGCGCATGAGCCCAACCCCAAAAAGCCTATTATAATCGGCCGCGGTCAGCCCATCGCGGCCTTGTATCAGGCTCGGGCCTAAGACCCGGGCCTGATGGAGTATCCCTCAGGTACCGACGCCAGTGCCCTTGACGCAGGTGCCGAAAGTACCGGGGGTGCCGGTAGAGCCCTTGCCATCAAGAATGTCGCACAGGCCGCCAAAGCGTCCGCTGACCCAGAGGCCAATGGCGACGATCGCCAGGATCGCCGCGCCGGCGATGATGCCGACCAGGATGGAATATTCGACCATGGCAGCGCCGTTTTGGTCATCGCGGAACTGCTTGGCCGTGCTGATAAACCTTCCCATTTGAATTCTCCGCTTGGTCAGTCTCAGGCCCGGGCCTCAAGGCCCGGGCCTGAAGAATAACCATCAGGTACCGACGCCAGTGCCCTTGATGCAGGTGCCGAAAGTACCGGGGGTGCCGGTAGAGCCCTTGCCGTTGAGGATGTCGCAAAGGCCGCCAAAGCGTCCGCTGACCCAGAGGCCGATGGCGACGATCGCGAGGATCGCCGCACCAGCGATGATGCCGACCAGGATGGAATATTCGACCATGGCAGCGCCGTTTTCTTCGTCGCGGAACTGCCGGGCCATCGTCATGAGCTTCTTCATGCCAATTTCTCCCTTTGGAGGTTTGAACCCGACGAGACGGTGCCAAGGATGAACCCCATACCCAAGCATCCCCCGTCGAATTCAATCCTAGGTCCCGCGAAAAAGCAGAGTCAAACGGATTAACAGTCTCTTAACCTTTCAATACCTGAGACGCGACAATTTCATTTTCGACAACAGCTTGATTCGCCTCGCTTTTCAAGCCATCTTAACCATTCATTCACAATTCTGCCCACTTCGATCCGGGGTTTGCCCATATTAGGGATGCAACATATCCCTTTATATTAAAGGATTTATAGGATTGACCGCTCGCGCTGGGACAAAGGTCCTAAGACTTTAGTCTGAGATTGTGGGTCAAGGTGAAAGTAAAACGATTTATCGGAAGTTCAATTTTAACTATGTTGCAAGTAATATACGTCTTGTAGCTTACAGGCCGCTTGTGCCCCTCGTGGTTAACGCTTAGTTTCGACCCGGGGCAGATCGCAGGGGGTTCAGCGGCATGTTGGGTCGCTTCATCAAAGGCCAGAACGAACAAAAAGCGCTGCAGCCGGCGCCGGCCGCGGCGATGAATGGAGGGGCAAGCGCTCCCGCGGCGCAAGCCGAACAGAATGACGATTTCCTGACGCTCAAGGTCGAACTGCATCGGCACCTGATAGACAGGTTCAATCTGACTGCCCTTGAGAACGCATCCAAGGACGAAATCCTGAACGAGATACGGCCGATCGTGCGCGAGTTCGTGCGCGGCCGGAATGTTCCGCTCAACGCGCGTGAGCTCGATCAGCTGACCAGCGACACGGCGGACGAGATGCTGGGGCTCGGCCCTATCGAACCGCTTCTCAAGGATGACTCGATCGCCGACATCCTGATCAACACCCACAACCATGTCTTCATCGAGCGCCGCGGCGTGCTTGAGGAAACCTCGATCCGCTTCCGCGACGAGGCGCATCTCCTGCGCGTCGTCAACAAGATCGTCTCCAACATTGGCCGGCGGGTCGACGAATCCGCGCCGATGGTCGATGCGCGCCTGGATGATGGCTCACGCGTCAACATCGCCGTGCGGCCGATTTCGGTGGATGGCCCTCTGGTGTCGATCCGCAAATTCTCCAAGCATCCCTATTCGCTGGAACGGCTGATCGCCTTCAATTCGATCCGACCGCCCATGATCGACTTGCTGCGGATCGCCGTACAGGCGCGCAAATCGATCCTGGTTTCGGGCGGCACCGGCAGCGGCAAGACCACGCTGCTGAATGCTCTGTCGAGCTACATTCCGGCCAAGGAGCGTCTGATCACCATCGAAGACGCGGCAGAACTGCAGTTGCAGCAGCCGCATGTCGGCCGGCTGGAGACCCGCCCGCCCAATGTCGAAGGCAAGGGCGAGGTGCGCCAGCGCGAGCTGGTGAAGAATGCGCTGCGCATGCGACCCGATCGCATCATCGTCGGCGAGGTGCGCGGCGAGGAGGCCTTCGACATGCTGCAGGCCATGAACACCGGCCACGAAGGCTCGATGACAACCATCCATGCCAACAGCCCGCGTGACGCGCTGTCGCGTCTTGAGCAAATGGTCGGCATGGCCGGCATGCCGATGACGCATGAATCAATCCGGGCGCAGATCGCTTCGGCCATCGACATCATCGTTCAGACGCAGCGGCTTTCAGACGGTGGCCGGCGCGTCGTTTCCATATCGGAACTAACCGGCATGGAGGGCAACGTCGTCCAATTGCAAGAGCTTTATCACTTTGTCCGCCGCGACGTAGCGGCGGACGGCCAGATTGTCGGCGATTTTCGCGCGACCGGTATCCGTCCGCGTTTTGCCCAGGAAGCAGCAACCCTTGGCCTTCACTTCGGCAAGGATGCCTTCAACCCGCAGGTTCCTCTCTGATGCTGACCAGCCAGACCTTGCAGTATTTCATCTATGTGTTGGCAGCGGCATCAGTCATTCTCGCGACCGAAGCACTTTATGTTTCTTATGCCAAGGGTCGCTCACGAGCCGGCACGATCAACCGGCGGCTCAAGCGATTGGCTGAAGACGCGCCCGCCGAGCAGACCTTGCAGGGCCTGCTGCGCGAACGAGGGCTGACCGAGTCTGGCGACTATATCTTTGGCGCCGTTGCACTGAACAGGCTTTATACACAGTCGGGCATCACCGGAAATCCGCTGAGATTTGCCGCCATCTTCATCTTGGCGGGACTGGCTGTGGCGCTGCTCCTCAAACTGCTGGCGGGCTTTTCGGCGATCTCGGCCTTGATCGCTTTCATTACCGTGGGCTTCGTCCTGCCGGTCCTTCTCCTTCGCCGGTCCCGCAACAAGCGGATTATGAAATTCGCCAAGCAATTGCCCAACGCACTCGACATGATCGTGCGTTCGCTGCGCGCCGGTCATCCGGTCTCAGTAGCGGTTGGTCTCGTAGCGCGCGAAATGCCAGACCCGCTCGGCACCGAATTCGGCATCGTTTCCGACGAAATCACCTTCGGACTCAGCATCGAGCAGGCTGCTCGGAAACTGTCCGAACGGGTGGGCTTCGAAGGCCTTCATTTGCTTTCGGTTTCGCTTTCCATTCAGTCCAAGACCGGCGGCAACCTCACCGAAATTCTTGCAAATCTATCGGCCGTGCTCCGCGAGCGGCAAAAGCTCCGAATGAAGATCAGGGCGCTCTCTGCCGAGGGCCGTTTCTCGGCATGGTTCATCTCGCTCTTCCCGCTCGTCATGTTCGCGATCCTTTGGCTCTCCGCCCCAAGCTACTATGGAGCAGTCTGGGGAAATCCGCTTATCTTTCCGGTGTTCACGATCTTCGGTGTGTGGGCGCTGCTTGGTGACTTCATCATGTATCGTATGATTAACTTCGACTTCTGACGGGGGCGGGTTATTAGCGTACTTTCGAACATCCTGAGTTCCGAGTTTCTCATCTCGCTCACGGTTTTCCTGGCGGCGGTGGCGCTGTTCCTGTTCGGCGCGCTCGTCTTCCAACCCGCCTTTCAAACCCGCAAGCTCGTCGGTGAAAGCCTGCTGTCGGAGGGAGGACTCAATCGGCGTTCGCTGGAGGCGCAGCAGCAACTCGTTAAGATTTCGGCGCAGCGACCGGTCGACGCCTATTTCCGCGCCCTCGAGAAGGAACGCGGCGAGCCAAACGCGCTCGAAGCGAGGCTTTTTCGGGCGGGATTTTATCACTCCAGCGCACCAGTGCTCTACACCTTGTCGCGATTTGCTGCCGTCGCCATTGGCTTTCTTGGGTGCTACGCCGGGCTTGCTGCTATTGTCCCGCCGCAAATCCCAGGCTTCATAACGTTCGGTGGCGCTGCCCTATTCGGGCTCGCTTGTCTCGTCATCCCGAGCATCGCGCTCGATCGTTTCGAGAACGCACAGAAACAGACCTACCGCCGCGGCTTTCCCGACTTCATGGACATGATGATCACCTGTGCCGATGCCGGCATGAGCCTTGAGGCGGCAGTCGAGCGGGTCAGCCAGGAAATGGCCGGCACCCACAAATGGCTGGGCATCCAGCTTGCGATCATGAATCTGCAGTTGCGCGCCGGCAAGCCGCTTCGCGAAGCCTTGCGCGAACTCTCGGATCGTGTCGGTCTAGAAGAGGCACGAGCATTGGCGGTGCTCTTCCGCCAATCCGAAGAACTTGGCACCAGCCTGACGGAAGCGTTGCGCGTCTACAGCGATGAAATGCGCACGCAGAGGATTCTCCAGGCTGAGGAGCGCGCTAATGCGCTGCCGGTCAAGATGATGATTCCGCTGGGCATCTGCATCTTCCCGGTGGTGCTCATGATCGTTTTGTTGCCGGTGATCATCCGCATGAGAGGCATTTTCTTCTAGCCCGTCGCATGATTAGCCTCTAAAACAGATTCGGGGATTCGTGGGACACACAATGACACGGCCAAAGCGCCTCGCAGTCATGACTAGCCTGCTGCTTATCTTCCTTGCGGGCTGCCAAACGAAAGACATCGCCAACGGCGTCGTGCGCACCAACGAGCCTGCCAAAGGCGATTACACCGCCTTCGGCGATGCCTTCGACGGGCTGAAGACGGTCAGCGACGTCGACTATTATGCTTCGGACCAGGCGGTCACCGAAGCCAAGACCCAATTCCGTTCCGAGAACTACGGCAATGCCGGCGCCCTGTTCTACAAGGCCACGCGGCTGGCGCCGAATGACGGCGTTGCGTGGCTGGGCCTTGCAGCCTCCTGCGATCGCATCCGCCGCTTCGACCTCGCCGACCTCGCCTACGGGCGCGCCTATCGCCTGCTCGGTGCGACGCCCGAATATTACAACAATGTCGGCTATTCCTATCTGCTGCGCGGCAAGCTGCAGGAAGCGCGCACCAACTTCCTCAAGGCCTATGAGCTCGCGCCCAACGATCCGACCGTGGCCAACAATCTGAAGCTGCTGTCGTCCAGCGTGCGCAACATAGAACGGTCATGAGCCTTCTGCTGGCCGCGACGCTTTTGTTCAAGGCGGTGGCTATACTGCTATTGGCGAGGATCGCCTGGATCGACTTCTCCACGCAACGGATATCCAACCGGGATGTGCTGCTGTTGCTCTGTTTGGGGCTCGGTGCGCTGCAGTTCCATTCACTGCAGACCCACTCGTGGCTGGAGATGGGCATCAGCGCTATTGGCGGCCTTATTCTATTCGTCGCGCTTTTTCCATTCTGGCTTTTGCGCAAGGTTGGCGCCGGCGACGTCAAGCTGATGAGTGTTATGCCGTTTCTGATTGGCGGAAGCGATCTGGTCGTGTTTTCCGTGCTGTTGCTGGTTTTCGCCATCGCCACCGCAACGGTGGTCAAGAATCCTTTCCTGCTGCCGGCAGGCATGTTTCGCCACTATGTGCAGCATCTGGATCGCAAGGGCGTCGTGCCGTTCGGCGTACCGATCTCGGCAGCTGCGATCTGTGCGATAGCGCTGCAGATGTACTACGCGCTGAAGGTTGCAACCAGTTCCGGGATTTTAGAGCATCTCAACTGAGTGCCCCCTCAAAACCCCGCCGTCTGCTTCTCCACCAGCTTAAGCTTACCTTTCTCCACCTTGAAGAACGGCATCGACCTCTGGCTTGAGCCGTCGGCGCGGAAGCGGAACAGGCCGGTCGAGCCGCGGAAGCCGCTGGCGTTTTCCAGCACCTGCTTCGAGAAGCCGCCCGGGCCGGCCGAGCTCGCTATGCCGGCCGACAGCGCCACCATGTCGTAGGCATAGGCGACGTTCACGTCGGGCTGGTAATTGTAGGTCGCCTTGAAGCGGTCGGCGATCGGCCCGGTCTCGCTCTGGTCGAGCGTCGCGATATAGGCGCCCTCATAGAGCGGATCCATCGGGCGCTCGAGCCAGCGGTCGGTGCCGATCAGCGTCACCGCCTTGCCCGGAATGCCCTTGGCCTTCAGCGCCGCGAGCACCGGCGCCGGGCTGCCGTCGCCGCTGGCGACGATCACCGCGTTGGGCGCCTCCACCAGCGAGCCCATGTCGGAGACCGCCTTCGCCGCGCTGTCGGGCGAATAGGGCAGCGTCACGGCAAGCGTCGCGCCATAGATGCTGAGCGCGTTGGCGACGCGGGCCTCGATGGTGCTGGCGCTGGCGCCGGCCGGCGCCAGCAGCACGAACTTCTTGGCGCCCTTGCTGGCGACGGCGGCCGCACCCGCGGCCGCGCTGTCGGCTTCGCTCAGCCGCACCGAATAGACGCCCGGGCCGCCGGCGAAATTGTCGGCCAGCGCCAGCACCGGCGGCCGCGAGCCGGAGAGCTTGGCCAAGTGCTGCGCCGCCGCAAGCTCCGCCGGCCCGATGACGACCTTCGCCCCGCCCGAGGTGATCGCCTTCACTGCGAGGTCCTTGGCGTAGCCGCTGTCGCCGCGCGTGTCTTCGATCGTCAGCGTCAACAGCTTGTCGCCGAGATCGGCCATCGCCAGCCGCGCGCCGTCATACATCTTCCTGCCGTTCTCGCCCGCGCTTCCGGGGGCCGAGAGCGGCAATAGCATGGTGATCCTGGTTGGGCCTGAGCCTAGCGTCTGGCTGGCCTTGAAGGCGGTGGCTGTGGCGGCGGTCTGCTGGGCGGGGGCAGTGGCGGGAGCGGCGGCCTGCTGTGGGGGAGTAGTGGCGGGGTTGCCGGGCTGGCCTGAGGGAGCGGCGAGCGAGGCGGGATCGAGCACGTCCGACGGGCCCTTCTTCGACTGGCAGCCGGACACGACTGCCGCGAGCGCAAGCGCCAGCGCCAGCACACAGCGCCGTCGCGAACGCCGCGCAGCGGCGGCAGGTGCGTCAGCCGCCACCGGGCGCGCGAAAACGCATGCCCCCGCCCAGGCTCTCTTGGCCATCATTGCAGCCGGCCGGCGCAGCGTCGCCCGTCAGCTCAATGCATGTATTCGACCATGCGGTCGTGGAAGCACTCGCACTTGTTGAGGTAGTCCTCGTCCTTATAGTTGGTCTTGAGGTACCCATAGGCCTTGCCGCAGGCGACCTTGGCTTCCGAGGCCCAGACGAAGGCCGGACGCGACGAGTTGATCCATTCCGGGCTGTTGGCGACGGCGATGGACTCGTCCATCAGCTTCACCACCTTGTCCTTCAGCACGACCATATTGTCGGTCAGCACAAGGTCCGACGTGCCGACGGTGCGGCAATAATTCACCGCCGGCTCGCCGATGATGTCGGCGGCAAAGCCCGTCGACCCGGCCAAGAGCAACGCCGTGGCCGAAGCCAGCAGTCTTGCGGAATGTTTCATGTAAGCCCCTCTCCAGATTACCAATTCATGGTTCGCCGATACATAGCATGGGTACCCGACCGCGCATAAGTGCTAAATCGTGGTTGTATGCTGTGCGTGAGTGTTGTCATCGTAAAGGATCGTAATGGTGCCGGCTGCAGGTGTGTTCGTTAGTTGCGCCACGTCCACGAAATTGTTGCCCGAACCACTGGTGTCGACACTCAGCGTACCGGTCCCGCTGTCATAGTGAACGTAGTTGTTGATATTGCCCGAAGGCGCTGCCTCGAATAGCGAAGTCAGGTCGATCTTGTCGCCCTCCGCGCTGTTGTAGTCGGTGATGAGGTCCTTGATGTTCAATTCGAGGTGATCGAGCTTGAACGTGTCGGCCCCTGCGCCACCGGTCAGCGTGTCCTGGCCCAAACCACCGACAAGAGTGTCGTTGCCGCCGCCGCCGTTGAGCGTGTCGTTACCGGTGCCGCCCGCGAGATAGTTGTCGCCGGAATTGCCGAACAAATAGTCGTTGCCGGAGCCGCCGATCAGCCCTTCGATGCCGGTAAGGGTGTCGCCGGCGGCGTCGCCGCCGCCGATCGTGCCGGCGGTCGGATTGCTGAAGTTTACCGGTGCGCCGGATGCATGCCCGTCGTCGGCGAGATGGATCGAAATGGCGGCTAGGCTGCCCGTGTAGTCGACAATGTCTGTTCCGGTTCCGCCCGAAATCGTATCGCCATGCGTGCTGCCGGCAATCACGTCGTTACCAGCCGTACCGGTGAGGGTGTAGTTCCCGGATCCGTCTGCTGCCACAACATGAACGGCGAGAGACTGGGTGGCGGTGGTGTCACCGTCCTTATCGGTCGCCGACACCGTGAATGCCAGGTTCTGATCCTGAGGCAGAACGTTGTGCGTCAGGGAAATATTCGAGAACTGAGCGCCTTGCCCTGAGATGTTGACTGCGCTGATCTGCAGTTGGTTGAAGCTGATCGACGGATCGATCACGAATGTACCGGTCGACGTAATAACGATATCGCCGGAAACGGTGGTGTTGGTGAGGGTATTTGTCGCAACCCAGTGGTAGGTTCCTCCCGCGCCATTCAGCTGGTTGACCACCAAACTCACGGAGTCGTTCAGCTCCGCATTGGTGTTGGGCGGATTATCGACACCGATACCCGTCCCTGCCGTGTGGAACTCCATCGTGAAGGATTCATTGCCGCCGACGAAGGTGTTTGCGACGCCAAATCCGTTGTTGTTGGAGTTGATGCCATCGGGGCTTGAAAACTCGATATGGCCGTCACTGGTTTCGCGCCAGTTCGGTCCACCGGCGGGAAGGTTCTGCAGCGAATAGGTAACCGTTGTGCCGGCATCGGGCTTGATAAGGTCGAACTCGTAAGTTCCATCCGCCCTTACGGTGAGGTCGAACACTTCCGTCGCACCCGACATCGCGTGGAGGACGGTCGTCCCGTCCGCATCGGTTGTAGTGTTATAGGTGATGCCGGCGATTACAGGTCCTGTGATGTTGAAGTGATCGATGCCGTCCGCACCCGCTACCAGCGAGAAGAAGCCGGCGACCGACCCAACCTCGTTCGGGATCGTGCCCGAAGTGAAAGAGCCCAGCGACGGGCCATCGTCATGGAAGGTGGCCTTGGAGCCGAGGTCGATCGACTGCGAGGCCTTGTCGCCGTCGGCGTCCGTCACCGTCGCCGTCAACGTCACCAGGCCCGAGGTCAGGCTGATGCCTTCGGAGCTGTCGGTCGGATTGTCGGCGGTATTCTCGTGCACGGCGCGGAACTCCGTCAGCGTGACCGAGCCAGTCGATGTGTTCACCGCCAGCGTGAACACCAGGAAGGCCGGATCGCCGCTGTGGCCGCTGACATAGCCGGACACCGTGCCGCCGCTCTGGGTCAGCACCACTGCCTGGCCGGTGGCAGAGTCGATCAGGTTCGAGGTCACGCCCTGCGAAGAGACGCTCACCCCGTAGCTGGTGGTGGCGCCATCGGCACCCTGCACCACGGTGAACATGCCGGCGAAGGCGGCGGTGGCTGCTGTCAGCGCCGCATTCGGCGTCGAGCCGTTTGGCAAATAGCTTTCATCGACGTTCAGCGTTGGGGCTGTTGCTCCGCTCAGCGCAATCGACGGACCGTCATCGAGGAAGGAGACCTGCTTGCCGAGGTCGATCGACTGCGAGGCCTTGTCGCCGTCGGCATCGGTGATCGTCGCCGTCAGCGTCACCAGGTTGGCGATGCTGTTGAGGCTGATGGCTTCCGAGCCGTCGGTCGGATTGTCGGCGGTGTTCTCGTGCACCGCGCGCAGCTCCGTCAGCGTCACCTGGCCGGTGCCGCCGTTGACCGCAAGCGTGAACACCATCGCGCCGCCGGCATTGCCGACATGGCCCTCGACCGTGTTGCCGTTGAGCACCAGCACCACCGGCTGGCCGGTGGCCGAGTCGATCAGGCCCGAGTTGACGCCCGGCGAGCTGATCGCCAGCGAATAGGCGACGGTTGCCCCGTCCGCGCCCTGCACCGTGGTGAAGGCGCCGGCGAAGTTGCCGGTCGAGACCGTATTGGCCGGGTTCGGCGTCGAGCCGTTGGCCAGGTAGCTCTCGTCAACCGACAGCGTCGGCTGCGTGAACTGCTGGTTCACCGAGATCGACGGACCGTCATCGAGGAAGGAGACCTGCTTGCCGAGGTCGATCGACTGCGAGGCCTTGTCGCCGTCGGCATCGGTGATCGTCGCCGTCAGCGTCACCAGGTTGGCG
>NZ_JAVIIW010000031.1:0-79142 GCF_033977205.1 Mesorhizobium album | reverse complement strand
GCCGATCTCGTGCGCGGCGAAAAGATCGAATATGGTGGCTTGGACGGTGCGTTCTTGGCGCATTGTCGGCTCCGGCGGTGGCAGGACTTTGGAATCAGTGGCATGATCCAAACATACCTGAAACCGCCGGGCCTCGCCTGCGCAAAGCTACGATTCACTCAATAGAATCAATCGCTTGCTGTTTATGGACGGAAACTAGCTAAGGCCGGAACGATCGGCGCCGCTCAATGTATCGCCACCGGGGCCAGTGCCCGCGAAAGGCTTGCTTCGCCCTTGCCGTAGACCGAGGGGTCGTAGTTGACCAGCGTGTCGGTGCGAGCGGTGTTGAGCAGGTCGTTGGTGATCTGAACCGGCGTCGCCTTCGTGAATTTGCTGCCGATGATCGCGGCGTAGCCGGAGATGATCGGCGCGGCGAAGGACGTGCCATAAAGGCCGGTCTTGTCGCCTTCGACGCCGACCACCAGGAAGTGGCTCTGCACCGTCGGATCGGAGCCGGCATAGTTGGAATACCAGGCTAGCGCAGCCTTGCTTGATGTCGTGCCGTTTGTCGACAGCGCGCCGACAAAGATCGCTGTCGGTTTGCCGATCAGGGCGAGGTCGAGATAGTCCTGCTGGCCGCCGGTCACCCCGCCGACGGCGACGGAGTCGTTGCCGGCCGCCTTCGAGACGATGGCCGATCCCTTGGTGGCGTAGGAGATGATCGAGGACTCCTCCGGAGCCCACCAGATCTGGTTCACGCTGTAGCCCGCGGTGGTGTACATGCCGTAGCTGAGGTTGAGCACGTTCAGACCGCGTGCCAGCGGAACGGCCGAGCTCGTCGAGAAATCCTTGGAGCGGATGGTCGCCGCGGGAGCGATCATGCTTGCCTCCTCGCGCGTCCATTCGCCATGCCGCTGGGTCTGCACGCCGAGCCCGAAATTGCCGGAGAAGCGCGATGAACTGCTGAAGTCGTCAACGATGGTGATGGTGACGCCCTTGCCCTTGTAGCCGGCTGCCCACGCGGCGCCGACGTCGGGGCTCATCCAGCTCTGCACCGCCTGGGTCGTCGCCCTTACAGCCGGGATCTTTGCACTCACGCATATGGATCCGCCGCCATGGCATAGCGCGGCCGTCTGGTCCGCGTCGGGGGCTTCCTGCGCCGACGCGATGGATGCCGGCAGAAGGACGAGCGCCGCGGCAATGCCGAATTTGCAAAGATTACCAGACATGGTTTTACTCCCGGTCAAGCAGGAACGAGGATGGCAGGAACGAGGACGGACGATTGCGAAGTTCGGGAGCAGGAAGATCTCTCATGCAAGGCATCCCGGCGATCAGAAAGTAACACGGTAGTTGAGCCACAGGCGCAGCCTTTCGGGTGTAGCGTTAACCAGATATTTCAGCGTCTCCTCAGGCGCCGTCTCGCCGGCCGCGAGCCGGCAGTTGACGCTGTAGGTACCCAGGTCCCCGTAGTCGGCCACGCAGGGCTTTTCGGTCAGGTTGCCGCCGAAGGTCGAGGTAACAGAAAGGGACAGGGTGCTGTTCAGGCTCGGATGGGTCTGGGTGAGAAAACCGAGCTTGAGGCTCGGCGCGATACGGTATTTCTCGGCTTGTTCCCCGGTCCCAAATCCCCACAAGATGCCGCTGTTTTCGGTGAGCTGCGTGAGAAAATTGACATGCATGTCGACCCAATTGCTGTGGTACCACCGATTGAACGAGACCCAGCTTCCATCCTGCAACTCGTAGCCGCCATTGCCGAGGCCCCTCGCGCGATCGCTGAGCCAAGACCCCTGGTGGATATCGACGAGCGACGTGGTCATTTCCTGGGCCATCGCCGGCGAGACACCGAGGAATGCGAACAGCAGGAGTGCCGCTGCGCCGAAACCGCCTCGATTGTCGGACTTTTCGCGCATGCGCGCAGCACCTCGTCCCGTCGGATCCGGACGCGCCTCATGGCGAACGGCTCCTCGTGCAGCCGCTGTGGCCGGATCATGCGCCTGACGTTCGCATGGATACCGTTACCGTGGGGTTATCCCAGCCGGTACGAATATAAGTTTTTGCTTGAAATCTTTGGGATCGAAGCCAGTTGTCGGCGATCGGGGCAGATCGCCGTGAGCAGCGCGGGATGCGCCCGGATGCTGCATCCCGCTCGCTGTCCTTGTCGATGGTGTCGCGCGGAATCCGCGACTGGAGCCGGCTGATGTGCCTCAGGCCGCGTCGCGGACCTTCTGGATGCGCGAGCGGATCGCCTCGATCATCGTCTCGCGGATGATCGTTTCGCCATGCGTTTCACGCAGATGTTCGACAGCGCGGCGCATGACTTCCGCTTCTTCTTCTGCGCGCGTGTGCCAGTCACAGCCCGGGACGAGTGTTCCGCATTGGAATTCCTTCATGGTCGTTCCTTTCCTCGTTGGAGCGGCTCGGTTTGGACTTCCGTTCCATGTGCTTGTTTTATAAGCAATTCCGTGTGGGAAACCGCTGAGCACGTTCCTGGAATTGCTCAGTTGGACTACCATAACACACACTTCCGGTTTCGGTTGCATCGAAGCCGGACGGCTATTGGCTCATCACGGTCTTTGTTGGAAACAAAGGCGGAGCAACGTTGCCCCGCCTTCCTTGCTGCCTGATCCCGCTTTAAGATCTTTGTTTGATGCATATCGTCTCCCCAAAACCGCTGAGCACTTTTGGGCTATATGCATCGGGCGGGCCGTCACTTCATAATCTTGACCGCCTCGGCAATCTTGTTCTTGCCGCTCAGATCCCAGGAAACGCGGACCTTCTCGCCCGGCTTGATGCCAGGATCCTTGAAGGCCTTGGACAGGGTGAAGGTCGATCCATTGTCCAAAACAAGGGTCATGGCCGTTCCATCAAAGCTCTTGACCGTGCCGGTTGTGTGTTTGACCGCGGCGAATGCGGCGCCACTGGAGGCGAGAAAGACAGCGGCGGCTACCGTCACAACAAGCTTGCGCATGGCATGCTCTCCTGGAAATGCGGGTGCCTGTTTTTATCTAGGCAACTCTCGATCAGGGCCGTCCGGTCGCGTCGGGTCGCGGCCCACGGGAGAAAAGAAATCGCCCCCGCCACATTGCCCGCCAAAATTCGGCGAATGGGACAGCAATGCGGCCGGCCTTCCGCTCACCGGATTTTTACGGCCATTTTACCTCGGGCGGCATGCTGGACAGGATCGAGGCGACATTGCCGCCGGTCTTCAGGCCGAAGATGGTGCCGCGATCGTGAAGCAAGTTGAATTCGACGTAACGGCCGCGCCGGACGAGCTGTTGCTCGCGATCGCCGTCGGTCCAGTTCTGGTTGAAATTGCCCCGCACCAGATGCGAATAGACGACGAGGAAGGAGCGCCCGACATCCTGGACGAAATTGAAATCGGCGTCCCAGCCGCCCTTGTCCTCGCCCGAATGCAGCCAGTCGAAAAAGATGCCGCCGACGCCGCGCGGCTCGTTGCGGTGCGGCAGAAAGAAGTACTCGTCGCACCAGGCCTTGAATTTCGGGTAGTCGGCCACGGCGGCGTTCTTCTCGCAGGCGAACTGCATGGCGCGGTGGAAGGCGAGCGTGTCGGGATCGTCCTGGGTGCGGCGCCGGTCGAGCACCGGCGTCAGGTCGGCGCCGCCGCCGAACCACTGGCGGGTGGTCACGACCATGCGTGTGTTCATATGCACGGCCGGCACGTTGGGGTTCCAGGGGTGCGCAATCAGCGAAATGCCGCTCGCCCAGAAGCGCGGATCCTCCTCGGCGCCCGGAATCTGCTTCCTGAATTCGGGGGAGAATTCGCCATAGACGGTCGAGGTATGCACGCCGACCTTCTCGAAGACGCGGCCGCGCATCATCGACATGGTGCCGCCGCCTCCCTTACCTTCGTCGCGCTCCCAGGGCGTCTTCTCGAAACGGCCGGGCGACCATGAGGACAGAGGTCCCTGAAGCTCCTGTTCGAGCTGCTCGAAGGTGGCGCAGATGCGCTCGCGCAGCGCTTCGAACCAGAGGCGGGCCTTCATCTTCTTCTGTTCGATGTCGGCCGGCAGCCCCACCGGAAGGTCAGGTCGTTCCAAATCCGTCTCCAGTCGCAGGCCTATATGCCTGATAAATGACTCGTTTTTTCTGCGCGCGATCCCTAATCTCTTAAAGGCAAGGGTCAAGTCCTGTCTGACCAAGGCGCAAAGGAGTTCCTTCGTGCGCACCCCGGCAAGACCGCCGCTGGATGGCTTGAAGAAGAGGCTGGAGCGCTCGCGGGCCGAGCGCGAAAGACAGCCGCGTGACGGTTTTTTGCGAGAGACCTTCGTGCTGCCACGCCCGGCAGCGCGCCTCAAGGCGAAGGAATGGTTCGAACGCTTTCCCAAGCAGGCCTACTGGACCGAGATTGAAAGCTGGTTCGAACGGCCGGGCGACGTCATCGAATTCACCATGCGGCGGCTGCCGGCGGCCGATTGAGGTCTGTCGATATTCAGATGATGCCGGCCTGACCTCAATCTCAACACGCCTAAAGCGCGTCGCGATCTTTCAGATTCGCTCCATGCGCTTTAGGTTTTTGATTTTACGCATGTCTTTATCCCGAAACCGGTTCCCACTTTCGGGAGACATGCTTTAGAGCGAGCGTGTGTCAGGGCACCAGTAGCCGTCTGGCCCCCGTACCTTCCCTGGCCAGCCGGTCCTCCTTGTTTCGAAGCGGACACTTGTCAATCGACATGCAGCCGCAGCCGATGCAGTCGGTCAGTCCGTCGCGCAGCTTCTTCAGCTGGCTGATCTTATGATCGAGCCCGTCGCGCCAAGCCGTTGAAAGCAGATTCCAGTCCTCGCGCGTCGGCGTGCGGCCCTCGGGCAGGGACTGGAACGCGGCGGCGATCTCGGCCAGCGAGATGCCGACCTCCTGGGCGACGCGGATGATCGCCACGCGCCGCAGCACGTCGCGGCCGTAGCGCCGCTGGTTGCCCGCCGTGCGATGGCTGCGGATCAGACCGCGCGCTTCGTAGAAATGCAGCGCCGATACCGCCACGCCGCTGCGCATCGCCACCTGGCCGACCGTCAATTCCCTTATCGGAGCCATTCGCACTTTCCGCTTGACCTCAAGTTAGGTTGAGCTTGTAGCGAGGAAAGCCTGACAAGGCAAATTGAGGAGAAGGCGATGTGCGCCTGGGTGAGAATAACGGCAGAAGGGGAGGCGGTCCGCGGTAGCGAGCAAGGGCTGATGATACTATCCGAATTGGCGGAGCGCTTCGCCCGCGACCATCGCGACGGACAAAGCGACATTGATGCTGCGCGCGCCCGGCCGCATCGGGATGGTCAGTCGCGCATCCGCCGCCTGATGAACCTCTTGCGGCACGCCGGCGGATTCACGGCCGAACAGAAGGATGTCGCCGGCGGCGAAAGTGAACTCCGTATAGGCGGTCGCGGCCTTGGTGGTGAGCAGCACGAGGCGGCGCGCATTCGCCCCGCGCCATTCCTCGAAGGCGTGCCAGTCGGCATGGCGGGAGAGCGCCGCCATTTCGAGATAGTCCATGCCGGCCCGTTTCAGCGCTCGGTCGGAGAGCGGGAAGCCGGCCGGCTCGATGATATCGACACTGAGATCGAGGCAGGCAGCGAAGCGCAGGATTGTCCCGGTGTTGCCGGCGATATCCGGCTGGTAGAGCGCGATGCGGAGACGGTCGTTCATTTCCGCATCCTTCTAATAAGTGGCAGATCGGCCACAGGCCTCTCCAGCTTTTGGCGATTTCTGGACTGGCGGGTGGCCATTTTCTGCGAAGTCGAGTATATGCCACTCATCGTCAACCCGAACCGAAGGAGGGGGACCACATGATGACCATGCACTTCCAGCTCCCTTCCGGGCAGCTCCTCTCCGGGGCTCCAGTATGCCCAATGGCGGTTTCGGTACGACGATTCTTCTGACACTTTAAGACCTCATCGCACCGATTCCCGCCGAACCCAGTTTTCGGCTTTCGAAGGAATCCTGCGATGTTTTTCAAACTGCCAAAGGGCCGCCGCGCCCCATCTGACCGTGTCGGGACCGACGCTTGCCGTCATGTCCTGACCGATGCGTTGCGTGCCTCCGGCCGAATGCCGGAGGTCGAGTCCGCGTCACCCTTTTTAACGCATTTGCACATGGAGGACGGACCGATGTTCGATCCATTCAGAATACCCGGCTCGAGAAGCCTGCACGAGCGCAAGATGGCGACCTGGGCACTGCTGATCGGCGAGACCTACTCGTCTGCGGTCCATGCCGAGGCGCGCCGCCGGCCGCATCGCGGCATGCTGCCCGACGTCGACTTCTCGCGCGCCGTGCCCGACCGCAGCCGGCCTTCGCTGGTGCGCCGCATCGCAAGGCTGTTCCGGCCGGGCGAGAAAACGCGGGCTGGCGACAGCTTGTCGTCAGGATCCTCCGGCGAGCCTGTCGGCGAAAAGCCGTCGACACCCTATATTGCGCGAAGCAGGGCCGGCGATGCGGGCGATTCCGTATCGCCGGCCCGCGGCGCCGCGCGGCCGAGGAATCTTGTCCACCAATCCCGCGCCGCGTGAGCGCATAGACGATTTGAGTGCCCGGAATGTTCCGCTGGTTTGAAAAGAGGCTCGATCCGTTTCCCGCCGCGGAGCCGGTCGAGCCGCCGAAGACGCTGATCGCCTTCTGCGTGCATTACACGCGCGGCGCCTGGCCCTACATCATCCTCGACGCGATGCTGGTGACGGCGATCGCCTTCACCGAAGTGTGGATGTTCGGTTTCCTCGGCCGCATCGTCGACTGGCTGTCGGCACAGAACCGCGAAACCTTCCTCGAGACCGAGAGCTGGAAGCTCGCCGGCATGGCTTTCGTCGTGCTGTTCGCGCTGCCGGGCACGGTCTGGCTGCATTCGCTGCTCAACCAGCAGACGCTGATGGGCAATTATCCGATGCGCATTCGCTGGCAGGTGCATCGCTACCTGCTCAAGCAGTCGATGGCCTTCTATCAGGACGAATTCGCCGGCCGCATCGCCACCAAGCTGATGCAGACGGCGCTCGCCGTGCGCGAATGCGTGATCAAGCTGATCGATGTCCTCAACTACGTCATCGTCTACTTCCTCGGCATGCTGTTCATCGTCGGCTCGGCCGACTTACGGCTGGCGGCACCGCTCGCGGTCTGGCTGGTCGGCTATATCGGGCTCTTGCGCTTTTTCATTCCGCGGCTGGGCAAGGTCGGCGAGGAGCAGGCCAATGCGCGCTCGACCATGACCGGCCGCGTCGTCGACAGCTACACAAACATCCAGACGGTGAAGCTGTTTTCGCACGCCCGCCGCGAGGCGGCGTTTGCCAAGGAAGGCATGGGAAGCTTCCTCGATACCGTCTACCGTTCGATGCGGCTGGTGACGGTGCTTTATGGCCTGCTCTACGTCCTGAATTCGCTGCTTCTGTTCACCGTCACGGCGATCTCGCTGTGGCTGTGGCTCGGCGAAACCGTGACGATCGGCGCCGTCGCCGTGGTCATCGGCCTGGTGCTCAGGTTGTGGGGCATGTCGCAGTGGATCATGTGGGAGATGTCGGGCCTGTTCGAGAATGTCGGCACGGTGCAGGACGGCATCCAGTCGATCTCGCTGCCGCGCCTGGTCGAAGACAGGCCGGGCGCCAAGGACATCGCCGTCACCCACGGCGAGATCCGCTTCGAGGACATCCGTTTCCATTACGGCAAGCAGAAGGGCGTCATCGAGAACCTGTCGCTGACCGTGAAACCCGGCGAGAAGGTCGGCATCGTCGGCCGCTCCGGCGCCGGCAAGTCGACGCTGGTCAACCTGTTGCTGCGTTTCTACGATCTCGAAAGCGGCCGGATCCTGATCGACGGCCAGGAGATCGCCGCGGTGACGCAGGATTCGCTGCGCGCGCAGATCGGCATGGTGACGCAGGACACCTCGCTGCTGCACCGCTCGGTGCGCGACAACATCCTCTATGGCCGGCCGAGCGCCAGCAACGAGATGCTGATTGAGGCGGCGAAGCGCGCGGAGGCGCTGGATTTCATCTCCGAGCTCTCCGATTCCGACGGCCGCAAGAATTTCGATGCCCATGTCGGCGACCGGGGCGTCAAATTGTCCGGCGGCCAGCGGCAGCGCATCGCCATCGCCCGCGTCATGCTGAAGGACGCGCCCATCCTCATCCTCGACGAGGCGACGTCGGCGCTCGATTCGGAAGCCGAGGCGGCGATCCAGGAGAACCTCTACAAGCTGATGCAGGGCAAGACCGTGATCGCCATCGCGCACCGGCTGTCGACCATCGCCGCGATGGACAGGCTCGTCGTCCTGGACAAGGGCCGTGTCCTCGAGGAAGGCTCGCACGAGGAGCTCGTCGCCGAAGGCGGGCTCTATGCTCAGCTCTGGCAGCACCAGTCCGGCGGCTTCCTGCTCGACGACATGCCGGCCGAGGCCGCCAACGATGCGATTGCCAAGGGTGAAGCCGCGGAATGATGAAGGCCATCTATCGCTGGTTCGAGCACTGGGTCTACCCGTTCCGCGAGCCCGCGAATCTTCGGCCACCCGCCGGCGTTGGCGGCTTCATTTGGCACTATGTCGGTCAGGCGAAGCTCGCCTTCTTCGCCATGCTGATCATCGGCGGCGTGGCGCCGCTGGTCGAGGCCGGGCTGTTCTATTTCGTCGGACGGCTGGTCGATATCCTCGACCAGTTGCCCGGCGAGCGGAGCTGGCATGCGCTGTGGACAGCGGCCGGTCCCGAGCTCCTGTTCATGGGGGCGGTGGTGCTGATCATCCGCACGGTTGTCGTCGGCCTGTCCGCGCTGGTCGACGAGCAGACGATCACGCCGGGCTTCTACAATCTGGTGCGCTGGCAGGCGCACCGGCATGTTTCGCGCCAGTCCTACGCCTTCTTCCAGAACGACTTCGCCGGCCGCATCGCCACGAAGGTCTGGCAGGCGGGGCAGGCGACGGGCGACCTGATGGAGAGCTTCCTGGAGGTTGTCTGGTTCATGATCATCTACACGGTGACGACGCTGGCGCTGGTCGCGGGCCTCGACCTGAGGCTGGCGGTGCTTGTGGTGATCTGGATCGTCGCCTTCGGCTGGCTGGCAAAACTCTATCTGCCGGCGATCCGCAAGCATGCCGAGGCGACCGCCGAGGCCGGCTCGATGATCAACGGACGCATCGTCGATTCCTATTCCAACGTGCAGACGCTGAAGCTGTTTTCGGCCGACGGCGACGACCGCTATATCCGCAACGGCTTCGACATCTATCTCGACGCGCTGCGGCCCTTCACGCGGCGGCTGACCGGCGTTCGCATGGCGCTGACGATGCTTTCGGGCGCCATGATCACCGCGATCGCCGCCTTTGCCATCTATCTTTGGGTCGAAGGTTCGATCACCGTCGGCGCCGTTGCTTTCACGCTGTCGCTGGTGCTCAGGCTCAACATGCTGCTCGGCCGCCTGATGATGCAGCTGAACAGCATCCTGAGGAATCTCGGGGTGCTGGAGAATTCCAAGGCGTTGATCTCGCAGCCGCTCGGCCTGACCGACACGCCTGGCGCCAAGGAACTGATCGTCACCGGCGGCCGCATCGACCTCAAGCACGTCACCTTCCACTACGGCAAAGGGGCAGGGGTTCTCGACGGCATCGATCTTGTCGTGCGGCCGGGCGAGAAGGTCGGGCTGGTCGGCCCGTCGGGCGCCGGCAAGACGACTTTAGCCAATCTCATCCTGCGCCTCTACGACCTCGAAGGCGGCAGGATCCTGATCGACGGCCAGGATATCGCTGAGGTGACGCAAGACTCGCTGCGCGCCAATATCGGCGTGGTCAGCCAGGACACGGCGCTCTTCCACCGCCCGCTGCGTGACAACATCAAGCTCGGCTTGCCGGACGCAACCGACGGGGAAGTGATCGCCGCGGCGCGCAAAGCCGAGGCGCATCAATTCATTACGGGCCTGCGCGACAACCGCGGGCGTGCCGGCTACGAGGCCTATGTCGGCGAGCGCGGCGTCAAGCTTTCCGGCGGCCAGCGGCAGCGCGTGGCGATCGCCCGCCTCTTCCTCAAGGATGCGCCCATCCTGATCCTCGACGAGGCGACCTCGGCGCTCGATTCCGACATCGAGGCGGCGATCCAGGAGAATCTGGCACGGCTCATGGAGGACAAGACCGTCATCGCCATCGCCCATCGGCTGTCCACCATCGCGGCGCTCGATCGGCTGGTGGTGCTCGACGGCGGCCGCATCGTCGAACAGGGCACGCATGACGAGCTGGTGGCGCTCGACGGGCTCTATGCGCGGCTGTGGAAACGGCAGTCCGGCGGCTTCCTGTTCAATGAGGAAAGCGTGCTGGAAGAGACGCGACCGGCGGAGTAGAACGCAGCCATGTCGGTCAGAATGCCCACCAATTTCGGACGGTCCGGCGCTCAGGAAAGCGCGCTCGACCTGCTCGGCCACGAAATCCTCGCTGAAAAGGCGGCCGCTCTTGGCCGCGCCGGGCAACGTGTCGAGGTAACCCTGGCAAAGCTGCGCGAGGACGGCGATGGCGGCGATCGCAGCCGGCTGCTCAAGGAGGCGGCGGCAGCCGTCCACGCCTATTTCATCCAGCGCGAGCTCTGTGGGCTGCGCAGGCACGACGCCGTGATCCGCGAGTACAATATCCCGAGGGCGGTGTTGGTCAGGCTCGGCGCGAGCTAGATCGCCCGACGCAATCTACCCCGGCCAATTTGGTGATTTCGCCGCCGATTTCCCTTTGTTTTCCGGTGTCCGGCGGCTCGCCGGCGAAGCTCCCGCCCCGACCGCGGCGCATGCCCGCGACAATGTGCCCTTGTGGCCTCACCCGACTGGACAAAAACGGCCTTCACGCATAAACCGAACTCCAAATGCCGGAGGAATTCGCTAGCCTGTTCGCCATGCGCTGTCGGGCGGGCGCGATCGAGCAGGGAACAAGGCTCGTCCGCCGGCACTGAAGAGGCGAAAGGATCAGGCACCCGTGAGCGCAACCGACATCCACGATCCCAACCGTCGCGATTTCCTCTACGTCGCCACCGGCATGGCCGCCGTGGTCGGCGCAGGGGCGGTCGCCTGGCCGTTCATCGACCAGATGCGCCCGGACGCCTCGACGCTGGCGCTGGCCTCGGTCGAGGTCGATGTCTCGTCGCTGCAGCCCGGCAGCTCGCTGATCGTCAAGTGGCGCGGCAAGCCGGTCGTGGTACGCAACCGCACCGAGAAGGAAATGAAGGACGGCGAGGCGGTCAGCCTCAGTGAGCTCAAGGACCCGATGGCCCGCAACGCCAACCTGGCGAATGATGCGCCGGCGACCGACGCCAACCGCACGACGCCCGGCAAGGAAGCCTGGATGGTCATGGTGCAGGTCTGCACCCATCTCGGCTGCATCCCGCTCGGCCAGGAAGGCGATTTCGGCGGCTGGTTCTGCCCGTGCCACGGCTCGCAGTACGACACCGCCGGCCGCATCCGCAAAGGCCCGGCGCCTGAGAACATGGCGATACCGGTCTACCAGTTCATTTCCGACACCAAGATCCGTATCGGCTGAGGCAGGGGATATTTCTATGAGCGAGGGACATTCCACCTACACGCCGAAGACCGGGATCGGACGCTGGTTCGACGCCCGCATGCCGCTGCCAAGGCTGGTCTATGACAGCTTCGTCGCCTATCCGGTGCCGCGCAACCTCAACTACATGTGGACGTTCGGCGGCATCCTGTCGATCATGCTGGCGGCGCAGATCCTGACCGGCATCGTGCTGGCCATGCACTACACCTCCGACACCAATCTCGCCTTCGATTCGGTCGAGAAGATCATGCGCGACGTGAATTCGGGATGGCTCTTGCGCTATCTCCATTCCAACGGCGCTTCCTTCTTCTTCGTCGCCGTCTACATCCATATCTTCCGCGGGCTCTTCTACGGCTCCTACAAGGCGCCGCGCGAGCTGCTCTGGATCCTCGGCTGCATCATCTATCTCTTGATGATGGCAACCGGCTTCATGGGCTACGTGCTGCCCTGGGGACAGATGAGCTTCTGGGGCGCCACCGTCATCACCGGCTTCTTCAGCGCCATTCCGCTGGTCGGCAACTGGATCCAGCAGCTCCTGCTCGGCGGTTTTGCCGTCGACAACCCGACGCTGAACCGCTTCTTTTCACTTCATTACCTTCTGCCGTTCATGATCGCCGGCGTCGTCGTGCTGCACATCTGGGCGCTGCATGTCGTCGGCCAGTCGAACCCGACCGGCATCGAGGTCAAGTCGAAGACCGACACGGTTCCGTTCACGCCTTACGCCACCATCAAGGACGCGTTCGGCATGATGGTGTTCCTGTTCGTCTTCGCCTATTTCGTCTTCTACCTGCCGAACTATCTCGGCCACCCGGACAACTATACGGTCGCCAACCCGCTGAAGACGCCGGCCCATATCGTTCCGGAATGGTACTTCCTGCCGTTCTACGCGATCCTGCGCGCCATCACCTTCAACATCGGGCCGATCAACTCCAAGCTCGGCGGCGTGCTGTGCATGTTCGGCGCCATCGCCATGCTGTTCCTGGTGCCCTGGCTCGACACCTCGAAGGTGCGCTCGGCGGTCTACCGGCCGTGGTACAAGCTCTTCTTCTGGCTGTTCGTGGCCGACGCCATCCTGCTCGGATGGCTGGGGTCGCAGCCGGCGGAAGGCTCTTACGTTTTCATGGCGCAGATGGCGACGCTGTTCTACTTCGCCTTCTTCCTGGTCGTCATGCCGGTGCTCGGCCTGATCGAGACGCCGCGGCGCATGCCGAACTCGATCACCGAGGCGGTGCTGGAAAAGAACAAGCGGGCCGGCGGATATCCGGCAGGCGCGGCGGCCGCGCCGGAAACCAAGGGCTGAGAATCTGAGGGGATTTGGCATGAAGAAGATTCTCACCTCGCTGGCGCTGCTTGGCCTGGTGGCCGCGGGCACCGCAGCCATCGCCGCGGAAGAGCATAACCCGGCAGCACCGACGCATTTCCCGATCAATGAGCCGAAGGAAATGAGCTGGAGCTTCGCCGGCCCGTTCGGCACCTACGACAAGGCCCAGCTGCAGCGCGGCCTGAAGGTCTACAAGGAAGTCTGCTCGGCCTGCCATTCGATGAACCTGGTGGCGTTCCGCACGCTGGAAGGCCTCGGCTATTCGGAGGCGCAGATCAAGACGCTGGCCGCCGGCTACACGATCCATGACGGCCCGAACGATGCGGGCGACATGTTCGACCGACCGGGCAAGCCGTCGGATCACTTCCCGGCACCGTTCCCGAACGACCAGGCCGCCGCCGCGGCCAATGGCGGCGCCGCTCCGCCCGACATGTCGCTGCTTGCCAAGGCGCGCGGCGTCGAGCGCGGCTTCCCGCGCTTCATCTTCGACATCTTCACCCAATACGCGCAGGGCGGCCCGGACTATATCCACTCGCTGCTCACCGGCTACGACCAGACGCCGCCGGCCGGCATGGTTATCCCGGAAGGCACGCACTACAATCCGTACTTCCTGTCCGGCGTGTCGCTGAAGATGCCGAAGCCGCTCTCGGACGGCCAGGTGACCTATGACGACGGCTCGCCGCAGACGGTCGACCAGTATGCCCGCGACGTTGCCGCCTTCCTGATGTGGGCAGCGGAGCCGCATCTGGAGGAGCGCAAGAAGACCGGCTTCCGCGTGCTGGTGTTCATGTTCCTGTTCGGCGCGCTGGTCTACATGACCAAGCGCAAAGTGTGGGCCGACGTGCCGCACTGATCCGCAATCGGCAGCAAAGCTTCGAAGGGCGCCGCGGGCGCCCTTCTTCATTCGCGATGGCGCCAACGGCTGCCCATGTCATATGGCCGTCACCGCAACCGGCGATCCTGCGTTGCTCTCACCAAAGGATCGCGCCCTATGAAAAGATTTGCGCCGCTTGCAGCCCTGCTGCTTGTTCTCGTTGCCGGCACCACCGTCCGCGCCGAGGACGCCCAGCCTTTCGTCACCAACAAGGACATCGACCTGACGATGATCCTGCCACCGCCTCCTGCCAACGATTCGGCCGAGACAAAGGCCGAACTGGGTGAAGTCCTGAAAGTGCAGGTGACGCGCACCCCCGAGATGGAGGCGCGTGCCAAGGCCGATGCCGAGGAAGACGTCTGGCGCTTTGCCGACGTCATGGGACCGAAGTTCAATAAGGAGACACTGCCGAAGTTCGCCGCCTTCTTCGATCGCGTCACCGCCACAGAAGGCGCGGTCGTCGACCCCGCCAAGGATGTCTGGAAGCGCCCGCGCCCGCACCAGCTCAGCGATCTCGTCAAGCCGATCGTGAAGCTGTCGAACTCCGGCTCCTGGCCGTCGGGCCATGCGACGGTCGGGACCATGATGGGCATCATTCTGTCCGACATGGTGCCGGAAAAGCGCGCCGAGATCATGGCGCGCGCCGCCGAATATGCCCACAATCGCGTGGTCGGCGGCATCCACTATCCGTCCGATGTCGAGATGGGTAAGATCTCCGGCAGCGTCATCGCCGCGGTCCTGCTCAGCCGTCCCGATTTCAAGGCCGAATACGAGGTGGCGCGCTCTGAGCTGCGCTCCGACCTCGGCATGTGATCCAGCCTCGGTAGGCCTGTCCGAGAGGGCGCCTTCGGGCGCCCTTTTTCATGCGCCGAAGGCGAAGGGCCGGGCGGCGCCTTCCATACGGCCTTGCCGCTAACGGTGAGACGCAAGGCCGCCGGAGATCTGAGCGTGGGCATGGGACAAGGCAGGCGATGCCAATCCTTTGCCGGATGCGCTTGTCTCCGGCGCTGCATCGCGGTAGCCGTTGCGGGTTGCGTCGCGCCGAGATGTGCGGACGTTCTTTATAGCCGATAGCTGACAGCCTGACACGCGGAGAGCCCGTCTCATGAAATCCTCGCTCGAAGACACGCTCCTTGCCGCGATCCGCACCATCCCTGACTATCCGAAGCCGGGCATCCTGTTTCGGGACATCACCACGCTGCTGAGCGACGCACGCGCTTTTCGCCGCGCCATCGACGAGCTGGTGCATCCTTATGCCGGGCTGAAGGTCGACAAGATCGCCGGCATCGAGGCGCGCGGCTTCATCCTGGGCGGCGCCGTGGCGCATCAGCTTTCGGCCGGCTTCGTGCCGATCCGCAAGAAGGGCAAGCTGCCTTACGAAACCGTGCGCGTCGCCTACAGCCTCGAATACGGGCTGGACGAGATGGAGATGCACAAGGACGGCGTCTTAGAGGGCGAGAAGGTGATTGTGGTGGACGATCTGATCGCCACCGGCGGCACGGCTGAGGCGGCGGTGAAGCTGCTCAGGCAGATCGGTGCCGACATCGTCGCCGCCTGCTTCGTCATCGACCTGCCGGACCTTGGCGGGCGGCAGAAGCTGGAAGCGCTCGGCGTGCCGGTGCGGACGCTGATCGGGTTCGAGGGGCATTGAGGCGCCTCTTCCTTCTCCCCTTGTCGGGTGAGAAGCGGTCCGCTTTAGCGGACGAAAAGCCAATTGCTTTGCTTTTCGAGCTTCGAACGCCCTGAGCCTGCGAAGGGCCGGGTGGCCGATCCACCCCCGGCCGGGTCCCCGCTGCTTCGAAGCGTCCCGGCGTTCGCCGGCCTTTCATCATGCCAGTGGCACGATGAATTCGCTTCGCGAACCGGCTGCTCACCCCACAAGGGGAGTAGGAGAGGTGCCGCTACTCCACCTTCACCAGTACCGCGCTGTCGAACTCGATGACCTTGTCGCCGGTCGAGTCAAAACCTTCCGAGCGCAGCGTGAGCAGGCTCCAGCCGGGGCGCCCGGCAAGCGGACGGTGCGCGAGCGCGGTGCGCGTGAAGGTCACCGTCTCGCCGGCATAGACCGGCTTCAGCCATTTCAGGTTGCGAAAGCCAGGCGAAGGGCCGAATTCGGGCTGCGGGCCGGGGCCGATCCAGCGCACGCCCTCGGTCTCCATGCGCTTTGCGAGGTTGTATTTCATCCAGGTCGCGGCGGTGTGCCAGCCGGACGCGCAGAGCCCCCCAAGCACGCTCTTCTTGGCCGCCTCCTCGTCGACATGGAAGACCTGCGGGTCATATTTGCGGGCAAACGCCTTGATCTCGTCAGCTTCGAACTTGTGCGAGCCGAGTGTGACGGTTTCGCCGATCAGGAAGTATTCATCCAAAGTCATAATTGGCCCTGTGCGACACCACGCGCGAGGAACATGCCGGTGTTTTCCAGCTCGAAGACGCATTCGCCGCGCTGGTTGAAGAGTTCGCTGCGCATGCTGACGAAGCCGAGTTGGGGCCGCGATTTGGACGGGCGCTTGGAAAGCACGGTGACCTTGCCGGTGAGCCGGTCGCCGGCCAGAACAGGCTTCTTCCATTTCACAAGGTCAATGCCCGGCGAGCCCTGCGAGGTCGAATCGAGCAGGAAGGCGTCGCACAGCATGCGCATGAACATCGCGCAGGTGTGCCAGCCCGAAGCCGAGAGGCCGCCCAGGATGCTCGCCTTGCCGGCCTCCTCGTCGAGATGCATGGGCTGGGCGTCGAATTCGCTGGCGAATTCGATGATCTCGGCGGCGCTTACATTCTTGCTGCCGAGGTCGAGCGAGGCTCCCTCGACGAAATCCTCATAGGCCCAGGTCTTTCCGGTCATATCGGCAATCCGGTTGACGAATGCGTGATCCCCAAGGTCGGGCATCCCGGATGAAGGCCCAAGGCGATTTGGTCAAGTCCTTTCTGGTAAGCCAGTTGTTCCCGGCTGGCAGTGTCAGAGCCAGCCGCGGCGGCGGAAATACCAGAAGGGCAGGATCGCCGAGACCACCATCAGGCCGATGGCGAATGGGTAGCCGAACTCCCACTTGAGCTCCGGGATGATGTCGAAGTTCATGCCGTAGATCGAGGCGACCAGCGTCGGCGGCAGGAAGATGACGGCGGCGACCGAGAAGATCTTGATGATGGCGTTTTGCTCGATCGAGATCATGCCGAGCGTGGCGTCGAGCAGGAAGGAGATCTTCTGCGACAGGAAGGTGGCGTGATCTGCAAGCGACAGCACGTCGCGCGACAGCGTCTTGATGCGCGCCCGTACATCCTTGCTCATCTTGGTCTGGGCCGCGACATGGGCAAGAAAGCCGGCAAGGCGCTGCAGCGAGATCAGGCTGTCACGGACAGAGGAAGCGAGATCCTCCTTGCGGCCGATGCCTTTCAGGAGCTCCTGGAAATCGCGGTTGCGCTTCGAGGCCTTGGTCGAGCGCGCCTCGAAGATGTCGCGCGAGATCGCCTCGACGTCGCGGCCGGCGCGCTCGAGGATGTCGGCGAGGCGGTCAACAATCGCCTCCAGCAGGCCGATCAGGATGGTGTCGCCGCTGGTGCAGCCGGTCGCCACCTTTTCGGCGCGCAGCGGGAAGGTCTTGAAGGCCTTAGGCTCATGGTAGCGGATGGTAATCAGCCTGTTGCCGGCGAGCGCGAAGGTCACCGGCGACATCAACGGGTCGTCGACCTCGGTCTGCGCCGGCAGCACGGCGGTCATGAAGTAGCCGCCGTCCTCGACATAGAGGCGGCTCGAAATCTCGATCTCCTCCATCTCCTCGCGCGTCGGGATGGCAATGCCCAGCCAGCTCTCGATGGCGGCCTCTTCGTCCTTGGTCGGGTTGAACAGATCGGCCCAGACGACCCTGTCGCCATCCGCAGCGAGATCGTCGGTGACGCGCAGGCGATCATTGTCCACGACGAAGGCCTTGATCATCGCCGGGTCTCCCTTGCTGGACCAAAGAGATTCGTTCGAAGCGTCGTCAAGATTGCATGGGCTTCGAGGAGCCCGCGAGCATCAGCGGATTAGACCCGCCACCTTGTACGGTCAAGACGCGCAGCAATGCCCTCGGCCCAGGGCAGGCCGGCTCCGCAACCGAGCTCGCCGAGACTGTTATGTGTTGAACTTGAACAGCATGATGTCGCCGTCCTGGACGACATACTCCTTGCCTTCGTCGCGCGCCCTGCCGGCTTCCTTGGCCGCCACTTCGCCGCCCAGCGTGACGAAGTCGTTGTAGGAGATCGTCTGCGCGCGGATGAAGCCGCGCTCGAAATCGGTGTGGATGACGCCGGCCGCCTGCGGTGCCTTGGCGCCCTTGTGCACGGTCCAGGCGCGCGTCTCTTTCGGCCCGACGGTGAAATAGGTGATGAGCTGCAACAGCTCGTAGCCGGCGCGGATCACCTTGTTGAGGCCCGGCTCGTCGAGGCCGAGAGTGGCGAGGAATTCCAGCTCTTCCTCATCGGACAACTGGGCGACTTCCGCCTCGATCGCCGCCGAGATCACCACGGTGCGGGCGCCCTGCGCCGCCGCCATCCGCTCGACCGCCTTCGTATGCTCATTGCCGGTGGCGGCGTCGGCCTCGGCGACGTTGCAGACGTAAAGAACCGGATGCGAGGTCAGCAGGTTCAACCCTTGCAGGATGCGCAGATCCTCCGGCGCGATGCCGTTGAGCAGGAAACGCGTCGGCCGGCCTGCCTGCAGCAGCTCGAGCGCCGCCTCCATCATCGGCAGCACGGCCATCGCTTCCTTGTCCTTGCCGGAAGCGCGCTTGCGCACCTGAACGATGCGGCGCTCGAGGCTTTCCAGGTCGGCGAGCATCAGCTCGGTCTCGACGGTCTCGGCGTCGGCGACCGGATCGATGCGGCCTTCGACATGGGTGATGTCGTCATCCTCGAAGCAGCGCAGCACGTGCACGATGGCATCGACCTCGCGGATGTTGGCGAGGAACTGATTGCCCAGCCCTTCGCCCTTGGAGGCGCCGCGCACCAGGCCGGCGATGTCGACGAAGGAGATGCGGGTCGGGATGATCTCCTTCGATTTGCCGATCGCGGCGATCTTCTGCAGGCGCGGATCCGGCACCGCCACTTCGCCGGTGTTCGGCTCGATGGTGCAGAAAGGATAGTTGGCGGCCTGCGCGGCGGCCGTCCTGGTCAACGCATTGAACAGCGTCGACTTGCCGACGTTGGGCAAGCCAACGATGCCACATTTGAAACCCATTTTTTGCGGTCCTATCGGGAAATTCGAAATTTGGTGAGGGCTATGGGCGAAAGGGGTGACGAACGTCAAGCCCCATGCCCTGATCGTGACGGAGGCTAAAGCGCGTCGCGTTGAAACGGAGTCGGGCGACGCGATTTAAGTCCTTGTTTTGATGCATGTCGCCCAAAACCGCTGCGCACTTTTGGGCGACATGCATTAGTCCTTGCCGAACAGCTTCTTCAGCATCGCGGCCATCGGTCCGCTTTCGGGAACCTTCGCCGGCGGCTGCTGCGGGCGCGCCTGGCGCACATGGCTCTGCCGTTTCGGCGCCTTGGGCGGCGGCCGGTCGTCGTCGCCGGTCGGCACCAGCTTGTCACGCAGAGCCAGCGTGATCCGGTTCATGAAGGAACTGTCGTCGCCCTTGGCCAAGAGACCGGCTTCATCGGCGATCGCCTCGAGCAACACGTCGAGCCATTCACGGTCGGCCTTGGCGAAATCGCCGAGCACATGGCCGTGCACCATCTCCTTAACGCCCGGATGGCCGACGCCGATGCGCACGCGGCGATACTTATTGCCGACATGCTGGTCGAGCGAACGGATGCCGTTGTGGCCGCCGGAGCCGCCGCCCACCTTGACCCTGACCTTGCCGGCGGCAAGGTCGATCTCGTCGTAAAAGACGGTGAGGGCGGCAGCGTCGAGCTTGTAGAAGCGCAGCGCCTCGCCGACCGACTGTCCGGATAGGTTCATGAAGGTCTGCGGCTTGATCAGGAGGACCTTCTCGCCGCCGAGCGTGCCTTCCGAGATCAGCCCCTGGAATTTCTTCGACCAGGGCGAAAAAGAATGGCGGCGGGCAATCGCGTCCGCCGCCATGAAGCCGACATTGTGCCGGTTGTTGGCGTATTTCGCGCCCGGATTGCCGAGGCCTGCAAAAACAAGCATCGTCGACTCCAGGCGGAAAATTACTTCTCTTCGGCCTCAGCGGCCTCAGCTTCAGGCGCTGCAGCTTCGGCAGTCTCCTCCGTCTCCGGCTTCATTGCCGCGGAGCCGGCGATGGTCGCGATGGTGAAGTCGCGATCGGAGATCACCGGCTTGACGCCGGCCGGCAGGGCAACCGCCGAGATGTGGATCGAATCGCCGATTTCGGTGCCGGTGAGATCGACGGTGATGAATTCCGGGATCGCATTGGCCGGGCAGTGGAACTCGACTTCGTGGCGAACGATGTTGAGCACGCCGCCGCGCTTGATGCCGGGCGACTTCTCCTCGTTGATGAAGTGGACGGGCACGTCGACATTGACCTCGGTGTCCTTACCGACCCGCAGGAAGTCGACATGGACCGGGAAGTCCTTCACCGGATCGAGCTGGAAGTCTTTCGGCAGGACCTGAATCTTCTTGCCGTCGACATCGATCGTGGCGATCGTGGTCAGGAACCCGCCGCCGTGGATCTTGTAGAAGATGTCCTTGTAGTTCAGGGCGATCGCCAAGGGGGGCTGCTTGTCGCCGTAAATAACTGCAGGCACTTTACCGTTGCGGCGAACTGCACGGGCGGACCCCTTACCGACCTGTTCGCGCGCTTCGGCCTTGAGCTCGTAAGCCTCGTGGCTCATGGCATTTCCTTTCGCGTGTTATGGAGCGTTCGCGGCGGGCAGGGGCCCGGCCGTAAACGTCGAAAGCCGTCGCAGCCTTGCACAATCTGTCCAAAATGCGTTTTGGGGATCGTGCAGGCCTGGCCGGCCTTCCTCCGCGTTGCCTCCAAGGGTGTCTACACGGGTGGCGGCTCTATAGCGGAAGGCGGCGAGGGGCGCAAGCCGTTGGGCTGGAAGCCTTGCCGCGCCAAGTTCCTTTTACCCATCATGTAGCATCGGGCAGTTTTCAATCGTCCTATAGCAGACATTCGAAGACCATTGGAGATCGACGTGAAACTTCTGTTCAGCCGCAATCCCAATCCTCGCCTTGCGGTCGCGACTGCGCGCTATCTGAAGGCGGAGGTCGCCTTCGAATTCGCCGCGCCCATGGCGCCGGGACAGGCCGAGCGATATCGCGCGCTGAACCCCAATCTGACCTTGCCGATACTGGTCGGTCCGGGATGGAGCCTCTGGGAAGCCGACGCCATAGCCTGCCGGCTCTCGCGCGACAGGCATTCCGATTTCTGGCGCACCGGCGACGACGAGCCCGAGATGATCCGCTGGCTGAGCTGGGGCAAGGAGAACTTCGTCAGAGCCTGCGACATGGTGCATTTCGAGCGCGGCACCAAGCAACGCTGGGGGCTGGGGCCGATCGACAAGGCTCTGGTCGAAGAGGGGCTGAGGCAGTTCCACACGGCCGCGGCTATCGTTGAGGCTGAGCTTTCGCGGCGCGAATGGCTGGTCGGCAATTCGGTTTCCTATGCCGACTTCCGCATGGCGACGTTTCTCGTGTTCAACGATGCCGCCCGGTTGCCGCTGGACGACTATCCGTGCGTCAGCCGCTGGTATCGCAGGCTCGAAGAGATCGATGCCTGGTGCGATCCGTTCGATGGACTGGAAGCGCCGCCGCTGCCGCCGGCTAACAGCGAGGCCGTGCCGGACTGACAATCCGAGTGGATCCTTGAGAAGGATAGCCGCTGCGGAGCGGCAATCCGTGGCGAAAATGGCCGATAACCGCACCCATCTTGGCGAAGGGGCAAGGTCGGAACGCCGCATCCGCTGAACCAACCAACGGCGAAGGGACGCAAACTCAATCCCTCTGCCAGGCTCGTTTTGAAATCTTCTCGCTCACTTAATTCTATAAGATCGGTAGTCTTAATGGGATAAAGAGCCGCGAGGAGAGCCGCAATGACGAAGAAGCGTGTGGTGGGGATATCCGGCAACCTGACCCGCCCGTCGAAGACCAAGGCATTCGTCGGTCATATCGCCGGTGAGGTCGCCGGGCGGATCGGGGCGATCCCGGCGGTCTTCGACATCGAGGACCTCGGTCCATCGCTCCCTCAGGCACGACGCCTCTCCGATCTCGACTTGTCGGCCCGCGCCATCGTCGAACAACTGCTCGCCGCCGATGTCCTGGTGGCGGGATCGCCGACCTTCAAGGGCAGCTATACCGGCCTTTTCAAGCACCTGTTCGATCTTCTCGACCCAACGTCGCTGCGCGGAAAGCCGGTCATCCTGGCGGCGACCGGCGGCGGCGAGCGCCATTCTCTGATCGTCGAGCACCAGTTGCGGCCGCTTTTCGGCTTCTTCGAAGCGTTGACCATGCCGACCGCGATCTACGCCTCCGACAAGGATTTCGCCGATGGCGTCCTGGTGTCTGAAGCGATTCAGGTCCGCGCCCAGCAGGCGGTGGCCGAGGTTGTCAATGTCGTCGGCGCCACGCGCAGTGTCGGTCTCGCCGCCTGACTCCGAAGCAGTCGTCTCCGAACGGAAGGATCAGCCATGACCAGTTCCAGCAAGTCCAGACAGATCAAGCTCGGCGCCTTTCTGCCCGGCGGCGGCCAGCATGTCGCGGCCTGGCGCCACCCGGACTCGCCGGCCGACGGCGCGACCAATTTCGAGTTTCATAAAAAGCTCGCGCTAACCGCCGAGCGCGGCCTGTTCGACGCCTATTTCCTCGCCGACAATCTGACAGTCGGCCTCGGCGCCCGCGAGGGCGGCAACGCCAAGATCGCCGGTTTCGAGCCGGTGACGCTGTTTGCGGCGCTGGCGCCGCTGACCACCCATCTCGGCTTCATCGCCACCGCTTCGACCACCTATGAAGAGCCGTACACGCTCGCCCGCAAATTCGCTTCGCTCGACCTTTTGTCGAATGGCCGGGCCGGCTGGAACGTCGTGACCTCGGCTGGCGACGACACGGCGCGCAACTTCAATCGAGACGTCCAGCCCAGCCATGCCGAGCGCTACGCCCGGGCGCATGAGCATGTCGAGACCGTCAAGGCGCTGTGGGACAGCTGGGAAGACGATGCCTTCATCCGCGACAAGAAGACGGGTCGCTTCTACGACAAGGACAAGCTGCACGACATCAACCACAAGGGCGAGCATTTCAGCGTCAAGGGTCCGCTCAACGTGCCGCGTCCAGTGCAGGGCCACCCCGTCGTGGTGCAGGCGGGTCAATCCGAGGACGGGCGCGGGCTCGCGGCAGCCTCGGCCGAGGTGATCTTCACTGCACATCAGAACCTGGCTTCGGCGCAGGAATTCTATCGCGACATCAAGGCGCGTGTGGCAGCGGCCGGCCGCGATCCGGCGCAGGTGCTGATCATGCCGGGCGTGGCGCCCTTCGTCGGCCGTTCCGAAGAGGAGGCCCGCGCCAAATACCAGCAATTGAACGACCTGATCCTGCCGGAGGACGGCGTTGCGCTGCTCAACGCGCTTGCCGGCCAGACGCTCGATCTTCGGGACTATCCGCTCGACGGGCCCTTGCCGCCGAGCAGGGAGACCGAGGGCATGAAGAGCCGGCAGGCGCTGATCCGCCAGATCGCCGACGAACACAATTTTACGATCCGCCAGCTCTATCAATGGGTCGCGACCGCGCGCGGTCACTACACGGTCATCGGCAGCGCCACCCAGATCGCCGATCAGCTGGAGGAATGGTTCACCAACGAAGCCGCCGACGGCTTCAACATCCTGCCGCCTTGGCTGCCCGGCGCGCTCGATGATTTCGTCGACCTGGTGATCCCGGAACTGCAGCGGCGAGGCCTGTTCCGCACCGCCTATGAGGGCAGGACGCTGCGCGAAAACCTCGGTCTCAGGCGGCCGGAGAATCCGTGGATGGCCGCGCGTTCGACCGTGCTCGCCGCCGAATAGCTTTTCGAAGCGAGGAGACAAGACGATGACTTTGCAGCACATCGAACGTGCAGTCGGCATCGGCAGGCGTGACGGCGGTAATGGCTTCGGAGCGGAGGCCTTGCGCCTGTTCGGTCTGATCTCGGCGCGGATCCTGTCGCGCTACGGGGTGCTCCTCGGCTTCCTGGCACTCTGGCAGGTGGCGGCGAGCAGCGGCTGGATCAACGCGGCGGTGCTGCCGCCGCTCGACGCGATCGCCGTCGCACTTTGGAAGGGGCTCGCCGGCGGCAGCCTGCTCGGCGACATCGCCATCAGCCTGCAGCGCGCCGGCCTTGCGTTTGCTGCGGCCGTCGTCGTCGCCATCCCGCTCGGCCTCGTCATGGGCCAGGTGCGGGCCGTCGAAACCGCGCTCGACCCGATCCTGCAGCTCTTCCGCCAAACCTCGGCGCTGGCGCTCTATCCAGTGTTCATCCTGCTCCTCGGACTGGGGGAAGCCTCCAAGGTCTTCGTCATCTTCTGGGCGACGCTGTTTCCGCTGCTCCTCAACACCATCAGCGGCGTCAAGGAGGTCGATCCGAAGCTGCTCGAAATGGCGCGCGTCTACGGTGCCCGGCGGCTGACCATCTTCCGCCGCGTCGTGCTGCCCGGCGCCGTGCCTTCGATCTTCGTCGGCCTGAGGCTCGGCGCCACCACGGCGCTGCTGCTTCTGATCGCCTCGGAAATGATCGGCGCCAACAAGGGCATCGGCTTCCAGGTGATGAATGCGCAGTACAACTTCCAGATTCCGCTGATGTTCGCGGCGATCGTCATCCTGGCAGCGCTCGGCCTCATCGCCAACCAGGCGCTGGTCAGTCTGCAGCGGCGGCTTTGCCGCTGGAGCAATACCGTGGGCTAAGCAGCCTCCCATCATGTCACCGAAAAATGAAAGGCCGGATCATGACCATTACACGCCGTTCGCTTCTCCTGCGTGCCCCGCTTGCCGCCGGCATCATCGCCGCCGGCCTGCCTTCGATCGCGCGCTCGCAGGCTGCCTCCGTCAAGATACGCTACCTCGCCAGCCGTGGCGGCATTTCCCCGCATGAGCTCGCCGCCGAGCTCGGTTATTTCAAAGGTCTCGGCATCGAGCTCGAGAATGTCGGCTACGCGGCGGGCGGCCCGGAATCGCTGTTCGCGCTCGCCTCCGGCAGCGTCGACTTGGGCTCGGCCGCCACACCGGCCGTGATCAACTCGATCGCCGGCGGCAACGACTTCGTTGCGGCCTATCCGAGCAACGGCATCAACAAGGAGGTCAAGAGCGTCTTCTATGTGCTGGAGGACAGCCCGATCAAATCGATCGCCGATATCGCGGGCAAGACGATCTCGGTCAACACGCTCGGCGCTCATCTCGACTATACGGTGCGCGAGGCGCTGCGCGGCGTCGGCCTGCCGCCGGACGCGGCCAAGCTGGTCGTGGTGCCCGGGCCTCAGCTCGAGCAGACCTTGCGCTCGCGCCAGGTCGATGTCGCCGGCCTCGGCTACTGGCAGGCGACCTTCGCCGGCCAGCTGGTCAGCAATGGCGGCGTGCGCGGCGTCTTCAACGACACCGACGTGCTCGGCGAGATCGCCGGCGGTTTCGTGGTGCTGCGGCGCGATTTCATCGCCGCCAATCCGGACGCCGCCCGCAACTTCGTCGAGCAGTCGGCGCGGGCGTCGGACTGGTCGCGGCAGAACCCGGACGAGGCGCGCAAGGTACTCGCCGGCGTCCTCGACAAGCGCGGCGAGAATGGCGAGCTGGCGCGTTTCTGGACCGGCTTCGGCCTGCGCGAAAAGGCGGCCGTGACGGACCGTGACGTCGACTTCTGGGTGAGCGTCCTCGAGCGCGACGGCCGGCTGCCCAAGGGCAAGCTCAAGGCCGCCGATATCCTCTATCGCCCGGGCGAAACCAAGACCAACTGAGCACGGAGGCGCAAGCGATGGCGACACCACGCAGCGGCGAGGTCACGATACGCGACCTGTCGAAATCCTTCGCACTAGGCGGGCGCCAGCTTGCCGTGCTGCGCTCGCTCAACCTCGATATCCGCTCCGGCGAATGCCTAGTCATCGTCGGAGCCAGCGGCTCCGGCAAGACGACGCTGTTGCGCATCCTGGCCGGCCTGGAGAGGGCCGACGGCGGCGCCGTCGCGATCGATGGGAGAGTGATCGAGGGCGTCGGCGAGGAACGGGCGGTGATCTTCCAGGAGCCGCGGCTGCTGCCCTGGCTGACCGTGCTCGGCAACGTCGCCTTCGGCCTCGAGGTGCGCGGCGTGCCCAAGGCGGAAGCCGAGAAGCGGGCGCGCTTCTATATCGCGCTGGTCGGCCTTGCCGAATTCAGCGATGCCTATCCCAGGCAGCTCTCAGGCGGCATGGCGCAGCGCGTCGGCATCGCCAGGGCGCTGACGGTGCAGCCCGAGATCCTGCTGCTCGACGAGCCGCTCGGGGCGCTCGACGCCATGACGAAGATCTCCATGCAGGAGGAACTGGCGCGCATCTGGAGCGAGGAGAACGTCACCATGGTGGTGGTGACCCATGACCTCGAGGAGGCGATCTATCTGGCCGACCGGGTGCTTATCCTGCCCAAGGAGAAGGGCGGCGCGGCGCGGTTGATCGATGTCGACCTGCCGCGCCCGCGCGACCGCAGCGAAAGCCGCTTCGTGCGCTACCGCGAGGAGCTGCTGCGCGAGTTCGGCCTGCATTAAGGGTTAGTGCGCAAGCTTCAGCTGGCGCCGGCCAGGTCACTGTTCAGCGCATCCCGCAGCGCCTGGACCTGCCGGTTCAGGGCGTCGAGCTCAGCCAGCGTCATGCCCGAGCGCTCGATCAGGGTCTCGTTCAGGCAATTGCACCGGACCAACAGCGCGCGTCCGGCCGCGGTCAGGTCGACCTGCACCTGACGCTCGTCGGTTCGGCTGCGCTGGCGCGTGACCAGTCCGGCCTGTTCCATCCGCTTCACCAGCGGCGTGATGGTGCTCGATTCCAAGGCGAGCCGATGCGCGATGCTGCCCACCGACATGCCGTCCGCCTCGCCCAGCGCGTTGAGCACCAGATATTGCGGATAGGTGATCCCCATCTCGTCCAGCATGGGCTTGTAGGTACGATTGATTGTCATGCTGGTGGCGTAAAGCGTGAAACAGAGCTGATTGTCCAAGGGAAGAGGCACGACGCGTTCCTTTTGCCGATTGAGCACTAAATATGTACCACGAAACATATTATCGTCATATACATTTTTGTGGACAAGCGGGCTCGACCACGCTACGCATATTGTTATCGCGATATTGTTTATCGCGAAAATTATAGAGGAGATTGCAATGACTGAGGCTTCGCAGGCAAAGGCCGGCCCGGGCGCCGGCACGATCACCACCGAGGATGGAACGCAGATCTATTACAAGGATTGGGGAACCGGTCAGCCGATCGTCTTCCACCACGGCTGGCCGCTGAGCAGCGACGACTGGGATGCCCAGATGCTGTTCTTCCTGTCAAAGGGCTACCGCGTCATCGCGCATGACCGCCGCGGCCATGGCCGCTCCAGCCAGACCGACACTGGCAACGAGATGGACACCTATGCCGCCGACGTGGCGGCGCTCACCGCGCATCTCGATCTCAAGGACGCCATCCATGTCGGGCATTCGACCGGCGGCGGCGAGGTGGCGCGCTATGTCGCCCAATATGGTTCCGGCGGCCGCGTCGCCAAGGCCGTGCTGATCGGCGCCGTGCCGCCAATCATGCTCAAGACCGATGCCAATCCCGGCGGTCTGCCGATCGAGGTATTCGACGGCTTCCGCGTGGCGCTGACGGCCAACCGGGCCCAGTTCTTCCGCGACATCCCGGCCGGTCCGTTCTACGGCTTCAACCGTCCGGGCGCTGCGATGTCGGAAGGCGTGATCGACAATTGGTGGCGCCAGGGCATGATGGGCGGCGCCAAGGCGCATTACGACTGCATCAAGGCGTTCTCGGAAACCGACTTCACCGAGGACCTGAAAAAGATCGACGTCCCGGTGCTGGTCATGCATGGCGACGACGACCAGATCGTGCCGATCGCAGATTCGGCGCTGCTTGCGATCAAGCTGCTCAAGAAGGGCGAGCTCAAGGTCTACAAGGGTTTTCCGCACGGCATGGCGACGACCCACGCCGACGTGATCAACGCCGACCTCTTGGCTTTCATCAAGGCCTAGAATCGTCCAGTTGGATAGACAAGGCACCCGCCGCCAGGCGGGTGCTTTTGTACTTTCATCGACATGTCCGCGGGACAGTGCCTATCTGGCGAGAAAACCAGTGATCAGCTTGACGGTGGCGTCGGGGTTTTCCTCCATGATCCAATGACCGGAGTTGGGCACGATGCCGCCTGTGACATCGGTCGCAACAAGCCGCAAGATATCGGCCTGCGTGGTGCCGGCGGATTTTTCTCCGCCAACAGCCAGCACCGGCATGGTCAGTTTGCCGCCAGCGGCGAGCATCGCCTGATTGTCGATCGCGTCCTGGTCAAAGGCCTTGAACTGCTCGAAAGCGTCATGCATCGCATGCGGGCGTGCATAGAGTTTGGCATAGTGCTTGCGCGTGGCCTCATCGATCTTCTTCGGGTCGGCCGACAGTTCGTTGTAGAAGCGGTCGAGATAGATGCGCTCGCGCCCCGCGACCAGCCGCTCCATATCCGGGCCACGGAAGTTGAAGTGCCAAAGCAGCGGGCTTTGCTTGATCTTTTCCCAGTCACCGATGCCGGGCAGCGGCGCGTCGATGATGACCCATTTGGTGATGCGCTTGGGATATTGCGCAGCAAGCGCATAGCCGACCATGTTGCCGATGTCGTGCGTGACCAGATCTGCCTTGTCGATCTTCAGGGCATCCAACAGGCCGGCGATGTCGACGGCCTGGTTCTTCTTGGTGTAGCCGGCTTCAGGGTGAGCGGACAGACCCATGCCGCGCAGGTCCGGCACGATGACAGTATGGTCCTTTGCGAGCGCCGCCGCCGCCGCGCCCCACATGTCTCCGGTATCGGCAAAGCCGTGCAGCAGCACGACCGCGGGACCTTTGCCGCCGACGCGCATATAGAGGCTCGTGCCGTTGGTTTCGACGGACTGCGTCTTGAAACCCGGCGGAAAAGGAACGATGCGTGCCGTAGCCGGCAAGGTTACAAGAAGAACGCCCAACACGGCCAACACGATCTTGCGCATATCATTCTCCAGAGACATTGAGTTATCTGCGGCGTCGTCGCCCGCGCACGCGAACACTAACAGGCTTTTCACCTGGCGTCTGGGGAGGAATCGATAAGGGCGCGGCAGCTGCCACGCCCTTATTCGAGTCCTGAAAATCGGCGGGTTTTAACTGGCCGCCGCCTGCGCCTTCCTAGCTTCCTTCATGTTGGGCAGGAACACCGTCAGCAGGCCTAGCAGCGGCAGGTACGAACAGATCTGGTAGACAAAGTCGATGCCCTTCATGTCGGCGATGACGCCGAGCACGGCGGCGGCGATGCCGCCCATGCCGAAGGCGAAGCCGAAGAAGATGCCGGCGATCATGCCGACGCGGCCGGGGACCAGTTCCTGCGCGAAGACGACGATGTTGGAGAAGGCCGAGGACAGGATCAGGCCGATCAGCACGGTGAGCACCATCGTCCATTCCAGATTGGCGTAGGGCAGCGCCAGCGTGAACGGCAGCACGCCGACGATCGAGAACCAGATCATCGCCTTCTGTCCGTAGCGGTCGCCGAACGGGCCGCCGAGCAGGATGCCTAGCGCCGAAGCGCCGAGGAACAGGAAGAGCATCACCTGCGAGGTCTGCACCGAAACGCCGAACTTATGGATGGCATAGAAGGTGTAGTAGCTGGAGAGCGAGGCGATATAGGCGTTCTTGCCCAGCACCAGCAGCGTCAGCACTGCCAATGCGCCCATCACCTTCTTGCGCGCAAAGGGCGAGACGTGGCTTGCCTGCTTGCGGGCGGCCATCGAGGCGCGCAGCCGGCTGTACCAGCCGCCGACCTGCCACAGAACGATGATGCCGATCAGCGAGCCGACGGCGAACCAGGAGATGCTGGTCTGGCCGAACGGCACGACGATGAAGGCGGCGAGCAGCGGTCCCATCGCCTGGCCGAAATTGCCGCCGACCTGGAACAGCGATTGCGCCAGGCCGAAGCGTCCGCCTGAGGCGAAGCGGGCGATGCGCGAGGATTCCGGATGGAAGATTGCCGAGCCGATGCCGATCAGCGAAGCGCCGATCAGAAGCAGCCAGTAATGGCCGGCATGAGCGAGCACCACCAGCCCGACCAGCGACGAGGCCATACCCCAAGGCAGGGAATAGGGCATCGGTCGCTTGTCGGTGATCATGCCGATCACCGGCTGCAGCAGCGACGCCGTCACCTGGAAGGTAAAGGTCAAAAGGCCGATCTGCCAGAAATCGAGACCGTAATTGTCCTTGAGCAGCGGATAGATGGCCGCCAGCAGCGACTGCATGATGTCGTTGATACAATGGCAGAAGCTCACCGCAAGGATGACAGTGACGGCCGTCGCTTGCGCCGAGGGGTGTCTTGCCGGCGCTGGGGTGGCGACGGCGGTGGCGGTCGTATCGGTCAAGGCAATGCTCCGTGGTCTTTTGGCGGCGAACCGCAGGCAGCCTTATAGGACGCTTGCCAGGCGACTTCTTTCGTGGTTTGGTCCAATAGTTTCGCAAGTGGGCCACTTCCGATGCCGCATGGCCGGGAAATCTTCAAAGGAGATGCCGCCGAGCTCGGCCGGCTGCACGAGAGCCGCTGGCAATGGCTGGAACAGGTCGTCGGGCCTGCGGTGGCGCTGCCGACCGAATATCCCGACGGCTATCACGTGCCGCGGCATCGCCACAGACGCAGCCAGCTGCTGCATGCGCTGGTCGGTGTGGTCCTGGTGACGACGAAGCATGGGCGCTGGATGGTGCCGCCCGACCATGCGATGTGGATACCGGCCGGCATCGAACATTCTGTCGAGATGCTGGGCGATGTCTCGATGCGCTCGGTCTATGTCATGCCGGATGCCATTCCCGGCCTGCCGGAGGGCCTACGCGTCGTCGGCATTACCGAACTGATGCACAGCCTGATCGTGGAATCGGAGAAGCTGCCGCAGGGCGCCGAGCTCGAAGGGCGAGGCGGGCTGATCATGGGGCTCTTGCTGCACGAGATCCCGAACCTGCCGGAGCGGCCGCTCGGCCTGCCGTTTCCATCCGATCCGAAGCTCGCGGCGCTCTGCCGGCGCTTCGTCGCCGCGCCTTCGCCGCATGCGACGATCGACGAATGGGCGGATGCCGCGGGCATGAGCCGGCGCTCCTTCACCCGCGCCTTCCACCGCCAGACCGGGTTGTCGCTCTCAACATGGCGCCAGCAGGCCTGCCTGTTCGCGGCGCTGCCGAGGCTCGCCGACGGCGAGCCGATCACCAGGGTGGCGCTCGATCTCGGCTATGACAGCGTGCCGGCCTTCATCACAATGTTCAAGCGCATGCTGGGCACCTCGCCGCGCGGCTATATGCGCGGCGCGCGTGATGTCGGCGAAAGCCCGCGGCGCACAGGCGGTCCGATCGCCGCGTGAGATAGGGGCCGGCCGCCATTAAGCTGGCGCATCACCCTGGGTCTAAAGTTCCCTTTGTCGAAATACCGATTGCAAATTGCAATCGGTATGCTCTTTTTTCCAGGGAGCAAGATCGGAGGACCCTGGTGGCTACGATCGTCTATGCCATGCTGACATCGCTGGATGGCTACATCGCCGGGCCGAGCGGTGACATTGATCTGCCGGTTCCCGAAGAAGAATTGCATCAGCATTTCAATGACGAGATGAGGCGGACATTGATCGCGCTCTGTGGGCGCAGGATGTATGAGACCATGCGTTTCTGGGACAGCCCGGAGCGAGAGATCGCCGCTGAGGAGGTCGAGCGAGATTTTGCCCGCGCCTGGCGAGAGACGCCGAAGATCGTGTTTTCGACCACGCTTCGAGAGGTTGGACCCAATGCCCGTCTCGTGAATGGCGACGCCCAGGCCGTGGCGAGGTCGCTCAAGTCACAAACGGATGGCGAGATTTCCATCTCAGGCGCAGAGCTTGCCGGGCACCTTGCGCGCGCAGGTCTGATCGACCAGTACCGGCTCTATATGCATCCGGTCGTGCTGGGCGGCGGCAAGCCGTATTTCCAGTCCGACCTGTCACTGACGTTGAGGCCGCTCGGCGCGAAGCGCCTTGCGCAAGGTGTCACGCTGCTGCGCTACGCACCCACCAGGATCGATAACTAGTCGAACAGGCTCGACACCGATTCTTCCGTTGCCGTGCGCGAGATCGCTTCGCCCATCAGGTCGGCGATCGAGATGACGCGGATGTTGGGCGCGTCGAGCACGGCCTGGCTCGGCTGGATGGAATCGGTGATCACCAGTTCCTGCAGTTTCGAGCCGGCGATGCGGGTCACGGCGCCGCCCGAGAGCACGCCGTGGGTGATATAGGCGGTGACGCTGGTCGCGCCGTTGGCGAGGAGCGCCTCGGCCGCATTGCAAAGCGTGCCGCCGGAATCGACGATGTCGTCGATCAAGAGGCAATCCTTGCCGGCGACGGCGCCGATGATGTTCATCACTTCGGATTCGCCGGGGCGCTCGCGGCGCTTGTCGACGATGGCGAGCTGCGCATCGAAGCGCTTGGCCAGCGCGCGCGCCCGCACCACGCCACCGATGTCGGGCGACACGACCACGACGTTGCCGAGCTGCTTGTATTTCGCCTTCACGTCGCGGGCCATCACCGGCACCGAGAACAGATTGTCGGTCGGGATGTCGAAGAAACCCTGGATCTGGCCGGCATGCAGGTCGAGCGTCAACACACGGTCGGCGCCGGCGCGGGTGATCATGTTGGCGACGAGCTTGGCCGAGATCGGCGTGCGGCCGGAGGCGCGGCGGTCCTGCCTGGCGTAGCCGAAATAGGGGATGACCGCCGTGATGCGCCTTGCCGAGGAGCGCATGAAGGCGTCCATCATGATGAGAAGTTCCATCAGGTGGTCGTTGGTCGGAAAAGAGGTCGACTGCAGGATGAAGACATCCTCGCCGCGCACGTTCTCCTGGATCTCGACGAAGATCTCCTGATCGGCGAAGCGCCTGACGCTGGCCTTACCCAGCGGGATGTTGAGATAGCGGGCGACCGCTTCGGCCAGCACCCTGTTGGAATTGCCCGCGAAAAGCTTCATGCACCGTTCCTGGTGAAGGATGGATAGACTCTCATGAGCCTTTTATGCGGGCTTTTAGCGGCCCGCGCCGGTATTGCAAGCCTCGTGATCGGGAATCCTTCGACAAGGCGCAACAAAGGCTGACCACATCGCAAGCCGGCAACAGGTTGGTCGATCAACCGGCGCCGCCGCTGCCGAGCCAGGCAGTGAACTGGTCGATCGTTTGGTCGGCGATCGCCTGCATGGTCGCCGGCGCCACCGCCGACCAGCCCTCGCCGCTGCCGACGGAGGGCGCCTTCTGCTGGCCGTTGATGCGATGCAGGCGGTTGCCCGACGGATCGTAGATGTCCCAGACATAGATGACGGTGGTGTCCTTGCCCTCCGACATCGTCGAAAAATAGCCTTTCAGCACATGCGTCGCCGTCTGGTCGGTGCTGCCGACAAGCGTCACGCCACGTTGCTTGGCGCGCGTCTGCAATTCCGCCGTCAAGGGTGCCGCGGCCTCCACCGAGGCACCGACGATCGGCGCAACCTGCAGCCGGGTCTTGGCGATGGCGGCGGCCTGAGCCGGCGTGGCGGGCGTCGAAGCCACCGCAGTCGCCGCGGGGGCTGGCGAGGTCGTCGTCTGGGACGTGGTGGCCGACGTGCCCTGGGTGGCCGGCAAAGCCTGGGCCGAATTCGCCGGCGGCTTCACGGCGGAAGGATCGAGGACATCCTTGGCATTGGTGCAAGCGCCAAGCGCCAGCGCCGCAAGCAATGACACGGTCGTCACCTGCGATCGTCTCATTTGCCCGAAAACTCCCTGGTGACGACGCCCCCGCGTGAGCCAACCATTATGGATTCACTGTACGATCAAGTCGAGATCATGGCGGGAGAGCGGCTTCGGCGTCGATTCCGTGGTGAGGTAGGTGCGGCCAAGCGTCATCGCGGTCTCGGTTTCGGAATCCATGATGATCATGTGGGCGAACAGCGTCATGTTGGGCGCGATCGGTTCGGGATTGCCCTGGTAGAACATCGGCATGTCCATCCAGGATGGCGTGAAGCGGGCGCCGACCGAGTAGCCGCAGGCGTTCAACCGGTGCTTTGTCAGATTGTGCGCCTCGAGCGTGCGGGCATGCGCATCGAAGACATCGCCGAAGGTGTTGCCGGGCGTCATCGCCTTCTCGACCGCAAGCAGGGCCGCGCGGGCGGCGTCGAACAATTCCTGGTGGCGCTTCGAGACCTTGCCGGTCAGAACCGTGCGCATCATCGCCGCGTGATAATGGTGGAAGACGCCCGCCCATTCGAGCGTCAGCTGGTCGTTCTTGGTCAGCTTGCGGCGTCCGGCCTTGTAGCGGCAGAGCAGGGCATCGGCGCCCGAGCCGATGATGAATTCGTTGGCCGGATAGTCGCCGCCGCCCGCAAAGATCGCGCCTTGCATGGCGGCCAGGATGAGCGCCTCGTCTCCGCCCTGCTTGATCAGCGGCAGCGCGGCGTCGAGCGCATCGTCGGCGAGGCTTGCGGCCTTTTCGGCCTTGGCGATCTCGGCCGGGCTCTTGAAGAGGCGCAGCCGGCCGACGATCCCCGACGCATCCGCGATCTGGCCGAAGGTCTGCAATTGCTCGTCCACGCGGCGGCCATTGTAGGCGGTCAGGCCATGCGTGTCGTATTCGACGCCGATGCGGGCGCCGAGCAGGTCGAGGTCGTTGAGCAGGTTGCGCAGGTCGATCGCCGGATTGGCGCCGTCGCGATCGGTCCACAGCACGATGTTGTCGATGGTCGAGGTATGGCGCGCCTGTCTCAAATCGGCCGAGCGGGTGAGCAGCACCATCGAGCCGTCAGCCTTAACCACCAGGCACTGGAAGAAGCAGAAGCCGAATGTGTCGTAGCCGGTCAGCCAGTACATGCTCTCCTGCGCGAACAGAAGCACCGCGTCGAGCTTCTTCTCGGCCATCTCGATCAGCAGCCGGTCGCGCCGCGCGTCGAATTCGGAACGTTCGAAATGCAGCGCCATTACTCTTTCTCCAGAACGATTGCCGAAACCTGGCGCCCGTAATCCGCTTCCTTGCGGTGGGTGGTGCGCCGGTAGGAATAAAAAAGCTCTTCTTCCGCGTAAGTGCAGCGGCCGAGGCCTTCGGCGATCACGCCGGCGCCCCGCAGGCGGTCGACCGTATATCGGTTGAGGTCGAACATCGAGTGGCCGGGATTCGCCGATGGCCTGAAATAGCGTTGATTGCCGGCATCGGCTTCGACGAAGCGGGCGACAAATTCCGGTCCGACCTCGTAATTGTCGGGCCCGATCGAGGGGCCGAGCACCGCGACGATGCGGTCGCGGCGGGCGCCGAGACCTTCCATCATGGCAACGGTGTTTTCGAGCACGCCGGTGAAGGCGCCCTTCCAGCCGGCATGCGCGGCGCCGATGACGCGGGCTTCGGCGTCGGCGAACAGAACCGGCCCGCAATCGGCCGTCGAAGCGCCGACGGCGATGCCCGGCCGGTCGGTGACGATGGCATCGGCCTTGGGGCGAGGGCTGGCGAAAGGCTGCCTGGCGATGACGACATCGGGGGAGTGGACCTGATGCGCGGTGAGCAGGTGGTCCGCCGGCACTCCCATCCAGTCCGCGACGCGGCGACGGTTCTCGGCCACCAGCGCCTGGTCGTCGCTCGAGCCGGTGCCGATGTTGAGCCCCCGGTAGATGCCGCCGGAGACGCCGCCGATGCGCGTGAAATAGCCGTGGCGTATGCCTTGCGCCTTCTCTAGCAGAGGCGAACGTACTGGATCGGGTCCGGTCTGATTCAGCATGGATGGGTTTGTTGTCCGCGTGGGGGATTTCGTCAAGGTGAAGTTCGGGCAAGTGGGCAAGCTCTGGCAAGAGGCTCGGCCAGCTTGCACGGGTTCCCTGCCGATGTCAGCCGGTTTTCGCTGTCGGCAGGATCTTCATGACCTTGAACAGGTCGCCCATCTGATCGGGGCCGGCGAGCCGCTCGACCGCGTCGGAGATCGCTTGCCGAGCGCTGTCGTCGGCATTGCTGCCGAGCGCGCCGGCGCGCTCCAGAAGGCCAATGCCGAGCAGGAATTCGCCCTGCGTCGTCAATTCCGCTTCGAGGCCGTGCGCCCGGGCGTTTGCGGCCAGGGCCGCGAAGTCGACATGGGCGGTGAGATCGGCCTCGCCGGGATTGGCCAGCACATCTTCGTGATTGTGCCTGCGCAGGGCCTGCAAAGTGTCGCCGATGCCGGGCTGAAGATGGCCATAATCGATGAAGAGCCCGGCGCCGCCGTTGGCGGCGATGCGCTCGGCAATCGCAGACATCAGCGCCGCGCGGGCCGGCGCCACCTCGACGATCGCGCCTTGCGGCGCATCTGTCGCGCCGGGCGGCAGCAGCGCCGGGTCGACGGAGCCCGCCCCGGCGAAGAAGTGGAGATTGTCGCCGTCATCGAGGCCGACCATGCGCTCCCGCCAGCCGGAACCGACATAGACGAACTGGCGGATCGGCACCGCATCGAACAGCTCGTTGCCGACGATGAAGAGCGGCTGTCGCGGCAGCGTCTCGATGCTCTGATGCCAGGTCAGGCCTGAGCTTTGCCCGGCAAGCGTCTGTTTCTGGATTTCGGTCAGGCGCGGGCTGGTCTCGATCATGGCAAAGGAAGCGCCGGCGGCAAATGCCGGGTCGAGCCGCGACCAGGTGCGCAGCATGTCCTTCATCAGCGTGCCGCGGCCGGGACCGATTTCGGCGAAAGTGACGGGGAGCGGGCGGGCCGCGCGCTGCCACGCCTGGTAAAGCCAGACGGCGACAAGCTCGCCAAACATCTGGCTAATCTCCGGCGCGGTGACGAAATCGCCTGCGGCGCCAAAGGGCTCGCGCGTCGTGTAATAGCCGTCTTCAGGGTCGAACAGGCAGAGCGCCATATATTCGCTGACCGGGATCGGCCCCACGGCGCCGATCAGTCCGACAATGCGCTCCTTCAGCCCGGTCATGTCGCCTGCGGTTGCGTCATCGGCTTTGCGGTGGCCATGGCCCAGATGCCGGCGAGCACCATCGGCGAGGACAGGATCATGCCCATGGTCAGCCAGCCAGTGCCGAGCAGATAGCCGAGCTGCTGGTCCGGCTCGCGGAAGAACTCGACGAAGATGCGCGACAAGCCGTAGCCGCAGATGAAGGCGCCGCCGACGAAGCGGGGCGATTTCAGCTTCAGCCGCGAATGGGTGAGGAAGCGCAGCACCAGGAACAGCGCAAGGCCTTCGAGCAGCGCCTCGTAGATCTGGCTGGGATGCCGGTTGAATGGGCCGCCATTCGGAAATTCGATCGCCCAAGGCACGTCCGTCGGCCGGCCCCAGAGCTCCGAATTGATGAAATTGGCGACGCGCACCAGCCCGAGGCCGACCGGCACGCCGGCCGCGACGACATCGAACAGCGTCCAGGTGAGGATGCCGCGCTTGAGCGAAAACAGGGTCATGGCGAGGATGACGCCGAGCAGCCCGCCGTGGAACGACATGCCGCCCTGCCAGACGGCGAAGATGTCGAGCGGATTCGCGATGTAGCGCGGCAGGTCGTAGAAGAGCACATAACCGGTCCGCCCGCCGAGCACCACGCCGATCGCCGCCCAGACGATGAAATCGTCGAGGTCCTCAGGCTTCATCGGCAACCTGCCATCCGGCCACAGGCGGGCGTTGGTGACGAGCCGCCTGGCGTACCACCAGGCAAAGAGAATGCCGACGATGTAGCCGACGCCGTACCAATGCACCGCCAGCGGTCCGATGCGGACGATGACCGGATCGATGTTGGGGAAGGGCAGGGAGGCCAGCGGCAGCAGGAAATATTCGCTCAACAGGGTCTCCCGATTGGGTGGTCTTTCGGGCGCGGACCATGCGGCAGGGTTTTGGCGGGGTCAAGGCAGCGTCGGTGCGGTGGGCAAGCGGGTGCGCTATAAGGTCCCGGGGAACAGAACCTGCTCGTAGTCCATCGCTCCGTGCAGGACGTGCAGGATTTCAACGGTTTCAGCGCTGACGTGGAAGAAGATCAGATAGCTACCGTGGACTCGGCGCCGAATCCCGGAAGATTGATGTCGCGGAACCAAAGGATACCGCTCCGGCATCCCGCGCAATTCGACGCAAGCGCTGCGTAGTTCTTGAAGAAAGATCACAGCCCGGAACGGATTGTCCCTGGCGATGTGTTCTGCGATGGCCTCCAGGTCCACCTCGGCCTGCGCGGCAAAGATCAGCCGCCTCACCTGCTCCTCTCGGCAATCGCCTTGTATTTGGCCTCCAGGCGGTCAAACACGTCCTCAGCTGGCTTTACTCGTCCTTCGGCGACATCGGTCATACCTTTCGCGAGCGCAGCGTCAAGCGCGGCAAGCCGCTTCTCCCGTTCTTCGACAAGGCGAACGCCTTCGCGCAGCACTTCGCTTTTCGAATTGTAGCGGCCGGAACTGACGAGCCGGTTTACGACATCTTCCAGGCGGTGGCCCAAGTCTGCGCTGATGGCCATGATGTGCTCCTTCAGTTCCATCTCATAATAATAGTTATTGGATCGCGGGGCCAGTAGGGTGAGCATGTCTGAATGGGCGCGCTTGCATTCCGGGCTCAGCCCCACTACGTCAAAATGAGCAAGCGAGGATTTGCCATGTCGACCGGAACGAACCGCATTCTCGATGAATTCGCCAAGCTGATGACGGATGCCGCGGGGGCCGCCCAGGGCGTGCGGCGTGAGATGGAGACAGCTTTCCGCAGTCAGGCCGAACGCCTGCTCAACTCCATGGATGTGGTGCAGCGCGAGGAGTTCGAGGCCGCGCGCGAGATGGCCGTCAAGGCGAGGGAAGACAACATCCAGCTTGCGGTGCGCGTCGAAGCGCTCGAGGCGAAGCTCGCCGAATTGACCGGGCAGGCCGCACCGGCGGCTGCGGCGAAGCCCAGATCAAAAAAATAATCGTAAACTTTTCCACAAAGCGCGATCCGAAAAATCGCTTTGCCGTGAATCGCTTACCGGCATTGCATGAATCTTTTTGGCAGCGCCTTTCCACATGCGAATGACGCAGTGCGAAAAATTGGGCTGTTCACGCGACTCCCGATCAATAGACTGAATTTGTTGCATGATTCGAAGCAGGGTCATGCGCCGGGCGGTGGGGTCCGGTTGGGGTCTTTGCGTTTGGAAAGCCCTGGCCGTCCGAGTTCTAGACAAGATTGTTCGTTGTGCGTGCCCTCTCTCGCGGAGCGTGTGGCGGCGCTCTCAGAACGACAGGAAGCATTCATGGAACTCCTCGAACTCGAATTCTCCCGCGAAATCCACCCGGTGGATGTCATCGAGCAGGTGGCCCACAACAACGACTGGTCCTTCGAACGCGCTGGCGACGACGAGATCTCGATTTCGGTGACCGGCAGCTGGACCGACTACCACGTCTCCTTCTCCTGGATGGAGGATTTCGAGGCGCTGCATCTGGCCTGCGCCTTCGACATCAAGGTGCCGGAAACGCGCGCGCTGGAAGTGATGCGGCTCCTGTCGCTGATCAACGAACAGATGCTGTTCGGCCATTTCGACCTCTGGGAGCAGGAGGGCGCGATCATGTTCCGCCAGTCGCTGCTGCTCGCTGGCGGGGTCGAGCCGTCGAGCCAGCAGGTCGAGGTGCTCCTGTCTTCGGCGTTAGAGGCCTGCGAATGCTATTTCCAGGCCTTCCAGTTCGTCGTCTGGTCGGGTACTTCGGCAAAGGACGCGCTGTCCAGCGTGCTCTTCGAAACCCACGGAAACGCCTGAACGAAGCCGACATCGCCGATGAGTTCCAGCAGCGAGCGCAAGCCCGAGATCAGCTTTGCCGATTTCGACCGTGTCGACATCCGCGCCGGCACGATCATCGAGGCCGAGCCGTTTCCTGAGGCGCGCAAGCCGGCATTCAAGCTGAAGATCGATTTCGGCCCGGCGATCGGGGTGAAGAAGTCATCGGCGCAGATCACCAAATATTATACGCCGGAGACGCTGATCGGCCGGCAGGTCTTTGCGGTCGTGAATTTCCCGCCGCGCCAGATCGGCCCGTTCATGTCGGAGGTGTTGACGCTGGGCTTTCCGGATGAGGAAGGCGCCGTGGTGCTTGGCGCCATCGAGCGAAAAGTGCCGAACGGCGGACGTCTATTCTAGGACAAGCCTGGGACGACCTGAAGTCGCCACATCCTGATCGGCGCGCTTGCGCGGCATTCCCAGCGCTTCCTCGACCACGTCGAGGAACATTTCGGCGCAGGCCTTCCAACTGTAGCGCATGGCGCGCTGGCGTGCTTCCGCCCGGTCGATGTGAAGCGCCTTGAGCGCGGCCTCGCGCAGATCCTCGGACACAGCCCCGCCGACGCCGTCGCCGACGATGTCGATCGGCCCCGTCACCGGGTAGGCGGCCACCGGCGTCCCGCTGGCCAAGGCCTCGATGATGACATTGCCGAACGTGTCGGTGCGGCTCGGAAAGACGAAGACGTCGGCCGACGCGTAGATTTCCGCCAGTTCGTCGTTCGGGCGATGGCCGAGGAAATGCGCGCTCGGATAGCGGGCCTTGAGTTTTGCCAGCTCCGGCCCTTCGCCGACCACCACCTTGCTGCCCGGAAGGTCGAGATCGAGGAAAGCGGTCAGGTTCTTTTCGATCGCGACGCGGCCGACGCAGAGGAAGACGGGGCGGGGGAAGCTTGTGTCCTTGCGCTTGTCCGGCCGGAAATGATCGGTGTCGACGCCGCGTGTCCAGGGCCTCAGCTTGTTGAAGCCGCGCGCGGCGAGATCGTCCGCCAGCGACTGGGTAGCGACAAGCGTGCCCTGTCCGGAATTGTGGAAGTCGCGCAGCCAGTTGTAGGCCCAGCTCTCCGGCACCGGCAGGCGGGCGCTGAGATATTCGGGAAAGCGCGTGTGATAGCTGGTGGTGAAGGGTCGCCCGGCCTTGCGGCAATAGCGGCGCGCCATGATGCCCAGCGGACCTTCGGTGACGATGTGGATATGGTCGGCCTTGCGCCCATCGATCAGGTGCGCGACGTGGCCGGGGGTGGTTAGCGCCAGGCGGATGTCCGGATAGGTCGGCAGTGGCAAGGTGCGGAAGATGTTCGGCGTCAGGAAATCGACCTCAACGTCGAAGGATTTCAGCGTTTCGGTAAGCCGTTCCAGCGTGTGGACCACGCCGTTGACCTGCGGCCGCCATGCATCGGTGACCATCAGGATGCGCATGGCGATCCTTTGGCGAGGTTCTTGAGCGCGCCCGCGCGGTGGCGGAACGGCAACCAGGCAGCAGCTCGCGCTTCGCTCCAGCGCACCCGGGCAGGCGCGGGATCGAAGCGGGGCGGCAGGGCCGAATCGATAAAGGTCGCGCGCTTCATGCGCGCTCTTGACCATGATTTCATGACGGGCCGATGAACCCCGTTCTTCCCCGATTTATGCGGGAACCTGGATCACGGCGCGCAGGCCGCCAAGCGGGCTGTCCTCGAGGCTGATGTCGCCGCCATGGCTGCGGGCGATGTCGCGGGCGATCGACAGGCCGAGGCCGGTGCCGCTGGCATCGAGGTTGCGCGCCTCGTCGAGCCGCAGGAACGGTTTGAACACTTCTTCGCGCTTTTCGGGCGCGATGCCCGGACCGTCGTCATCGATGGTGACGGTCAGCGAGCCGCCGCCGTGATTGGCATGAACCTCGACCGTCTTGGCATAGCGGAAGGCATTGCCGATGACGTTGGACAGCAGCCTGGCAAAGGCGTTCGGCCGCACATGCACGGTCGGATCGCCGGCCAGTGCGGTCGACAGCTTGCATTTGCGCAGCCGCGCCTCCTCGCCCAGCTTCTGGAAATAGTTCTCAAGGTCGAAGCGGCCGGTGTCTTCCGCCGCCTCGCCGCGGGCAAAGGAAAGGTAGCCTTCCAGCATCGACTGCATGTCGTCGATGTCCTGGTTGAGCGCGGCCTTGGTCTCGGACTTGCCGCCGGCCAGCGCCAGCTGCAGCTTGAAGCGGGTCAGGATCGTCCTGAGGTCGTGGCTGACGCCGGTCAGCATGGCGGTGCGCTGTTCGATCTGACGCTCGATGCGCTCGCGCATCTGGATGAAGGCAAAGCCGGCGCGGCGAACTTCCTCTGCGCCGCGCGGGCGGAAATCGCGCGGCATCGGCCGCCCCTTGCCGAAGCTCTCGGCGGCCTCGGCGAGCGTCAGGATCGGCCTTATCTGGTTGCGCAGGAAGGGAATGGCGATCATCAACAGCACCAGCGAGGTGCCGACCATCCAGATCAGGAAGATATGGGTGTTCGAGGCATAGGCCTGGCTGCGGCGCACGAAGACGCGCAGGACCTTGCCCTCGAGCTGGACGCGGACCTCGACGATGTTGGAATTGCCGACCGTGTCGATCCAGAAGGGGCGGTTGATCTGCCTGGTGATCTCCGACGACAAGGCGGTGTCAAGGATCGAGAAGAACGGCTTCGGCCCGGGGGGCGGCAGCGGATCGGGCGGCAGCAGGTCCACTTTCAGCTGCATGCGGTCCTGGGCGATGCGGATGATGTTGGCGTAATCGGCGTCGTGCGGATAGGTCTCCATCATGTCGATGATGGCGGCGATGTCGGCGATGGTCGCCTGCGACAGGCGCTGGGTCACCGTCTGCCAGTGGCGCTCCATGAAGACGAAGGCAACGACCGACTGCAGCAGGATCATCGGCGCGATCACGATGATGAGGGAGCGCGCGTAGAGCCGCTTCGGCATGTAGAGCGCGACCAGGCGCCAGAAGCGATTCCAGGCGCGCGGCATCGCCTTCAGCGTCCGCATCGCGAGATCGCTGGGGCCGCCTCCTTTCGGCTTTTCCAGTTGCGTGGTCGCCATTCGCCCTTCCGCTCGTCGATGGCCGTTCAGCAAAGGGCCGCAAGCGCGCCATACCTGGCGCGCTTCGCTTCTTTGGTCTGCATGTCGTTATCCCGAAGCCGATGACTGCTTTTGGACGGCATGCATTTGAACAGTTTATTCCACGCTGAGCCGATACCCAATACCACGCACGGTCTGCAGCCACACCGGATTGGACGGATCGCGCTCGATCTTGCGGCGCAGCCGGTTGATCTGGACATCGATGGTGCGCTCGCCGACATCGGATTCGTCGCCGACAAGTTCGTGCCGCGGTATGGTTTCGCCCGCACGCGCAGCGAAGATCGCCAGGATTTCCTGCTCGCGGTCGGTCAGCTTCAGCGCCTCGCCGCCGCGCTTCAATTCGCGCTTGGCGATCTGGAACGTGTAAGGGCCGAAGACGAGCTGCTCGACCTTGGGCGTCACCGCCGGCCCGCCGCGGCGCAGGATGTTGTTGATGCGCAGGATGAGCTCGCGCGGGTCGAAGGGCTTCGGCAGATAGTCGTCGGCGCCGGCCTCCAGCCCGGTGATGCGGCTGTCGGTCTCCGACAGCGCCGTCAGCATCAGGATAGGCACGTTCTTTTCGGCCCGCAGCGCCTTGGTGAGATCGACGCCGGTTTCGCCGGGCATCATCACGTCGAGCACGAGCAGGTCGAAGTCGAGGCCCGCCAGCTTGCGCCGCGCCTCGCCGGAATTGCCGGCGACAGTGACGCGAAAGCCGTTCTCGGACAGGTACTGCTTGAGCAGATTGCGGATGCGGGTGTCGTCATCGACCACCAGCAGATGCGGCGCATCATCGCCGGGCGCCGCCGGATGATCTACCTTCTCAGTGGTCTCCATTCTTCTTCCCCGATGTTTGCGCAGGCACAATGTCGATCTGCGCCCTAAGTTCCGGATTGACCATCGCCTCCAGGAATCTTTCGATCGAGGCGCGGTCGGTGGTTCCGGAATCCTCCAATGCAGCACGGATGCGGCGTGACTGTGGCCGTGCCAGCGCCAGCGCCAGCGCGCGGCCCTTGGCCGTCGGATAGAGCTCACGCTGGCGGCGGTCGCGGGGGCCCTGCAATTGGACGATATGGTCGGTGTCGATCAGCTGCTTCAGCACCCGGGCTAGGCTCTGCTTGGTGATCTTCAGCACGTCGAGCAGTTCGGCAACCGTCAGTCCCGGCCTGCGGTTGACGAAATGCAGCACGCGGTGATGGGCGCGGCCGAAACCGTAATCGGCAAGGATCTGGTCCGGATCGGAGGTGAAGTCGCGATAGGCGAAGAAAAACAACTCGATGATGGCAAAGTCGATGTCGTCCTCATCAGTGATCGCCGTCCTGATCGGTTTTCCGGCTGCGGGGCTCGTCATCATTTCTCCATGCGAAGCGGGTGATTATGTCAGTACTGTTGACGTAATTTTCCGGCAATGATAATTTTTGACAAGCTTTTCGGCGGATTGCGAACGAAAAGGCAAGCGAAAGCCGTTTTTCCGGAACTTCCTGAGTTTGCCATGGGTTGAATATCCGCCTAGGTTTCCAGGCACCGGCCGGCGCCTCAGACCCTATGGCGCGGTCGACACGAAACGCTAACGACAATAACGATTTGCGGGCGCCCCCCGCGGGAGGTTTCCATGGCATCCGTTCCCTTCGATCAAATGGACGGCTTCATCTGGATGAACGGCGAGTTCGTCAAATGGGCCGACGCCAAGATCCACGTGCTGACCCACGGACTGCACTATGCCAGCGCCGTTTTCGAGGGCGAGCGCGCTTATGGTGGCCAGATCTTCAAGCTGACCGAGCACAATGAGCGCCTGCATGAATCGGCGCGCCTCTTGGGCTTCAAGATTCCCTATTCGGTCGCCGAGATCGACGAGGCTTGCCGCACGCTGCTGAAGAAGCAGGGTTTCCAGGACGCCTATGTGCGCCCGATCGCGTGGCGCGGCAGCGAGCAGATGGGCGTCTCGGCGCAGAACAACCGCATCAACTGCGCCATCGCCATCTGGCAGTGGCCGAGCTATTTCGATCCGGCGCAGAAGCTGAAGGGCATCCGTCTCGACATCGCCGAATGGCACCGGCCAGACCCGCGCACCGCGCCGTCCAAGGCCAAAGCCGCCGGCCTCTACATGATCTGCACGCTTTCCAAGCATGCCGCCGAGGCCAAGGGCTGCGCCGACGCCATGATGTTCGACTGGCGCGGCCAGGTGGCGGAAGCCACCGGCGCCAACATCTTCTTCGTCAAGGACGGCAAGATCCACACGCCGACGCCCGACTGCTTCCTCGACGGCATCACCCGCCGCACGGTGATCGGCCTGGCCAAGGACCGCGGTTTCGAGGTGGTCGAACGCGCCATCATGCCGGAAGATCTGGAAGGCTTCGAGCAATGTTTCCTCACCGGCACCGCCGCTGAAGTCACGCCGGTTTCAGAAATTGGTCCGTACCGATTCGAGGTCGGCGAGATCACCAAGACGTTGATGAACGACTATTCTGCCGCGGTGCAACCAAAGCACGCCATCGCCGCAGAATAGCGATAGTCACAGCTTTTTTGTCCTATAGGGGCGGTTTTCGGGCCGCTCCTTTTATTTAAGCGCCCGCGCATTTGACTTTCGAACAATTCAGCGTCTCATGATGGCGTCGGCCCGAGGAGGCTGGCGGCTATGGAGGGACTAGTACATGGATACGAACACGCTTGTTGCGATCGTTATTCAGGTGATTACGGGTGTCATCGGCGGTCAGGCAGTCGGCGCGGCGCTGAAACAGGCCGCGATGGGCCAGCTTCCCAAGATCCTCGGCGGCGCTATCGGTGGCGTCGGCGGCGCGGCCATTCTCGGTAGTCTGCTCGGCGGCGGCACGGTCGATCCGGCCGCGGCCGCGGCGGCAGCGGGCGGACTGGGCAGTGCGCTCAACGTGCAGAACATCGTCGGCGGCGCCGGCGGCGGCGCCATCCTGACCGCCATCATCGGCGCAGTCATGGGCGCCATGAAGAAATAGGCCCATACCTCTTCGGGCCTGCGCATGGGCGGTCACGGCCGCCCATTTCTTTTTCGGGGATCATTTGCTCCGGCCGACGGTGGACGCAGTCCGCTGTGCTCTCTACATCAGGGCGACGCTTCGACAGGAAAGCCGTGGGAAAGGCAAGCCATGGGTCAGCTCAATGCCGGCATCGTGCCGGTTACGCCCTTCCAGCAGAACTGCACCATCCTGTTCGACATGAACGACAGGACCGGCGTCGTTGTCGATCCCGGCGGCGATGTCGACAAGATACTGGCGGCGCTCAAGGACAATGCGATCACGGCGGAGGCGATCTGGATCACCCACGGCCATATCGACCATGCCGGCGGCGCGATGGAGCTGAAGGATGCGCTGGGCGTCGATATCGTCGGGCCGCACGAGGCCGATCGGCCGTTGCTTGCCAATCTCGAGAACCAGGCCAGGCGTTTCGGGCTGGCGGGTCCCGTGCGCAATTGCGTGCCCGATCGGTTCCTCGGCGAAGGCGACACGGTATCCTTCGGGCAGCACGTGTTCGAGGTGCTGCATTGTCCGGGGCACGCGCCGGGCCATGTCGTCTACTACAACCCCGCGGCCAAGTTCGCCCATGTCGGCGACGTGCTGTTTCGCGGCTCGATCGGCCGCACCGACCTGCCGGGCGGCGATCACGCCGCGCTGATCTCCTCGATAAAGGACAAGCTCCTGCCGCTCGGCGACGACATCGGCTTCATCTGCGGCCACGGCCCGGGCGGCCGGTTCGGCGAGGAGCGGCGGACCAATCCGTTTTTGGTCTGATCTGCATCCAAAAGAAAAGCGCCGCTGGAAGGCGGCGCTTTTGCTGGGCAGGGAACCTCAAATATTAGTTAGCGATGCAGAAATGCTGCTCGCCGTCACTGCCGGTGAAGGTGCCGGTGCGGGAATTGAAGGTGCGGTAACGGTCCGAGCAATACTCGTACCAGGCGCGGGTCCACGGCTCGGCATAGCGATCGGCATAGACGACCCGAGGCTCCACATAGTAGCGGCGAACGGGCCGATAGCTGGTATAGTAGTCGTCATCATAGGCCGGGTCGTAATATCTCGGCCCGGGGTTGCTGAGCGCACTGCCGATAAGGGCGCCTGCCGCGAGGCCGACAACGCCGGCGGCAAGGGCGTCGCCGTTATGGTGATGGTGGCGCCAGCGCCAATCGTCGGCATTGGCCGCCGAGAAGGTGGCCAAAGTGGTCGCGGCAATGCCGGCGGTCAGGATGGCGGTCTTGAGAATTCGGTTCATCTTCGGTCTCCTTCGCGCCGGCCCGCGTGTTTTCAGGAATGCGGATCGGCTTTAGCAAAGGTTAATAGAAGACCGTGGCTGAACGGAGGCTGAACGGAATCCGCCTCTACGATTTCATCGCACGAACAAAGCCCCCACACTCGGCGGGAGCACTCCCCGCCTGGTCGATCTCCGCCCGATCTGACTGAGCCGGCTCAGCCGATCGTCAGATTGACGGCCTTCGGCCCCTTGCCGCGCTTGTCCGGCTCGGTGTCGAATGTCACTTTTTGCCCATCCTCAAGACCGGGAAGGCCCGACGCTTGCACGGCCGAAATATGGACGAAGACATCCTTCGCGCCATCGTCGGGCGTGATGAAGCCGAAGCCCTTGGCATGGTTGAAGAATTTGACGGTGCCGGTCTGCGGCATGGGAAGCTCCTTTGATCCCATCAAGTCAGTCTCGGGCCGGCAAATTGCCCGAGAGGAAATTTGTCCTTTATTTTAGCGCTATCGGCAAGAGAAAGTTTTCTCTTGCCGATCCCGCCATTTGCCGGACGAAAAAGGGCGCGACGGAACCGTCGCGCCCTCGAAAATTCAAGCTTCCTGCGAAGCCCACTCATGATCCTGCCGCGCCGTTCGTCAGCCGATGACAGGCAAGCGCCGGCCGCTCAGGCCGCGCGGAGGTTGACCGCCTTCGGGCCCTTGCCCATGCGGTCCGGCTCAACGTCGAAGGTGACCTTCTGGCCGTCGACGAGCGTGCGCAGGCCGGAGGCCTCGATCGCGGAGATGTGGACGAACACATCCTTGGCGCCGCCGTCGGGCGTGATGAAGCCGAAGCCTTTGGTGGCGTTGAAGAACTTTACGGTGCCGGTCTGGGCCATGGGGAAACTCCTTCACCCGTATCAGTCTCGTGGGCTTGCCCGCTGCATGGCGCCTTGGGTAAGTCCCGGTGTTTGCTCGGCAGTCATGCATTCGCGCATGGTCAAAGCCCCCGCCGAAAAACGGGGCCGTCAGAGATTCACACTATCGGGGAAGGGTCATCCAAAACGTGCCGCTCTCCGGGTCGCAAATGCCCGAACAGGAAATTTATTACACGGAAACGTGATGGTTGCAAGATAGCGCCGCGGGCGGCGCTCGGCGCGTCCAACGCAGGGGCACTCGATAGACCCGGCGCCATGACCGGTCATCGGCCAGAGAAGGGCCAGGCATGGGCCAGCGCGAAGCCGCCGTCGCCTTGCCGTTGCGGTCAAGACAATCCACAAACTGGGGTTGCCTTTGATGCCGGAATAGCGAGGATGATGATGATGCCACTCCCGGCGGTCAGCAGAACCCCATGCAATTTCTTGCGGCAATCGTTTCGCGACCGGGCCTCGTCGTCCTGTTCCTGTCCGCCTTGCTGGCGGCGTGCACGGTCGTGGCTGACGAAGGACCGCGCCCGCCAAGGCCGCATCCGCAACTGTGCACCATGCAATGCGACCCAGTCTGCGCGCGCCGCGGCGGCGATCGCCAGACCTTCGCCAACGCCTGCCTGGCAGAGAGGGAAGGATATCGCATCGTGCACGATGGCCCGTGCCGCGACGGCGGCGGTGGAGGCGGCGAGCAGACGTTCTGCACGCGCGAATACGCTCCGGTCTGCGCCAGGCGCCACGGCGAGGTGCGCACCTTCCCGAATGCATGCGAGGCCCGCGCAGCCGACTATCGCATCATCGGCGATGGGCCGTGCTAGCGCCTGCCGATATCCGGGTAATGCCGGACTGACCTGAATCTCAATGGGCCTCGGCGAGGTCGGGCCGGCGTTCTGCCGAACACTTGAATCTGCCGCCCGCTTGGCTTAGGTCGAGCGGGCGGACAAACACGGCAGGTTTCCCATTAACAGAGATCAGAGAAGAGCGGCGGGCGCGAGTGGCAAGGCCGGTTCGGCGAGCCCGCTCGATCCTTATGTGCAGAGGGCGCTGCAACTGCACCAGGCAGGGCGCCGGCGGGAGGCCGAGTCCATTTATCGGCAGGTGCTGGCGCAGCAGCCGAACCATGCCGCGGCGCTGCATTTCCTCGGGCTTCTCCTGCATCAGACCGGCCGCAGCGAGGAGGGGCTCGACCTCATCGAACAGTCGGTGACGCTGCAGCCCAGGAACGCCGATTTCCTCAACAATATGGGCACGGTTATGCGCGACCTCGGCCGCGTCGCCGCCGCCGTCGATTTCTTCCGCGGCGCGGTGGACATCCGCCCGGACCAATTGGCAGCGCGCGACAATCTCGGCTCGTCGCTGAAGCAGCTCGGCCAGTTCGAGGGCGCCGAGGAGATTTTTCGCGGCACGATCGGCCGCAACCCGTTCCATGTCCGCGCTCGCATCGGCCTTGCCGAAACGCTGCAGGAGGCCGGGCGGCTGGACGAGGCGATTGCGCTCTTCCGCGAGTCGCTGTCGATCCGGCCCAAGGATGCGGAGCTCCTCTATGGGCTGGGCGTCGCCATGATGGAGAAGGGCAAGCTCGCCGAGGCCGCCGATCTCGCCCGCCAAGCGGTGGCGATCGCTCCGGCCATGGCCAAAGCCTGGCTTTTGCTGACGCAGGTCAAGCGCCAGACCGAGCGCGACGCCGAGCTTGCCGGTATGGAGGCCGAGCACGGCAAGGCGCCGCAGGACAGCCTCGCGCGCATGCAGCTTTCCTTCGGCCTCGGCAAGGCCAATGACGATCTGAAGGACTATGGCCGCGCCTTCGACTATTTCGCCGAGGGTAACGCCATCCGTCGCAAGGGCATCGACTACGATCCGGTGAGGACGCGCGACGAGTTCGCGGCGATGAAAGCGGTATTCGACAAGGCCTTCTTCGAAAAACACAGGCCGAGCGACATTTCCGACGACACGCCGATCTTCGTCGTCGGCATGCCGCGTTCCGGCACGACGCTGGTCGAGCAGATCATCGCCAGCCATCCACAGGTCTACGGCGCCGGCGAGCTCAGCATCCTGAAGACGGCGGTCGGCAAGCAGTTTCCGATGAGCATGCCGGGCGGCTTTCCCTCGGGGATCGCCGACGTGCCTGACAAGGCCTTTGCCGAGGCGGGACAGGCCTATCTCGACATGCTGCATGCCCGCTATCCGGGCTTCCGCCATGTCACTGACAAGATGCCGGGCAACTTCCTGCTGGTCGGCTTCCTGCACATGATGCTGCCGAAGGCGAAGATCGTGCATTGCGCGCGCGACGCGGCGGCCACCTGTCTTTCGATCTTCAAGGTGCATTTCCGCGGCGACAGCCACCGCTATGGTTATGATCTCGGCGAGCTCGCCGATTTCCATAACCTTTACACGGACATCATGGCGCACTGGCGCAAGGTGCTGCCGGGCGTCGTGCACGATGTGCGCTACGAGGATTTCGTCGCCGACCAGGAAGGGCAGACGCGAGCGCTGATGGCGCATCTCGGCCTGCCCTGGGACGACAAGGTGCTGTCGTTCCACGAGACCGACCGGCCGGTGCGCACGGCGTCCGCCGCGCAAGTGCGCCAGCCGATGTATCAGGGCTCGGTCGAGCTGTGGAAGCGCTATGGCGACAGGCTGAAGCCGCTGCTGGATCGGCTGAACTAGCACACTTGTCAACGATTGGCCGAAGCGCCTGAACTTCGTCATCCACGGGCGGAGCGGGAGCGAAGCGGACGCGCAGACCCGAGGATCCATGCCGTGACCTCGCGCGAAGGGCAAAAGCGGCGCAGAACATAGGTCGTTCTGCACCGCCGTGACGCTTATAGGTAACGGCATGGATCCTATGGTCTGCGCCGCGTCGCTTCGCTCCTTGCTCCGCCATAGGATGACGACCTCACGAGCGTTTCGGCCAATCGCAAAGGGTTGCGATCCGCTAACCCTGGCTTGCGCTAGCTACTCAAAGCTCGATGAACGGCTGGAAGCCGCCGAAGATCATGCGCTTGCCGTCGAAGGGCATTGTCGACCAATCCATCTTGAGACGCTCATCGGCCATCACTTTCGCCATGACCGCGTCGCGGCTCTGCCTGGATTCGGAGACGATCCAGGCGAAGATAACGATCTCGCCCTCCTTCGCCTGCACAGCACGCGGAAACGAAGTCAGCTCGCCGTAAGGCACATCGTCGCCGACGCATTCGACATAGGCGAGCGCGCCGTGCTCCTTCCAGACGGCGCCGCCGGTGTTGGCGAGCTTCTTGTAGTCGTCGAGATTTGCCTTCGGTACGGCAAGCACGAAGCCATCGACATAGGACATGGTGAGCTCCTTATTGGTGAGGATCTTCCTTCTCCCCTTGTGGGAGAAGGTGGCTTGTCGCGAAGCGACAAGACGGATGAGGGGTGTTCCAGCTTGGCGCCGCCACCCGGATTGCCAACCGATTTGCGAAGGGCAAATCGGGGCAATCCGACCTCTCCCACAAGGGGAGGGTAGACGGGCTCAGCCTATTTCACCGGTGCATTCATCGCCCAGGCGACGCCGAAGGGATCCTTCACCTGGCCCCAGCGGTCGCCCCAAAACATCACCTGGAGCGGTGTGACGATCTCGCAGCCGGCGTCCACCGCGCGCTGCCACCAGGCATCGATATCGTCGCTGCCGAGATGGAGCTGCAGCGTGTAGCCCTGCGCATTCTGATGCGGATGGCCGTGCTCGGGATAGGCATCGCCCAGCATCAGCGTCGAGCCGTTGACGTAGAGATGGATATGCATGGTGCGGCCCTGTTCGTCCGGCGGATAGGCAAAGACCTCCTCGGCCCCGAAAGCCTTCTTGTAGAACTCGGCGGCCTTGATGGCGCCGTCGACCTGCAGGTAGGGGGTCAGCCCGCCAAGCACTTTGGCGCGGGGTGGGGTCTGGTCGGTCATTTCACGTGTTCCTCTTCACGGGTTGATCTGGCCTTGCGATCAAAAGACGGACGGGGCGACCGCAATGCTACACGGGCCGCAGAATATTTTTTGAGGGCCGGGCCCGAGCAGTCCGGGCAACCGCCGAAGCCGCGTGGCGGTTGCATTGGACGATCGGACACTTTCATATGACCTTGCTTGAGAAGGCGGCCGTGCGGCGGCTGTTCCGCGTGTCGAGAATTTCCGGAAAACCGATGTCCTTGCGCAGTTCGGCCGGCAGCGAAAGCAGCATACGCTCGCTGCGGTAGCGGGCGCGCGCCGCTGCATATTGGGTCGCGATGCGGCCGATGGATGACAGTATCGACATGATGAGCTCTCCCTGGTTGATGCCGGCATCATCGTGTCGGCATCTCAAGGACGAGGTGCATGGTGGCGATCCGACAGATGGCCCGATTTTTTTCGTCGCGTCTTCTCACGGCGAAAAGGCCGGCCCGCAACGAGCCGGCCTTGCGCGGTCTCAGCCGGTCTCGGCGGCAGACCGGAAGAATGCTTCCGGACTGTCGACCTCGGTCAGCCTTCGCTTCTCGATCAGCCAGAAACGATTGCCGACGGCGCGGATGAAGGAACGGTCGTGCGAGGCAAGCAGGCAGCTCGCCTGATGCTTCAGCAACTCGTCCTCCAGCGCTTCCTGGCCGTCGATGTCGAGATGGTTGGTCGGCTCGTCAAGGAGATAGAAATTGGGGTTGATGAGCCTGAGCACCAGCATCATCAGCCTCGATCGCTGCCCGCCCGACAATGCGCCGATCTTTTTCTCCTGCATCTCGATGGCGACGCCGGCGCCGGCAAGAAGCGAACGCGCCCGCTGCTCGCCGACCTCGAAGCGGCGCGAGACCATCGCCAGCGGCGTGTCGTCGCCGCCGATGCCCGACAGCGCCTGATCGCTGTAGCCGAGCACGGCGGACGGCGTCACCTTGATGTCCGGCGTCGTCCCGGGTTCGACGATGGCTGCGCGGATCATCGCAATGAAGCGAGACTTGCCGACGCCGTTGCGGCCAAGCAGCACGATGCGATCGCCCTGGCAGATATGGCGCTTGCCCGTCCTGAACAGCAGCGTGCCGTCGGGTGTTTGCACTGCCGCGTCGTCCAGCGTGATCATCACCTTGGCGTGGGTGCCGCGGTTCGCGAGCCTGATCGCGCCGGCCGAGCGCTCGCGATGCGCGGGCAGCGCCGCCTCTTCCAGCCTGTCGGCCCGTTCCTTGAGCTGCTTGGTTTTCACCGTCAGCAGGTCGCTGCCCGAATTGATACCGACATTGTTGAGCTTGGCTGCCTGCCGGCGCAGCTGCTGGGCGACCTTCATGTCGCGCTCGAACCTGCGGGCCGTCGAAGCGTCGACCTCGTCGAGCGCCTGCCTGGCGCGCGAATAGGGCAGCGAAAACACCGGCGATTGTTCCGGGCGCAGGAACAGCGTGCGGTTGGTGGTGGCGTCGAGGAAGGCGCGGTCGTGGCTGGCGATGATCACCGGCACCTCGCGCGACAGCGCGTTGAGCCAGGTTTCGAGCTGGCCGATCTTGGCGAGGTCGAGATGGTTGGTCGGCTCATCGAGCAGAAGCACGTCCGGATCGGTGACCCAGACCCGGGCGATCAACGCCAGTCGCTGCCAGCCGCCGCTCAAGGCCCGCATCGGCCGGTCGCGCAGATGCTCAGGCACATCGAGCGAGTCCAGCACCACGTCGACACGCCAGAGTTCGCTGTCGGCCTGCTCGAGCGGCAAGGCATCGGCGACCACCTTGTGGAAGCTGCGGTCGAGCAGCGCGTCGGGGACGGCTTGCTCGACATGGCCGACGCGCAAGCCTCGCGACCGGGTGATGTCGCCGGTGGTGGCTTCCAGCTCACCCGCCAGGTATTTGAGCAAGGTGGATTTGCCACGGCCATTGGCCGCGACGATGCCCAGACGGTCACCGGCGCCGATGGTGAGGTCGAGGTTGGAGAAGAGCGGCGCACTCATGGTGACGCCGAGGGATTTGAGGCTGATCATGGCCATGTCGATTTCTCTGGTCTTGCCGGAGTCCGGCTCAATGCACTTCGACGGCGCCGGCAGGCCATCAGGCCAAGCTCAAGGGCACCACGAAGGGCAGACCAAAAATCGACGCGGGGAAGTTCCCGGACCGTCCTGGTCAGCCCTGCAAGCAAGCTCGCAGGGCACAGACAGGGCCGCGCTGACGGTGGTGATAGAAATACACGCAGCCCTCCTTAGTTGGACGTTCCAGCCAAAGGAAATGGCTACACAAGGGAGGGCCGGATGGCAAGGGGATGGAGCCGAGCAAAGGGCGCTGGCGGTCTGCGTCTCCTTCTCCCACAAGGGGAGAAGGGGGAAGTCGCTACCGCCCCGGCCGCCCGGTCTTGCTCTGCCGGCGCTTTTGACGGCGCTCGTCGGCCGTGTCCTCATAGGAGCCGATGCCAGCGCGCTGACGGACGACAGGCTTGTTGGAATCGTCGCGTTCCTTCGCGCCCCCCTCTGCCCTGCCGGGCATCTCCCCCACAAGGGGGGAGATTGGCTTTGGCTTCGTCGGCACTTTTCCTTCGACAGGCTTTTCGGTGCGGCGCACCGTCATCTCGTCGAGCGAGTTCTTCCGGAACAGAGGCTTGGTGCGGTCGCCGGGGATGCCGAAATCGGAGCCGTGCGCCTCCTGTGCTGACTGCTTCTTGAACAGCGAGCGCGAGACGGCGCCCGCGGGCGTCGCCATGTCTGTGCCTGGCCCCATGGCGTCGAGCGACGGCTTGGCGAACAGGCTCTTGCCGTCGTCATCCACAGTGCGATGAACAGCCCGACCCTTGTTGTGCTTGCCCTTCTCGCGGCCAGAGACCGGGCTTTCCATCTCAGCATAGCGGGCGAGCGGATCGTCTGAGATCGTAAGCTCCATCTCGCGCAGCCGCTTGATCTCATCGCGGATGCGGGCCGCCTTCTCGAAGTCGAGATTGGCGGCGGCATCGCGCATCTGCTTGTCCAGCGCTTCGAGATGGGTTTTCAGGTTGTTGCCGATCATGGCACCGGCATCGTCGGTGAATTCCGAGATATCGGCACGCACATGGTCTTTCTCGTAGACCGAGTCGAGGATGTCGGCGATGCGCGACTTGACCGACTCCGGCGTGATGCCGTTGGCCGCGTTCCACTCCATCTGCTTCTCGCGGCGGCGGTTGGTCTCGGCCATCGCCCGCTCCATCGAGCCGGTGATCTGGTCGGCGTAAAGAATGACCTTGCCGTCGACATTGCGCGCGGCGCGGCCGATGGTCTGGATCAGCGAGGTTTCCGAGCGCAGGAAACCTTCCTTGTCGGCGTCGAGAATGGCGACGAAGCCGCATTCGGGAATGTCGAGGCCCTCGCGCAGCAGGTTGATGCCGACCAGCACGTCGAAGGCGCCGAGGCGCAGGTCGCGCAGGATCTCGATGCGCTCCAGCGTGTCGATGTCAGAGTGCATGTAGCGGACACGGATGCCGTTCTCATGCAGATATTCGGTGAGGTCCTCGGCCATGCGCTTGGTCAGCACCGTGACCAGCGTGCGGTAGCCGAGCCTCGTCGTCTCGCGGATCTCGCCGACGACATCGTCGACCTGGCTCTTGGCCGGACGCACCTCGACCGGCGGATCGATCAGGCCGGTCGGTCGGATGACCTGCTCGGCGAAGACGCCGCCGGACTGCTCCAGTTCCCAGCCGCCCGGGGTGGCCGAGACGGCGACCGACAGCGGCCGCATGGCGTCCCATTCCTCGAAGCGCAGCGGCCGGTTGTCCATGCAGGAAGGCAAGCGGAAGCCGTATTCGGCCAACGTCGCCTTGCGGCGGAAGTCGCCGCGATACATGCCGCCGATCTGCGGCACGGTGACATGGCTTTCGTCGATGAAGATCAGCGCGTTGTCCGGCACATATTCGAACAGGGTGGGCGGCGGCTCGCCCGGCTGACGTCCAGTGAGATAGCGCGAGTAGTTTTCGATGCCGGCGCAGGAGCCGGTCGCCTCCAGCATCTCCAGATCGAACCTGGTGCGCTGCTCGAGCCGTTGCGCTTCCAGCAAACGGCCAGCCTTTTCAAGCTCTTGCAGACGGTATTTCAGCTCTTCCTTGATCGACTTGACGGCCTGATTCAAGGTCGGGCGCGGCGTCACATAGTGCGAGTTGGCGTAGATCTTGACGCTCTTCAGCTCGCCCGTCTTCTGTCCTGTCAGCGGATCGAATTCGGTGATCGCCTCGATCTCGTCGCCGAACATCGAGACGCGCCAGGCGCGATCCTCGAGGTGGGCAGGGAAGATCTCGATCGTGTCGCCGCGCACGCGGAAGGAGCCGCGCACGAAGTTCACGTCCTGGCGCTTGTACTGCTGGGCGACGAGGTCGGCGAGCAAAGCGCGCTGGTCGAGCCGGTCGCCGACCTGCATCTGGAAGGTCATCGCCGTATAGGTCTCGACCGAGCCGATACCGTAGATGCAGGAGACCGAGGCGACGATGATGACGTCGTCGCGCTCCAGCAGCGAACGCGTCGCCGAGTGGCGCATGCGGTCGATCTGCTCGTTGATCGAGGATTCCTTCTCGATATAGGTGTCGGTGCGCGGGACGTAGGCTTCGGGCTGGTAATAGTCGTAGTAGGAGACGAAATACTCGACCGCGTTTTCGGGGAAGAATTTCTTGAATTCGGCGTAGAGCTGCGCGGCCAGCGTCTTGTTGGGCGCCAGGATCAGGGCAGGGCGCTGCGTCTCCTCGATCACCTTGGCCATGGTGAAGGTCTTGCCAGAGCCGGTGACGCCGAGCAGCACCTGGGTGCGGTCGTTCTGCTCGACGCCTTCGACGAGGTCCTTGATCGCGGTGGGCTGGTCGCCGGCCGGCTGGAAATCCGAGACCATCTTGATGGCGATGCCGCCTTCCGATTTCTCCGGCCGGGCAGGGCGGTGCGGGGTCCAGAGCTGGCCGTCCTTGTGAAGCGGATTGCCGGATTCGATCAGCTTCGACAGCGCCGCGACCGTGGCGGTGACGCCGCTTGAGGAAACCGACTCGGCATCCTCCAGGCTGATGTCGAGGCCGGGCACCGGATTGAGGCCGGCGGCCGCGCGTTCCTTTGCCGACGCCGCGCCGCCCATCGAGGTGCCGCGCGCCGTGCGCCCAGGGGCCGCGGAGCGCTCGGGGATCTTTTTCGGCGTTTTTGCCTTCGGCTGCTTTTCCGCCTCGCGCGCGATCTGCCCCGCCCAATCGGAGATCGAGCCGGTCAGCGGCGCGCCGGAAAAATCGCTCTGCGGCGCCTCGGAAAAGCCGCCGGGCTTCAGCGGCTCGGCAGCGTCGAGGAATTCGGTCAGCGGGCTGCGCCGCTTCGGCGCGCCATCTTGCGAGGGCGTCTTCTTGTCAGAGGTTTTGGCCATGGCCCGAATATGGGAGGACTCGGCGGAAATGGAAAGAGCGGAGTGAAATGGCGGGCGCGCCCCGCGGACGCTGCTGACAGAAGGCTGTCAGGAGTGGCGTCACAGCTCGCGTTCTGGCTCTGGCCTGCGGCCTCAGTTGAACCACAGCGCGAAAGTCAGGAAGCCGGCGCCGCCGAACTCGCGCTGGATCTGGTCGAAATCGTCGCTGGTGAGGATTTTTCCGCTTTCGAGATAAGGCGCGATTGCCGGGCCGGTGATCGACAGGACGAGGTCGAAAGGTTTCGGCTCGTCGAAGAAGCGTTTCATGTTGATGCCTTTGCCGGTGATGCGGAAATGCGGCAGCAGCACGCGACCCTCCAGAAGGTCCTCGGCCATGGTCAAAGTGGCGAGCCAAGCCGTCACCTGCTCCTCACCGACCTCGAGGCCGGTGAGCGGATTGACGCCCTTCTGCTGCGGTCCCGGCAGCCATTCGCGGTCGTTGTCGGTTTCGGCGAGGATCGCTTTCCAATCCTCGCGCGAAAGCCGGATCATTTCCAACAGATGACGGCGGGCTGCTTGCCGACGCTCCGGCTCGATCACCGGCCAGTTGACGAGATGCACCAGCGAGATGAAGTCGGCGAGGCGCCATTCCGAGGCGAAGATATTGCCGCTCATGCCGCCGTCCGGCGGCACCAGCGTGTCCTGCAGCGGCAGTTTCGCGCGCGGGAACAGCATGTGAAAAGAACCGTCGAACATGGTCCTGAAATCATGGGCTAGCCAGAAATCGGCCTGTGCCATCAGGAACTCGGCATAGCCCTGTAGCCAGAAGCCGTCGGCGCGGTCGAAGCGGAAGGTGAGCGAAGGGACGGTATCGTTCGGGTCTACGCTGCCGCGTGAGAGCGAGGCCATGATCGCGGCGAAGCTTTCGTCGGGCGCGATATTGCCGTCCTCATTGAGATCGATGCCGGCATGGGTGAGGTCGACCACCATGCCTATGTCGGCACCGCCCGGTACGGAGCCAAGCGTGGCGGCGGATTTCTCCAGCCGGTCGCGGAACGCGACCAGGATGGCGCGAAATTCTTCATAGGTCAGGGGCTGCGGGTTGGGATTGTCCGGCACTGGAAGCCGCATCAGCGGCAGCATGAAGGATTGCGGGCTCTCGAAACCGTGGCGGTGGAGGCCGCTGGCCAGGATTTCCAGGGCGGTGAAGAACTCGCCGGCGCCGGCGGCATAGGCCGATGCCGGATCGCCCGCTGCCGCTGTCTCCAGCGCGGACAGGGCGGTGTTCCGCTCCGAAACGGTTTTCGCCTCGAACAGGGTTTTTGCAGCGCCCGGCATTTCCCTGGCGGCCGCGGTGATCGGCAGGGAAAGAAACAAGGCGGCGGCCACCAGGCCCGCTATGCGCTTCATCGTCATCCTCCACTGACAGTGCAACGACCATACACCTGTTTGGCCGACGGCGCCTGTGCCCGAGATGGGTTTACGCCGGCAGTCTAACCGACCGCCAGCCTCTGGGACCGGCTTCAACCGGCCCGAGGAACGGTCTACACACACGGCAAACGATTGGGCATGGCGTGTCGAACTATCCGCTTTCCTACAAACTGTCGTGGCTGCCGCGCTTCCTGAAGCCATCGCTCGCGGGTGACAGGAACGATTTCGCGGCGCCCGCGGCAACGCTCCTGGAACCGCCTCCGGCGCAGACGGTGCGGCTCGCCTTCATTGGCGATCTTTCGGCGGTCGCCAATCGCACGGCGCCGGAATGCGCCCCCGCAATTGCGGCGCTGCTCGCTTCCGCCGATCTCGTGGTCGGCAATTGCGAAAGCCCAATCGTCGAGCGGCCGAGCGCGATGGTGGGGACGCGGCTCGGCACGCATCATGCGATGACCGAACTCTTCCTAGCCGACGCGCTGGGTGCTGTCGGCATCGCGCGCGAGAAGCTCGTGCTGTCGCTCGCCAACAATCATGTCCTCGACCAGGGCATTGCCGGCTTCGAGGAGACGGTCGCGGCGCTGAGGCGGCTCGGCATTCGCACCATCGGCACCGCGGCCGGCGGGCCGGTCCAGCGCCATGCCGCCGGGCCACTGACGATCGGCTTCGCCGCTTTCACGCTTTGGCGCAATGCTGACGAGTCAGAATTTCGCGCGCAGGTTTCCATGAGGAGCGATCCGGCTGAATGGTTGCGCGGGTCTAGCGCAGGCATCGATCTCTTATGCGCCGTGCCGCATTGGGACTGGGAATTCCGGCACTTTCCGAGACCGGCAACGCGGACATTGGCTCGGCGGCTGGCAGATCACGGCGTGCGGCTGATTGCCGGCCATCACGCCCATGTCGTGCAGCCGGTCGAGCGCATCGGCGACACACTCGTCGCCTACGGCTTGGGCGATTTCCTCGGCACAGCCTTTGCCAGGCAGCCATGGCCCGGCCGTATCGGCGCGATCCTCGTCGTCGATGTGAGTGCCGACGGCGATACGCGTGGCAAGATCGCCTCCTACAAACTGTACTCCTTCATGCGGCTACGCAGAGGGCTCCATGAGCGGTTGGTGCCGGTGGAGGAACTGGAGGGATCATTGAAGCGGAAGGTTGTGGAACGCCTGAGCGCGATCTTTTCCGGCTGACCAGCCGACCGTTGGCCGATCCGCCCGCGTGCGGAGAACTCGCCGCGAAGGCGACCGTCGTGCGATGCATGCTGTTCAGCAGTCGAAGCCGTATTGGGTACGCATGTAATCGGCCTCTTCCTTCGACATTTTCTTGAACATCACGCAGACGGTGAAGCTGCCGACCTGATGGCCGTCCCTTGTGTATCCCAGTCGGAAATGTCGTCCCTGGTGAATTCGATGTTCTGGCCGAGGACGACGTTGCGGACGAGTTCCGGTTCGTTCGCCAATATGCCGACAAAGCCGGTGGCGGTGCGCTTGAAGGGGATGACCCAGAAATGCTCCGTGACATGCCGGTCGACGATCATGACCTTCAGCTTGAACTTGTCAGTCCCCGGCGGCGGAGCTTCGGACAAAGCCAGGAAGTCATCCAGGCTGGATCGTGCCTTTGCAATCGCCGCCGCCATCTCGGCATCGTCCGGGGCTACCATCACCGTCTTGTCGTCGCCCTGATCCGAGTCTTGCGCTCGAACGGCCAAGGGAACGAGAGCCAGCAGCAAGCAAAGCGCGGTGCGAACGACAAAGGTCATGAAGCCCCCCAACTCCAGATAGCAATCAATCTTCCCGCATCGTGCCGGCATTGGCAATCAGGCACCACGTCGTTGCGACGCGCCCAGCGGAGCGCCTTATCGGCAGCGTTCCGATGACCCTATGGTTCTTGCGGAGTGGTCAGTCTATCCGTCACGAGCGGATGGTAAGGGCAATAGAAGCGCTCTCGGTTTTCACAGAGAGTCGAAAGCGTCGAACGCCGGAGAGGACAGGACATGCGAATGAGATTTGCGGCCGCGGCGCTCGCCACGATCATGCTCGGCGCCGGCTTTGCCCGCACGAGGACCTGAAGGCGTTCAAGCTGACGATCGACGGCGTGGCGGTCGACATCGATCCTGGCGAGGACGCGAACGTGACCCTGCCCGGCGGCAAGATGGCCAAAGTCAGGCTCGACCGCAACTACTTCGCCACCTTCTCCGGCGGCTCCTTTTCCTTCGTTCATCCGAGCAATATTTCGGTCACCAAGACTGATCTGGGCGACAGCATCACCCAATACCTGGCGGCCTCGGCGCTGGGCACCATCGTCGTGGTGCAGGAATACGGCAAGATGAATCCGGTGTCGCTCAATCAGCTGATGCTGCAGGAGATGACGAAGGAATCGGTGCAGGCGGGCGGGACGCTGACGCAGCAGCCGACGACCCGCAAGCTTCCCGACGGCAAGCAACTGACCGGCATCAAGGCCACGGTCAAGACACGGACCGACAGCGCCGATTTCGAGATCGTCGGCTTCGGCCTTGCCGATCAGGGGCTGCTGTTCATCACACGCATCGGCGATCGGGACGCGGCAACCGAGCAGCCCATGATCGACAAGTTCTGGGAGACCTTGAAGGTCAAGCTGTAAGGCGTGTTGATATTCAGGTGATGCCGGCCTGACCTGAATCTCAACACACCTTGGACTGCCTCACATTCCGCTCGGCACCAGTCCCGCCAGCCAGTTCGCCGACCGCTTCGCCATGTCTACAGTCGCGGTAGCCGCGCGGCCGAGGTCGGTCTTGACCACCGCATAACCGGTCTTGGTGCGGTAGAGCACGGCGCTGCCGCCGTCGACCGCGGTCTCGAAAGCGACCGGCCGCGCGGTTTCCGTCTCGCTGGCCGTGACCGTCGCGCCGACCGGGACGCTCGGGCGATGGCTGAGCTCGGGCGGCAATGGAGCGATGGTTCCCACGACCCGGTTCGTCGGCTTCAGCTCAGGTCCCGACGCCTTCGCGGCGAGCTCCGAGGTCGATGCCGAGCCCTTGACGCGGCAGATGCCGGACACCAGCGGATAGTTGAAGTTGCGCTGGTGCAGCATCTGGCTCTTCATCGCGGCCTCGCAGTCGGCGATCGTCGCCCATTTGGCCGGCGTCTCGCCGATATATTCGCAGAGCTTGGCGTCGCAGTCGCAGCCGACGATGGTCATGGCGACAAGGGCGGTCTTGATCACGGTCTTGTCCCTCCGAATTCGTTCCCAAGCGATCAATCGCCGGGGAACAAGGCGGGATTTGGCCGCGATTGTGAATTGTGCATGACGGCGCGTTACGGAAGATTGCTTGGCTTGCGACTGTGGCCGGAAAGCATCAGTTGCAGGCGCCGAGGAGGTGCAAGCGGCGGCGAAAGCCGGCGACACGGGCAGCCAAAAAACAGTCGGCGCTGGGATTTCTCCCAGCGCCTCCCTGTCAGATCAGGAACCAGTCGCGGCAGCAACTTCCGTAAGGTCGTCGCGCCAGGCCGGCCTTGATTTTGACGGTCCTGCCAGTCGCCACCCGGGGGGCAGCGCCGTTCCGGACCACGCCGATCTCCACCCTTGCGGGCTTCCCCCGGCGCGCCATCGAAGGTTTCACCGCCTTCATGGCAGCATCGGCCCGCCGTCGGCGTTCGCACGCTTTCCGCGGCCCCGCCGACATCCGTCCCTCCAACAGGCGAACCTGCTCTCGATCCGGGTCGTACGGGCCTCAGGAAATCCGCCTTGCGCTTTGCCTTTCGGCGAGGCGTTCGGTAGCCGCCTGAGATGGGTTGAATGTACGCCGGGTAAGGGCTTTGCGGAATGCCTGCCGAGCTGTGGATAGCGGGATTATCGGGGACCGATGCGACAAGCCTCGGAATTTGCCGGCCAAACTCCTTAGACAGCCTGCCCCCGTATTTCTGGGGCCCTTTGGGCGATGGAGTCTTGCCCCGCCCGTCGGCCCGCGTTTCAATGCCGGCAAAGGACTGCAGGCGTCTGCTCCGGGCTCTTTGGTGAACGCATGCCATTACCCGCCGTACGCTATAGGCACATGCCTCGGGGGAGGTCAGATTGAAGGTCGGGGTGGTTCTCAATCCGATTGCCGGGGGCGGCAAGCTCAAGCGCCATTGGCCCAAGGTCGCCGCATCGCTCAGGAAGCATTTCGGCGATTTCGATCTGCGCGAGACACAGACGAGCGGCGATGCCGAGCGGCTGGCGATCGACCTGGCGGTCGATGGCTGCGATCTGGTGATTGCCGCCGGCGGTGACGGCACGGCCAGCGAGGCGGCGGACGGGCTGCTGCAGGCGCAGCATGAGACCGGCCGGGCGAGCGCGCTCGGGCTTCTGCCCTGCGGCACCGGCATCGATTTCGCGCGCGGATTGGGACTGCCGGATGAAATCGAGGCAGCGCTGGCGCGCATCGCCGGTGCAAGCCCGCGCAAGGTGGATGCCGGGCGCGTCTCCTACATCGACGACCATGGCGCGCTGGCCAGCCGCCATTTCATCAACATCGCCAGCCTCGGCCTCTCCGGCGCCACCGATCGCGCGGTCAATTCCGACAAGCGCAGAGGCCAGGTCTCGGTCAAGGCGCTGTTCTTCTGGCGCACGGTGCTGGAGTTCCTCCGCTACCGCTTCCAGGATGTCAGGATCACCATAGACGACGGCGAGCCGATCGAGGCGCGCATGGCGCTGGTGGCGGTCGCCAACGGGAAATTCTTCGGCGGCGGCATGATGATCGCGCCAGACGCCGAGATCTCGGACGGCCAGTTCGACATCGTCATCGTGCGGGCGGCGAACAAGCTCGGACTGATCCGGGACATCCGGCTGCTTTATGGCGGGCGTCACCGCAACCATCCGGCGATAACCATACTGCGCGGCCGCAAGGTGCTGGTCGAGCCGCTAGGGGATGCGGAGAAGAACGCGGCGCTCATCGATATCGACGGAGAATCTCCGGGCCGGATCCCGGCGACCTTCGAAATCCTGCCCGGCGCGCTGACGTTGAGATGTTGAATCAACGGATTCAACGTCTGATTCCGCAGGCGGAGCTAACCATCTGAAACAGATGGCTAAAGTTTTGCCTTTATGCCTCCAGCCTGGCCGGAAAGCCCGGGGCGCGAAGCTCGGTTCCGACAGCATCCTCAAGCAGCTTGACGATCTGGGTCGACCAGGCGTCGCCGCCATAGGCGCGCCTGCCCTCTTCGAAGATCGCGTTGACCCGCGATGCCAGATCGAGCGGTACGCCGAAATCCCTGCCCATGGCAAGCGCGAAGCCGAGGTCCTTAAGCGCCAGGTCCATGGTGAAGCCGATGTCGTAGGAGCCGTTCAGCACCAGCTGGCTTTCGGTCTCGTGCACGAAGCTGTTGCCGGAGGAGGCGACGATCGCATGGTAGGCCTGGGCAAGGTCGAGCCCGCCTTGCTTGGCCAGCATCAGCGCTTCGCCGGCGGCGACGAGATGGATGAAGGCGAGCATGTTGGTGATGACCTTGATCACTGCCGCCGAGCCGAGCGGACCCATCAGGAACGACTTCGCGCACATGGCTTCGATCGCCGGCCGATGCCGTTCGTAGAGCGCGGCACTACCACCGACCAACGCGGTGATCTTGCCTGCCGCTGCCAGATGCACGCCGCCGGTGACCGGGCATTCCAGCGCCTCTATGCCCTTCGCATCGGCCAGCGCGGACAGCCGCAGGATCTCGTCGCGGCCATTGGTCGACATCTCGATCCAGGTGCCGCCGGCGGGCAGGCCGTCGAGCAATCCGTTGGGGCCGGCGAGCACCGCCTCGCTGACTTTCGGGGAGGGCAAGCAGGTGATCGCGTTGCCGGCGCGGGCCGCCGCTTCGGCGGGGCTCGTCGCCGCCGTGGCACCGAGCGCAACAAGGCGCTCGATCGCCGCCGGGTCACGATCGAAGACGGTGACGGGAAAGCCGTTGCGCAGCAGGCTGGCCGCAAGATTGCCGCCAAGATGGCCGAGTCCGACGAAGGCGTAGGCGAGGCGCACGCTCACGGCATCAGCGGCGTCTGCATCATCTGCAGATGCAGGTCCTTGCCGCTATAGGGATGAGCCTCGCAGACCTCCTCGTTGAGCTCGACGCCGAGGCCGGGCTCCTTCGACGGGATCACGTTGCCGTCCTGCCATTCGATTTTCTTCTTGAGCAGCGTGGCGTGGAAACCGTCCCATTGCTTCAGCGATTCCAGGATGAGGAAGTTGGGCAGCGTCACCGCAAGCTGGATGTTGGCGGCGCCGACGATCGGCCCGCAATAGCAGTGCGGGGCCACCTGAATGTGGTAGGCCTCGGCCATGGCGGCGATCTTCTTGGTCTCCAGGATGCCGCCGGAGCGGCCGAGGTCGGGCTGCAGGATGGTCGCGGCGCGATTCTCGATGACGCGGGCGAATTCGAACTTGGTGGTCAGCCGCTCGCCGGTTGCTATCGGGATCGAGGTCTGGCGGGCGACTTGCGCCATGACTTCCGGCATGTCCGGGGGTACCGGCTCCTCGAACCACAGCGGGTCGTAAGGCTCGATGGCGCGGGCGAGTCGCAGCGCGCCGGAGGCGGTGAACTGGCCATGCGTGCCGAACAGGATGTCCGCCCTGTTACCGACGGCCTCGCGGATCGCCTTGATCATGCGCGCCGAAAGGTCGATGTCGACGAGGCGCGGCTGATGGCCGTCATAGGCAGTGTACGGGCCTGCAGGATCGAGCTTCACGGCATTGAAACCCTGCTCGACATATTCGAGCGCGCAGGCGGCGGCCATGTCGGGATCGTTGTAGACGTTCTGGCCGCGGGCATCTTCCGAATGGACGCTGCCGGTGTGCGGATAGAGATAGGTGTAGGAGCGCAGCGTCTCGTGCACCTGGCCGCCGAGCAGCTTGTAGACCGGCTTGCCGGCCTCCTTGCCGATGATGTCCCAGCAGGCCATTTCCAGCGCCGAGAAGCAGCCCATGCCGGAAACGTCGGGCCGCTGGGTGAAGCCGGAGGAATAGATGCGGCGGAAGAGGTTCTCGATGTCGTGCGGATCGCGGCCGACAAGATAGCGCTCGGCCATGTCCTCGATCATCCTGACGGTGACATGCGCCGAGAAGGTCGCGTTGTAGGCTTCGCCATAACCGACCACGCCGCCGTCGGTGGTGAGCTTGACGAAGATGAAATATTTGCCGCCGATGCCGGGCGGCGGATTTCCGACAACCCAGGTCTTGATGTCGGTGACTTTCATTTCTGATCCTCCAGAACCAGTTCGGCGCCCTTCCATCCGGTGAGGATCGAGGCGGCGTTGGTGTTACCGGTGATGTTGTCGGGAAAGATCGACGCGTCGATGACGCGCAGACCGCCGAGCGCGTGCACCCGAAGCCGCGGATCGACAACGGCGCGCGCGGCGTCCGGACCCATCCGGCAGGTCGAGACCGGGTGATAGACGGTGCCCGAGCGCTTCCTGAAATCCTCAATCAGATCGGCATCGGAAGTGATTGACGGACCAGGCAAAACCTCTTCCTCAATGATCTCGGCCATGGCCGGCATCGAGGCGATCTTGCGCACGAACTTCACCGCCGCCAGCATCTCGTCGACATCGGCGTTGGTGGAATAGGCGTTGGCCGTGATCCTCGGGTAATCGCGCGGATTCTTCGAGCGGATCATGATCTCGCCGCGGCTCGACGGGCGGCAGTTGGAAAGGCCGATGGAAAAGCCCGGCCACGGGTCAGGGGTCAGGATCGGGCGCTCGCCGCTCTTCGGGATGACGGTCGAGAAGGCCTGGAAATAGAGCTGCATGTTCGGCCGCGCCATCGACGGGTCGGTGCGGAAGAAGCCGCCGGCATTGTTCATCGACAGCGATAGCGGGCCCGAGCGCAAGAGGACGTATTGCATGCCGACCAGGAGCTTGCCCCACCACGGGCGCAGGATCTGGTTGAGCGTCGGCAGCTTGCCCTTGAAGGTGTAGTTGATGCCGACGTGGTCCTGCAGGTTGGCGCCGACATTGTCGTTGGCCTGGACGACCGGGATGTCGAGACTGCTGAGCAGCGCGGACGGACCGACGCCGGAGAGCTGGAGCAATTGCGGCGAGTTGATCGAGCCGCCGGACAGGATGACCTCGCGGCCGGCGCGCGCGGTCTTGGTCTCGCCGTTCTGCTGGTACTCGACGCCGACGGCGCGTCTGCCCTCGAACAGGATTTTCGTCGCCAGCGCGTTGGTCTCGACGTGGACGTTGCCGCGCTTCATGGCCGGGCGCAGGAAGGCGCGGGCGGCGGACATGCGGCGGCCGTTCCTGGTGGTGATCTGGTAGACGCCGACGCCTTCCTGGGTGGCGCCGTTGAAGTCCGGATTGAGCGGCAGGCCTGCCTGCTGGGCGGCGGCCAGGTAACGCTTCGTCAGCGGATGCACGGCGTTCGAGCAATCGGTGATGTGCAGCGGGCCGCCGACGCCGCGCCACTGGTCGGCGCCGGCCTCGTTGTCCTCCATCGCCTTGAAGGCGGGGAGCAGATCATCATAGCTCCAGCCCGGATTGCCGGCGGCGGCCCAGGCGTCGAAATCCTCGCGCGCGCCGCGGATGAAGACCATGGCGTTGATCGAGCTCGAGCCTCCGAGCAGCTTGCCGCGCGGCCAGTGGTCGGCATTGTTGCTGAGGCCGGGATCGGGTTCGGCCCTGTAGTTCCAGTTGACGGCCGGATCGAAGAAGGTCTTGCCGTAGCCGAGCGGCATCTGGACATAGAAACGGCGGTCGGTGCCGCCGGCCTCAAGCATCAGCACCGAAAAGTGGCCTGAGGCCGAGAGCCTTTCCGCAACAACCGAACCGGCCGAGCCGGAGCCGACGATGATGAAGTCATAAGTCTGCATGATGCGCGGGCCGGCTCCGAAATCCGGCGCTTACCCTAGACATTGCAGGCTCACGTCGTCGCCGTGGCTTCCGGCATGGCTTGTGAAAAAAGCGACCGAACAGCGCTGGACTTTTCGCCTTCAGCAAAGCTTGCGACATGGCTGCCGCGTTGGTACGGGTTCAGGGAGAGCAGCGGTTGAAGGACCTCCCCATGGTGCACTACGCAGACGGAAAGCCGCTCGGCGATCTCACATTGAGGACGCTCGCCATGCCGTCGGATGCCAATGCCGCCGGCGACATTTTCGGCGGCTGGGTGATGGCGCAGATGGACCTTGCCTGCGGCATCCGCGCCGCCGAGCGCGCCAAGGGCCGCGTGGTGACGGCGGCGGTCAAGGAAATGTCCTTCGCCAAGCCGATGAAGATCGGCGACACGCTCTGCATCTACACGCATGTCGAGCGCGTCGGCCGCACCTCGATGACGCTCAAGGTCGAGGCTTGGGCGCAGCGTTATCTTTCCGACCTGATGGAAAAGGTCACCCATGCCGATTTCGTCATGGTGGCGCTCGACGGCGAGGGCAAGCCGAAGCCGGTGCCGGCCGAAAGCTGACGGAAGGCGATTCTTCCGGATAGCGTATTTTGTAACAACTCTCGCGCGGGAGATGCGTCCGGCGACATCCGATGGTTGCCTCTACGCCCGATCGTACCCGCGCTAGAGGAAAGACAATGCGTCAACACATGCTGAACGGCCGGCTTGTGGCAGCCCTTCTCGCCCTGGTCTGTCTGCTCGGCGTGACGGCCTATGTCGAGGTCAGGCAGGACCTCCCTCAAGCCGTCAATGTGCGCAACAACGCTGGCGTCAATGCGCCGGTCGCGGTGTGAAAACTGCGGTCCGACGCGATGCGACGGCATCGCGCCGGGGGCCTGAATGGGTTCGTCGAACCACGGCCGGCATCGCCAAATCCGGCCAACCCCCTCCGACGGCATGGCGCTTCAACAGGGCAGGTCGAAGACGATCTTGGACGACATCTGAGGTTGGCTCGGAGGGGACGACGCCTTCCGCCGTGCAGCCCGCAATCACTTGCCTGGCAAGGGTTTCAGGCCTGCTGCTTGTCGAATTTCGCGCGCGCCGCCTTGACCCTATCGGTGTTCTTTCGCGCCCATTCGCCGAGCGCGCCGACCGGCACCAGCAGCTCGTGGCCGAGCTCTGTGAGCTCATAATCGACGCGCGGCGGAATGGTCGGAAACACCTTGCGCGTGACGAAGCCGTCGCGCTCCAGACCGCGCAAAGTGGTGGTCAGCATCTTCTGCGAAATGCCGCCGACGGCCGTGCGCAATTCGTTGAAGCGCATCGGCCCGCCGCCGAGCTTTCCGACCACGAGCACAGTCCATTTGTCGCCGACCCGTTGCAGGATTTCCGACACGGCGCGGCAGTCCTCGGTGTTGTGCGGGTGCCTCAGTAACAAAAACGTGCCTCCTTGCGTGCGGCTTTGTCAGTATCACATATAGCGCCGGTATCCAAACGATACCAGAAATTCCCCCCGCAAGGAGAGCCCATATGTCCAAGCCTAAAATCGCCATCGTCATCGGTTCGACGCGCGCCGCCCGCTTCGCCGACGTGCCGACGCAGTGGATCGCCAAGATCGCCAAGACGCATGCCGATATCGATGTCGAAGTCGTCGATCTGCGTGATTTCCCGCTGCCCTTCTTCGACGAGGTCGCTTCCTCCGCATGGGCGCCGTCGCAGAACGAAGTGGCGCAGCGCTGGCAGAAGAAGGTCGCAGAGTTCGACGGCTTCATCTTCACCGCCGCCGAATACAATCACGGCCCGACCGCCGCGCTGAAGAACGCCATCGACTACGCCGCCAATGAATGGAACAAGAAGCCGGCCGGCTTCGTCGGCTACGGCAGCGTCGGCGGTGCGCGCGCCGTCGAACAGCTCCGGCTGCATGCCGTCGAGCTGCAGATGGCGCCGGTCAAGTCGGCCGTCCACATCGCTTGGGGCGATTTCCTTGCGGTTCGCCAGGGCGAGAAGAAGCTCGAGGATTTCGAGCATCTGAACCAAGCTGCCGCGGCGCTCATCAACGACGTTGCCTGGTGGGCAAAGGTGCTGAAGGCGGCTCGCGCCGCCGACGCTATCGCCAGCGAAGCCCAGGCGGCTTGAGCCGTCGATCGAGGATTATCCTCCCAAGATCATGTTCCGAAGGGGGGCGGCGTTTGCGCCGCCCCCCTTCAAGTGCAAGCCGCGACCTTCAGGCGATCTTGCCGTCCACGATATGGATGCGACGTTGCATGCGCGCGGCTATGTCCAGGTCATGCGTCACGGCGACCACCGCCTTGCCGCGCTCACGCACCAGGTTCTGCAGTATTTCGAACACCTGCTCGGAACTCTTGCTGTCGAGGTTTCCGGTCGGCTCGTCGGCGAGGATAAGCGGAGGATCGTTGGCGAGCGCGCGGGCCACCGCTACCCGCTGGCGCTGACCACCTGACAACTGATCCGGCCGTCGGTCGAGATACTCGCCCAGTCCAAGCGAGCCGAGCAGATCACCGGCGTGCTCGTGCATCTCGTCTCTGGCGAGCCGGCCTAGCTTGCGCATCGGGATCTCTACGTTTTCGCGTGCCGTGAACTCCGGCAACAGAAAATGGAACTGGAACACGAAGCCCATCATCTCGAGCCGTGTTCTGGCGCGTTCCCTTTCGTCCATAGGGTCGCTGTCACGGCTAGCGATCGAGAGCCGACCTGAAGTCGGCCGGTCGAGAAGGCCGAGCAGGTAAAGCAGTGACGATTTCCCCGAGCCGGACGGACCGGTGATGGCGACGAATTCGTTCTCGTCGATGCGAAGAGAAATGTCCTTGACGAGCGTCACCGGCACCGTCTCCGGTAGAATTCGGGTCAGTCTCTCGGTCTCGATGAGCGTGCTCATGTCGCGCCCCTGATGATGTCGACCGGGTTTTGCCTCGCCGCCCGCCGCGCCGGCAAAAAGCCAGCCACCGCCGCCGAGCCGACCGCGAAGACCGAGGCGATGACATAATGCAGCGCGCTCCAGGCGATCGGCAGATGGGTGATCTCCCTGCCGGCAGCGGCGATCTTGAAGCTCACCAGCGACAGCGCATAGACCATAGCGAAGCCGAGCAGGCAGCCGAGCGCCGAGCCGCCGGCGCCGATCGCCACGCCTTCAAGCAGGAACAGCCGCCGCATATCCGCTTCCGGGAAGCCGAGCGACTTCATGATGGCGATGTCGCGCGTCTTCTCGTGGGTGATGGTGGAGATGATGTTGAAGATGCCGAAGCCTGCGACCAGCATGATGGCGCCGACCACGGTATACATGATGATGTTGCGGATGACGAAGGCCTGCAGGATCGCTTCGTTGGCCTCTTGCCACGCCACGGCCTTGTAGCCGAGCTCGGCCTCGGTGCGGTGCGCCACCAGCGGCGCACGGTTCGGGTCGTCGAGCTTGATTCGGATCTCATTGATGACGTTCGGCCGCTCCGCAAGGATTTGCGCGTTTTTCAACAGAATGTAGGCCTCGCCCTCGTCACGCGCGGTCGTGCCGGTGTGGAACAGGCCCGTGATCTTGAAGTTGCGCGTCTGCCCTTCCGACGACACCGCCGTTATTGTGTCGCCAAGCCCGGCGCCGAGCTTGCTCGCCATGGTGTCGCCTATCAGCACGTTGTTTCCGCCTGCGGCCAGCGCCGCAAAGTTGCCGGCGACGAAGTCATCCACAATCGGCGACACGCCACGCTCGCGCGCCGGTTCGACGCCGATGATGGCGGCGCCCGTCTCGCGGCTTGAATAGCGCATCACGCCCTGCGTCTTTAGGCTGACAGCGAACCGTCCAGGTATCCAGCTTTCGAGCCATGCAATCGCTTCGGTCGGATTGATGATGCCCCGGCGGTCGTCGCGTGGCCTAAGACCCGATATGGCGACGGCATCGAACATGTCCTCGACAGGCTGGCGGCGAGCCATGCGCTGCTCGTCAGTCACGTCGACATGCGGCATGGTGTCGACGAGCTGCCTGACGAAATCGTCCTGCCCGCCTTGCATCAGTGCCGCCATGGCGACCGAGAAGCCGACTCCAACCGCCACCCCGACCAACGCCACCAGCGTCTGGCGGCCGCGGCCGGCGATATGGGTGACGGCGATGTCGAGGATCAGCGGCATCTCGCCTCACGCGCCTTTCTCGGTGATCTTCACCCGCGTCCCGTCTTTGAGGTCGGCCGGGTAGGGCGAGACGATGCGATCCTGCTCGCCGACGCCGGACAGAACTTCGACGCCCTTCACGCCGCGAATACCGGCGCGGATCTCGCGCTTATGCGCCCTGTCGCCTTCGACCACGACGACATCGTTTCCCTGAACCGCGGCGGAGGGAACCAGCAGCGCGTTCCTGGCCACCCGGGTGACGATGTTGACATCGGTCGACATGCCGATCCTGAGCGGCGTGTCGTCCGGCAGGCGGAAGTAAACCCGATATGTCTTCGTCACAGGATCGCCCTTAGGCGTGATCCGGTCGACGACCGCTTCCAGGTTCCGGCCCGGGAAGGCGTCGGCTCTCAGCAGCGTCCGTTGGCCGACCTCGACGCGCGGAATATCCTCTTCGTTGACCTCGGCGACCACAAGCAGCGGCCGCGGTTCGCCGATCCAGAACAGTATGGTGCCAAGTTCGGCAACCTCACCCACCTCGCCGTCCTCCCTTAGCACGACGCCCGGGCTCGGCGCGCGCAATATGTAAGTTTCGAGGCGCGCTTTCTGCGCGGCGATCAGCGCCTCGATCTGAGACAGCTCGCTGCGCGCTTGATCAAGTGCCTGCTGGCTCGCAGCGTTTTTCTCCGCGAGCACCGTCTGGCGCTGGAATTCCTGTTCGGCCAGAGCCCGACGTGCCTCGAGCTCACCGAGAGCGGCTTTGACCTCGCTATCGTCGAGGCGGGCAAGCACGTGGCCGCGCTCGACCCGCGAATCCTCGCAGTTGCACCGCTCGACAATTCTCTCACGGACCACGGGCGCCACCTTTGCCCAGGTCTTCGGCTCTACCGAGCCACTGGCGTAGACGATCTCCGCCGCGTCGCCGCGCCTAGCCGTCACCACCGAGACGGGCGTCGGCTGCAGCAGATACCAAGTCGCGGCGGTCGCAGCCGACGCTGCGACGACAATGCCCGCAATCCAGCGTCTAAAGCGCATGAAGCGCTCCTCTTTCAAGGGCCGGACCTATAGCATTAGACCGACCGTCGGTCTATAATATTTAGAACGTATTGACAGCGGAGGCGTTCCTGCTTGTCGATCACGCCTTCAGGGGATGCTCGAGGGAACCGAATTGGCCAGAGTGATAAAGTCGCCAGAAGTACGCTCTGCCGAGCTTCTCGACTGTGCCCAGCGACTGTTTTTCCAGCGCGGTTACGACGACACGACGGTCAACGACATCATTCGCGAGGCCGGCCTGTCGAAGGGGGCGTTCTACCACTACTTCGCCTCGAAGGAGGCACTGCTGGAAGCGCTCGCGGCGCGGATCGCGCGCGAGAGTCTCGCCGAACTCGAGCCTATGTTGGAAGATACTTCGCTCGATGCCATCGGCCGGCTCAACGCGCTTTTTTCCGGATCGCAGCGGCTCAACGTCGAGTTAGCCCCGCAGCTCCGAAAGACTTTTGCTGTGGTCTTTCGGCCGGAAAACGTTGTCCTCTTCCACAGGATCGACGAGGTCGCCAGGGAGCTCGCCTTGCCGATGATCGCACGCCTCCTGAGGAAGGGGAGCGAAGAAGGCGCCTTCGAGGTGCCCGATCCGATAGCATTCGCCGACATGCTCCTGCAGATCAGGCTGATCTTCCGGGACGTGATGCATCGTGCGCTGCGCCAGGCCGAAGGGGGCGATCTCGAGGAAGCCGCGCACATGCTCGAGGAGCGGCTGCGGATCTACGGCATCGCGGTTGACCGTTTGCTCAAGCTGCCTGATGGGACGATCGAAGCAGTTGAGCCTGGTTTCGGCCGAGCATTCCTGGGGGCGCAGTCATGAGTGCGCGCGCTGTGCGCGGCGCGGCATCGCAGCGACTTTCAGCCGGTTAGACTCTTTGATTTGGGATCGGGTGATAACGAGCGCACGCTGATGGCGCCCGGTCCCAAAATTCCCGGCGCATGGCCCGGCTTGCGAACCCTGTGTCATTAGACGGAGCAAGTCGGGCTATTGCGGTGAGGACCCCTGCGACGGTTTGCGGGACCTCAGGGCGCGATTGCTCAAGAGCAGTTTTCCGAATTCCAGGCGGAAAAACCGCTGCTCACTTCTCCCAAAATTGCTCTATCGCCGCGCGATCTGGCGGTGGCCTTCGGGCAGGCGGGTGGCGATCAGCTTGTCGATGCGGCGGCCGTCGAGGTCGACCACTTCGAAGCGCCAGCCTTGCGCGTCGACGCTTTCGCCGGTGGCGGGAAGGTGATGCAGATGCGACAACACGTAGCCGGCCACGGTCTCGTAGTCGCGGTTCTCTGGAAGATCGATGCCAAGCACTTCGGCCATCTCGTCGGCTTGCATGTAGCCGGCGAGCAGCCATGAGCCGTCCTCGCGCTTGACGGCGTTCTCTTCCTCGCCGGCATCGAGGTCCGAGCGGAAGACGCCGGTGATCGCTTCCAGGATGTCGGCCGGCGTGACGATGCCTTCGAAATGGCCGTATTCGTCGTGGACGAGCGCCATCGGTACATCCGATTCCTTCAACTTTGCCAGCACGTCGAGCGCGTCAGCCTGGTCGTGCACGATGGGAGCGGCGCGCACATGCTGGCGTGGCTCCAGCACCTTGCCGCCAAGGATCGCTGACAGCACGTCGCGCGTCTGGACGACGCCGACCATGGCGTCGACATTGCCGTCGCCGGCGGGCAGGCGCGAATGCTGGGTCTCCATCAAGAGCCGCCTGATGGCCGTCTCGTCGGATTGCAGGTTGATCCAGTCTACCTCGGTGCGCGGCGTCATTACGGCGCGCACGGCGCGGTCGCCAAGCCGCATGACGCCGGCGATCATGCGCCGCTCGTCGGATTCGATCGTGCCGTGATGCTCGGCTTCGGCGACCAGCATCTTGATCTCCTCGTCGGTGACCTTCTCTTCCGATTCGCCGTGCTGGCCGAGCAGCCAGAGAACAGCGCGGCCGGAAATATCGAGCAGGACGACGAGCGGCGCAGAAACGGTGGCGAGGATGGTCATCGCGGGCGCCGCCCTGACGGCGACGCGCTCCGGATCCCTCAGCGCAATCTGCTTCGGCACGAGCTCGCCGACGATCAGAGAGGCATAGGTGATAACGGCGACGACGATGCCGACGCCGACGGGATCGGCAATGTTCTCGCGCACACCGGTCGAGGCCAGGTACTGCGCCAGCCGCTCGCCGAGCGTGGCGCCGGAAAAGGCGCCGGAGAGAACGCCGACCAGGGTGATGCCGATCTGCACCGACGACAGGAACTTGCCGGGATTGGAGCCCAGCGCCAGCGCGCGGCCGGCCCCCCTGACGTTGCGGTCGATCATCGCCTTGAGGCGGGCCGGCCGCGACGAGACGATGGCGAGCTCCGACATGGCCAAAAGGCCGTTCACCAGAATGAGGACGGCCACGACGGCGATTTCAACATAGAGCATGCGCGTCAATAGCATTGCTGCAGTGCATTCGAAAATAGCGGCCTGGCTGTTTTTCGAATTGCGCAATTTGCCTGTTCGAGAATGCCGGATGCGCCAGGGCGAACGGCGCCCGGTCAGCGGCAGGCTCGATAGCCGTTGCGGCGGTTCTTGATGTCGAAATGGAAATGGTTGCGGTGGTCGTAATTATAGCCCGGGCCGAGCACGGTGGTGAAATACTCGCAACCGTCGGCGCGCACGTTGTTGAGGAACCCGCGGGTGCGGAAGGCGAACAGGCCGGGCTTGCGGACGTCGATGTCGTCGCCGTTGTTGAGCTCGATGCTCATGACGTCGAGCGCGTTGCCCTTGCCATGTTCCGACAGGACACCTTCGCCGGCAATGTTGCGGCAGGAATAGCTCGAACCCTGGTGGATGGTCTTGACGCCGGAGAAATAGCGCCAGCGGGCGGCCGGCACGAGCTCGTTCCTGGTCCAGGCAGCGAAGGTCGCGGCCATGTTGCAGGTCAGCGTGGCGGCCGGCTTCATCTCGACGCTGCCGATGGCCGAGACCTTCACCGGGAAGTCGATGCCGCACTGGCCCTCGTGGATCGGCTGGATGTCCGTATAGACCACGCCCATGCGTTTCAGTTCGTTGCGGCAGTCGATCTCGCTGGCCGGCATCTGCTCGACCGGCGACATCGGCTCATCCATGCGCGGATAGGCGGCCTGGGTCATATAGGGGTTGGACGGGACAAGCCGCTGCATGCCGGAATATTGCGGTGCCTCCGGCATGGCAGCGGTCTCACTGCCGACATCGACGGCCGGCTGCAACGAGAAGACATCGCCGGTGGTGCAGGCGGACACGGCTGCGATGGCAAACCCTGTGGCCAGCCTGATGGCGACGATGCGTGCACGATTGTTCTGCCGCGCCGTGGCAAGCAAGGCGCCAAGTCTTCCGGCCATCGAAAGGCTTCCTGTCCCCGGATGGCACAAGTCTAGTCCGCAACAGTAAAGGAAAGATCAGCGCCGGCATTCACGCCTGAGGCCGAATTGCGGCATTTGTTCTTGGCGTCGTTCTCATTGGCAGAAGGTCCCGCCGTGGCGGCGCGGCTCGAGGTCAAAGTGGAAATGCAGCGCGTGCTCGGGATCGCTGCCGGGGCCGAGCACCGTCTTGAACGGCCCGCAAGCCGCCTTGCGCACCTGGTTCAGGAACTTTTCATCCTTTTCGGGCGGCGCCGGGCCGACCTCGACCTTCCTGCCGTCCGACAGCGTGAAGGAGGCGATGTCGAGCGCGTTGCCGAAGGCGTGTTCCGAAAGTTTTCCGGCGCCATGGCGCGGACGGCAGACGAAGGCCGAGGCCTGGGCGATCGATTTGAGGTCGACGCCGAATTCGGCCTTTGCCGCCGGCTGGATGGTACCGGCGGCAAAGCGGGCGGCAGCTTCAGCCATCCGGCAATTGAGCTCGGCGCCGGAACTGATGCCGATCGATTTGCCAAGCGTTTTCAGAACGATAGGGTAGGGGACCGAGCAGCCGATCTGGGCGTCGTGCTCGGCCTTGCGCTCCTCGAATTCGACGCCGAGCGCCTTGAGCCGCTCGCGACATGCCGTCTCCTCTTCCGGCATCTTGTCGGCGGGCAGTTCGGCCGAGCGCGGGTCGGGAGGTGCTTTCTCCTGTTCGGGCTTCTGCGGCGGCAGCGGTGCGGTGGCCGGCGGTTCCGGTTCCAATTCGGCCGGCTTTTCGGGTGGTGTCGGGACGACTGCCGGCGTCTCCGGTTCGAGCTGCAGCTCCCGATTCGGTTTCACAGCGGGGCGCAGATCCGGAACGGGCGCGGTCGCCGGTGTTTCCGGCGCTGGCGCCGCGCTCTGGCTGATGGGCGGCAAGTGGCTTTTATGCGACCGATGATGGTAGCGATGCCGGGCCATGGCCGGCGTGATCAGCAAGGTCGCCGCCAAGAAAGGCAGCGCCAGTCTGCAAAATCCGGAAAAGCTCAGCGTTGCCATCGGCCGGAAACGGCATCGGCAGGCCAAAGTTGCCTTGGACGCGGCGGCGTTGCGATCAAAATCGGTTACCGGCCCGTTACGCGCCGACAGCCTCCAGGCCTTCTTCCAGCCAATCGGCCAGTTGCGGCAGGCCGAGCAAGTACTTCGCGGTGCGTTTGTTGGCGCGCTCGCGCGCTGCGGCCACCGCGTCGACCCATTCGGAAGCCTCGTAATCGCCACGCCCGATCCAGGCCAGCGCCACGAGTTCGGCGGCCTCATCGACGTTGAGATCATTGATCAGCTCGCGGAACTCTTCCTCGGTGAGGTCTTCGGCAGCTTCTTCGGCGAGACCATCGTGATGATGGTTGTCGTGCCTGTCGCCGTCGAACTCGACCTCATGCTCGGCGCCGTCGTCATAATCCTCATTGACGGCGGCGCTCAGCGCCTTGGCCTTGAGGATGAACAGGCGCACCGTATCGGGGTCGATAGAAAGCTCCCATTCCTTGTCGAGGCGCTGCTGCACTGGCCTTTCTCCACGTAAAGCGCACGCACCGATGATAGCGGATTTGCGGCCCGCGTCACGTCTGTTCGCAAGGAGCGGGCGCGCTCCGGACATCCAAATTGTTTGGTCGCCACAGGCTTTTCGGGATGAAACGGCGCAGAAGCGGCGTTAGTCTGCCATTGTCACGCTCACGGAGGCTTTCGATGCGCAGACGTTTGCTTATCCAGGTCATGGCTGTTGCTGCCCTGCCGCTGTTCGCGGCGCCCGCGTTCACGGCCGGCGAAGGCGGTGGTAGCGGCGGCCAAACGACCACCCAGTGCAAAAAGGGCGAGGTCTGGGACAAGAAGCAGAAGAAATGCGTTGTGCCGCAATATGGCATGCTGGATGACGACAGCATCTACGAAGCGGGCCACGATCTCGCGATGGCCGGGCGCTACGACGAGGCGATCTCGGTGCTGACGCTGGCGGCCAACAAGCAGGATCCGCGCATCCTCAACTATCTCGGCTATTCACATCGCCATTCCGGCCGCGTTACGGTTGGCCTGGGCTATTACGAGGAAGCGCTGCGCATCGACCCGAACTACACGCTGGTGCGCGAATATCTCGGCGAGGCGCATCTGCAGAATGGCGATCTTGCCGGCGCGCAGGAGCAGCTGAAGGAAATCGAAAATCGGACCGGCAAAGGCTCGCGCGAATACGGCATGCTCGCCGAGCAGATCGATCATTTCCTGAGGAGCTGATTCGACCACCCGGCTTCCCCGACCGGCCGTGAGCTGTCACGGCCGGTTTTTTGCCGCCGCTCGCCGCCTTCGCCGCGGAACGGCTTCGCGAAAGCGGTGGTGATTTTGCCAAACTTCATTTTTGGGCGTGAAAATCGCGCGAAGATCGCTATATTCAGGGAAATTGCGGTGAAACGGTTCCGTTAGCCCGAGGCTGCCGGACCGTTTTCTTTTTGTACCCATTGACAAGGCCGCTCCCGATGAACGGGGGCGGCGGCAGGAAAGGTCAGGCATATGATCAAGGTCCCGATGACAGGCGAGGGGTTCGCGTCATTGAAGGAAGAACTGCGCTGGCGCCAGCAGGAAGAGCGTCCACGCATCATCGAGGCAATCTCCGAAGCGCGCTCGCATGGCGACCTGTCCGAAAATGCCGAGTACCACGCGGCGAAGGAGTCGCAGAGCCATAATGAGGGCCGCATCAACGAGCTCGAGGACCTGATCGCGCGCGCCGAAGTCATCGACGTCTCGAAGCTCAGCGGCGATAAGGTGAAGTTCGGCGCGACCGTCGTGCTGGTCGACGAGGACACTGAGGAAAAGAAGACCTATCAGATCGTCGGCGATCAGGAAGCGGACGTGAAGTCCGGCCGCATCTCGATCTCCTCACCGATCGCCCGCGCGCTCATCGGCAAGGAAGTCGGCGACGCCATCGAGGTCAATGCTCCCGGCGGCGCGCGGGGTTACGAGATCGTCCAAGTGCAGTTTATTTAGCGCGCTTGGGTAGCGTAGATTTCTGTGCTTTCACTGCTCACGGTTGACCTATTGCAAACGTTCGGAACTGGCTGAAGCCTCCCAGACGTCGTCATGTATGGACGGCCCCTTTTGGGCAAGAGGCAAAATGGCGACGACGGCGTCAGTCTGGAGCGGTCATGTATTCGGCCTTTAGTGCGGTCGATTTCAAAGACCGCTGACCTGCAAGGGTTACGCGGATCGGGCTCCAATCATTCTAGCGCGCTTTGGAAGCGCGATGACGACGGAATCTCCCGACCCAGGTCCTGACCATTTTGCCGTGCTGCCTTTCTGCTCCTTACACTGTTAAGGGCCTGGGAGCGGCCTATGCCGCAACCGGCGCCCTGTATTCTTGGCCCGTGGTGAGCATGGCCCAGATGATGCGGGCGGTCTTGGCGGCCTGGGCGACGACGGCGACCTTGACCGGCCG
>NZ_JAVIIW010000030.1:0-81011 GCF_033977205.1 Mesorhizobium album | reverse complement strand
CGTCTTCGTGCCGCCGCCCTTCGCCGCCGATTCGATCATGGAGGCGGCGGATGCCGGCATCAAGCTTTGCGTGTGCATCACCGACGGCATCCCCTCGCAGGACATGATGCAAGTCAAGCGCTACATGCGCCGCTACCGCTTCGAGGACCGCATGCGCCTGATCGGGCCGAACTGCGCCGGCGTCATCACGCCCGGACAGGCGCTGATGGGCATCATGCCGGGCTCCATCTATCTGCCCGGCCGCGTTGGCATCGTCGGCCGCTCCGGCACGCTCGGCTACGAGGCCGCCTCGCAGATGAAGGCGCTGGGCATCGGCGTGTCGACCAGCGTCGGCATCGGCGGCGACCCGATCAACGGCTCGTCCTTCAAGGACATCCTGAAACTGTTCGAGCAGGACGACGAGACCGATGCCGTGGTGATGATCGGCGAGATCGGCGGGCCGCAGGAAGCCGAAGCCGCGATCTGGGCACGCGACAATATGCGCAAGCCGCTGATCGCCTACATCGCCGGGCTTTCGGCGCCGAAAGGCCGGCGCATGGGCCATGCCGGCGCCATCATCTCGGCCTTCGGCGAATCGGCACAGGAGAAGGTCGAGATCCTGAAAGACGCCGGCGTCGTCATCGTGCCGACGCCCGCCTCCTTCGGCGAGGTCGTGGCCGAGACGCTGGCGCGGACAAAGAAGGCGGCGTGATTCCGATCAGGCAATCTGCACGCACCTGCAAAGCTTGAAGCGGCGGCCGGTCTTTATGACCGGCCGCTTCCGTTTTGGCTCGCCAGAAAACCACACAGAGCGGATGCTCGTGTGCCGCTTCAATTCACCGGCCGGTCAAAAGAAACTTGTCGGGGAGTTTTGGTGCGGTCGAGAAGACTCGAACTTCCACGGGTTGCCCCACAGCGACCTCAACGCTGCGCGTCTACCAATTCCGCCACGACCGCACGTGGTAGGAGCCGGAACCGTCCGGCCCGGGGCCTGTAGCAAATCGTTTCCGGCGAAACAAGGGTGCCGTGCGGAATATTCGCTAATGCGTGTCGCCCAATAGTGCGTAGCGGTTTTCGGAGAACGACATGCATCAGACAAAGCTGCCGGCACAACGCTCTACAGCCTCGCCGCGGGCCGGCGGAACTGGACGTTTTTGTCGATTGCCGCCATATGATGGGCAATCGCATGTCGCCCGAGGCCGCCGACCGGTTTCTGGCTCAAACAGATATCTGAGCCCGCCGGGATTCGGGGTCCGGTCCGGCGCGCCTCAGAAGAGACGCGCCATGACAGAACGCAGCCAGATCGCCACGTCGTTCCTGCCCCTTCCCGGTTCGGCGCCGGTCGAATGGGTGATCGAGCCCGGCCTCACAGCCTATCCCGACGCGCTCTCCATCATGGAAGCGCGCGCCGAGGCGATCCGCAGTGGTGCCGCCGGCGAGATGGTCTGGCTGGTCGAGCACCCGCCGCTCTACACGGCCGGCACCAGTGCCCGAATCGAGGACCTGATCGAGCCCGACCGGTTCCCGGTCTTTGCCGCCGGCCGCGGCGGCGAATACACCTATCACGGCCCCGGCCAACGGGTGGCCTATGTGATGCTCGATTTGAAGCGCCGGCGCGAGGATGTCCGCGCCTTCGTCGCAGCGCTCGAAGAATGGATCATCGGCACGCTCGCCGCCTTCAACGTGCGCGGCGAGCGGCGCGAAGACCGAGTCGGGGTCTGGGTGGTGCGGCCGGATCGCCCTGCACTGCCTGACGGCTCGCCGGCCGAGGATAAGATCGCCGCCATCGGCATCAGGCTCAGGCGCTGGGTGAGCTTTCACGGCATTGCCATCAATGTCGAGCCGGAGCTTTCCCATTTCGGCGGCATCGTGCCCTGCGGCGTCTCGGACCACGGCGTCACCAGCCTCGTCGACCTCGGCCTGCCCGTCACCATGGCCGACCTCGACCTCGCGCTGAAATCCGCCTTCGAGGGCGTGTTCGGGCCTGCCGCGGTCCCGCTCGCCGAGCCGGCTCGCAAGGCAGGCTGAACCCCGCTCCGGCCTAGGGTGTGCTGAGAATCAGGTCAGGCCGAGTCGGAGTCGAAGACGGGCGCGAAGCGACCAAACAAGGTGGGTTCCGAGAACCGGAGCGGAGCGTACTTAAAGTACGTGAGCACCGGCCTACGCCGGCCGTGGCCTTAGTTTAGCTGCTAGGCCACTCATGAGTGCTTTGGCCGGCGAAGGCCGGAAGCGCAGCAACCCAACGTTTGCAGGCCGGCATCACCAGAATCTCAACACACCCTACATCAGCTGCGCGGCGGCCCAGAGCACGCCGTAGCCGTGGATTGAAAAGACCGCCAGCAGCGCGCCGGCCATGGCCAGGCGGTCGAAGGCACGGATCGGCTTCAGCTCGTGACGCGGCTTCACGCCGCTTCCCACGGTGAGCAGGCTCAGCATCGAGAACACCGCGCCGGCGACGAGCAGGAAGCTGGGCGAGAAACCGGCGCGCCAGCCGAGCGCCAGCAGGGCCGACAGCAGCAGGAAAGAGGCCAGCGCGAGCGCGAGGGGCTCCGGGCAGATCTGACGCAGCACCTGGCCGCCGTCGAACTTCCACACCGGCACCAGATTGGCGATGTTGAACAGTGCCGCGCAGCCGGCAAGCGTCGCCAGCAGCGCGGCGGCCAAATGATGCCCCGCGCTGCCGGCAAAGCCGCTGGCTGCGATCAGGACCGGCACCAGGAAGGCGGAGAAACCCGCACCCATCAGCGCCACGAAGGCGACCTCGAAACGGCTGTCATAGGGCCTGCCGCCGATGGCGATGCCGCCGAGCAGCGGGATGAAGATCATCCGCGCCCGGCGGTGCCCGGTCAGGCGGAATGCCGCCATATGACCGAGCTCGTGCAGGGCGACCACCGAGGTCAGGATCGCGGCCAGCGCCAGCCCGCCGGGGTTGAGGCCGAAGAACGGCCACAGGATGAAGGCCGAAAGCACGGCAAAGCCGATCTGGCTCACCGGATGCTCGAACCAGCCGCCCTTGCGGTACTTGCCGGTTCTCGCCCAGACCTGCAGCTTGGCGAGCTCGCGGCGCATGGCGAAGTAGCGGAAGATCAGGAAAGCGACGCCGCGATAGCGGTCGGTTTGCGTGAGCGTGACCCGCGTCGCACCGCCTTCTGGCGCGAGCTCGGTGGTTTCGCGATAGTCGGTCCAGAAGGATGGATCGAGCGCCGTGTCCTCGATGACGCGCATCGAGAAGCGGCTGCCTTCCACCACATCGTCGAACCGTGCCTTGCGTTCGATCGGCCGCCCATCCCGCCCTTCCCAGGACAGTTTGATCAGCGCCATCCCCTCGCCGTCCAGGGGTTCGGTGGAGAGGATTTCACCCGACCAGCCGGCATCGCTGGCGAGCGGCCACAGCGCCTGCCAGAGGCGATTCCGCTCGGCCTTGATGACGCGGTTGACGCTGACCGTGCGCAACCCGAGCGGCGCCGTCATCAAGAGAAAGATCAGTCCGAGATTTCCGGCCACGAGAGTGACCGTGGCGATGACCGACACTGCCCTTGCTCCCCGTCTTTGGGAGCCAACCTAGCGACAGCGCGGCCAAGAAAAGCTTAACAACGGGGCGGACCCTTCGCCCGCCCAAGGAAGCGGCGGCGAGCCGCCTGCTCACATGGCGCCAATCCAGATCGCCATGGAAATGAGGAAGGTGCTCATGCAGACCAGCGAGACGACATCCTGAACCAGATCGGCCATAACTCTCTCCTGTTGTTAGTATGTTCGTAATTTGTTCTAATTTTGTTCGAATGTCAACGATCAGAGAGCGGCGCGCCAAGTGAATCCGGCGACCCGTTTGAGCACGGTTAAGGAAAGGTTGACGGACGAGATGCCCGACCGGCCTCTACCGCAAGGCAATCGCTTGTGGTTTGAATTTTTTTTCGGGAGTCTGCGCTGCCCCTCACCTGCCTACCGGCATCCTCTCCCCGTATAGTGCCGGGGAGAGGGGCGCTCTCATCGCTGGTTTTGCCAATCGCAAATGTTGCAGGAAAGAACCGGCATTGCGGCCAGCCTCTTCTCCCCGTTTACGAGGAGAAATGCCCGGAAGGGCAATGAGGGGCGGCGCCGACTTCGACAGTTTTTTCCTCTGGCCGAAGCGACTGCCGGAAGGCCTCATCCGAATATCGACCTGCCCTACAGCGGCACGACTTTCCCCTCGGCCAGCGTCACGCGCCGGTCCATGCGGGCGGCCAGCTCGTGATTGTGGGTGGCGATCAGCGCCGCCAGTCCCGATTGCCTGACCAGCGCCTCAAGCGCATCGAACACGTAGGAAGCGGTCGCCGGATCGAGATTGCCGGTTGGCTCGTCGGCGAGAAGCACCAGCGGCGCATTGGCGACGGCGCGCGCTATGGCCACCCGCTGCTGCTCGCCGCCGGAAAGCTCCGACGGCCGGTGCTGCGCGCGCTTGCCGATCTGCATGTAGTCGAGCAGTTGCGCCGCCCGCTCGGACGCTTCCTTGCGGCCAAGCCCCTTGATCAGCTGCGGCATCATGATGTTCTCGAGCGCCGAGAACTCCGGCAGCAGATGGTGGAACTGATAGACGAAGCCGATATCGTTGCGGCGGATCGCGGTACGTTCCTCGTCGGAGAGCCGGCCGCAGGCGCGGCCGGCAAGGATCACTTCGCCGGCGTCCGGCCGCTCGAGCAGGCCGGCCGTATGCAGTAGGGTCGACTTGCCGCTGCCCGATGGCGCCACCAGCGCCACCATCTCGCCGCGCCTGAGCGAAAAGTCGGCGCCGTTCAGGATGGTGAGCTTGCGCGGCCCCTGCAGATAGTGCCGCTCGACGCCCTTCAGCTCGATAATGGCTTCGGCCATCACTCGTACCTCAAGGCTTCGACCGGATCGAGCCGCGCCGCCCGCCATGCCGGAAACACGGTCGCCAGGAATGACAGGCTGAGCGCCATGATGACGACATAGGTTGTCTCGCGCGGGTCCATCTTGGCCGGCAACTGGCTGAGGAAATAGAGCTCGGGGTTGAACAGGATCCTGCCCGTCATCCAGGAGAAGAACTGGCGGATCGATTCGATGTTGAGGCAGATGACGACGCCGAGCAGCACGCCGGCGATGGTTCCGGTGACGCCGATCGCCGCACCGGTCATCAGGAAGATGCGCAGGATCGCGCCGCGCGAGGCGCCCATGGTGCGCAGGATGGCGATGTCGTGCCCCTTGTCCTTCACCAGCATGACCAGGCCGGAAATGATGTTGAGCGCCGCCACCAGCACGATCAGAGTCAGGATCATGAACATGACGTTGCGCTCGACCTGAAGGGCCGAGAAGAAGGTCTCGTTGCGCTGGCGCCAGTCGACAAGGTCGATCGGCCGCTGCGCCGCCTTTTCCACCTTCGGCTTCAGCGCATCGACATTGTCCGGATTGTCGACATAGATCTCGATGGTTTGCGCCCGCCCGTCCATGTTGAAATAGAGCTGCGCCTCGGAGAACGGCATGTAGACGATCGAGCTGTCATATTCCGACATGCCGACCTCGAAGATCGCCGTCACTTTGTAGCCCTTCATGCGCGGCGTGGTGCCGAGCGGGGTCACGTCGCCCTCGGGCGAGATCAGCGTGATGGTGTCGCCGAGCACCAGCCCGAGATTCTCGGCCATTCGCTTGCCGATCGCCACGCCCTCGCCGGTGTCGAAGCCGTCGAGCGTGCCCTGCTTGATGTTGCTGGAAACGATCGAGATCTTGCCCAAGTCCTCGCCGCGGATGCCGCGCACCAGCGCGCCGGTGCCGCCGCCGACATTGCCTTGCGCCAGCACCTGCCCGTCGATCAGCGGGATGGCGTATTTGACGCCGGAGACGCCGTTGATGCGGCTTGCAACCTGCGCGTAGTCCTCCAGCGGCGAATCCAGCGGCTGCACGATCAGATGACCGTTGACGCCGAGGATGCGGGTGAGCAGCTCAGCGCGAAAGCCGTTCATCACCGCCATGACGACGATCAGCGTGGCGACGCCCAGCATGATGCCGAGGAAGGAGATCGAAGCGATGACCGAGATCACCGTCTCCTTGCGCCGCGAACGCAGGTAGCGCCACGCCACCATGCGCTCGAAGCCTGAAAAGGCGCCGGCTGGTGATCTGGCTACTGCCGCCTTGCTCATCAGGCGATACCCAGGCGCTTCTTGGCTTCGGCGATCGGCAGCGTCTCGCGCTCGCCGCTCCGGCGGTTCTTGATCTCGACCTCGCCGCTGGCAACCCCGCGCGGGCCGACGATCACCTGCCAGGGCAGGCCGATCAGATCGGCGGTGGCGAACTTGCCGCCCGGCCGCTGGTCGGTGTCATCATAAAGCACGTCCCTGCCAGCCGCGGTCAGCGCAGCATAAAGCTCGTCGCAGACGCGGTCGCATTCGGCGTCGCCGACCTTCATGTTGATCAGGCCGATATCGAAGGGCGCCACCGATTCCGGCCAGATGATGCCGTTCTCGTCATGGCTGGCCTCGATGATCGCCGCGATCAGCCGCGTCGGGCCGATGCCGTAGGAGCCGCCCGAGACGAAATGGTCCTTGCCGTCGGGACCAGTCACCTTGGCGTTCATCGGCTTGGAATATTTCTCGCCGAAGTGGAAGATATGGCCGACCTCGATGCCGCGCGCGGAAAGACGGTCACCTTCACGCACGTTCGCCCAGGCCGCCTCGTCATGCATTTCGTCAGTGGCCGCGTAAGGCGTCGTCCAATCCTTCACGATGTCGCCGATCTCGGCATCGTCGGAGAAATCGGTGTCCTCGCCCGGCACCGCCAGCGACAGATATTCGCGGTCGCAGAATACCTGGCTCTCGCCGGTCTCGGCCAGGATGATGAACTCATGGCTGAGGTCGCCGCCGATCGGGCCGGTGTCGGCGCGCATCGGAATGGCCTGCAGCCCCATGCGCGTGAACGTCCTGAGATAGGAGACGAACATGCGGTTATAGGCGGCCTTGGCGCCCTCATAGTCGAGGTCGAAGGAATAGGCGTCCTTCATCAGGAACTCCCGGCTGCGCATCACGCCGAAACGCGGCCTCACCTCGTCGCGATACTTCCACTGGATGTGGTAGAGGTTGAGCGGCAGGTCCTTGTAGGATTTGACATAGGCGCGGAATATCTCGGTCACCACCTCCTCGTTGGTGGGGCCGTAGAGCATGTCGCGGTCCTGGCGGTCCTTGATGCGCAGCATCTCCTTGCCGTAGTCGTCATAGCGGCCGCTTTCGCGCCACAGATCGGCCGACTGGACGGTCGGCATCAGGATCTCCAGCGCACCCGCCCGGTTCTGCTCCTCACGGATGATCTGGCAGACCTTGTCCAGCACGCGCTTGCCGAGCGGCAGCCAGGAAAAGCTGCCCTGCCCCTGCTGGCGGATCATGCCGGCGCGCAGCATCAGCCGATGCGAGACGATCTCCGCCTCGCGGGGGTTTTCTTTGAGAATGGGCAGGAAATAGCGCGACAAACGCATGGAACGTTCCGTAAGTGAGGATGGCGGCGCCGGAATCGGCGCAACCGAGGCTGCTTGCCCGGGCTTCATAGCCATTTCATGACGGAATGGAAACCCGAGCACTCCAAAGTGTTGGGCCTTCCGCACCTGATCGAAGGGAGTGTTTGGCCGCCAAAGTGCCGCTTGTGGCTTTTGATCGATTCACAAGCAAGCCTTGCCGCACTATTGTGCACTGCAGCACGATATTGCCCGTTTGAAGGCAAAATTCTTCGTGACATTTTCACCTGCCTTGGTCTAGTGTGCGCCGATAACCGAGAGGGCGGAGAAAAATCTGCTCTCCTACGCGGTCAAAGTCTTGGGAGGATGCGATCTAGGCGCGGTAACTCGCTGCCGCCGGACACCGGAAACGGATCGGACGCGTTTAAATTGCAAGGCCTCGTGCCTTGCATTTTTTTTGTGCAATCATCTGCTTAGCACGACAAGCTGCCAAACAGCATTACGCTGCGTCAGCCGTTGAAATGGGAAGCCGGCTTCCGATTTCAACCATCGCGCGTGGCTGTTGCTTAATACTTGCGGAACCGTACCGAGGACTTTAGTGGCCGTCGCCACGACTGCCGTCGCTATGACTAAAGTCCGGCACGATGTGCGGAATGTCGTCGAGGCTGAGGCCGAGCCCCCTCGTCAGGCCGTAGAAAGTGCCGATCACGATCGCGGTGACGATCGTCGTGCGGATTGCCGCGCGCAGCATATGCGGTCCCTTCGGCGCACTCGAAACCGTGCCGAGCGTCACGTCATGGTCCTCGTCCTGCGTGCGCAGGCTGAACGGCAGCACGGCAAACAGCACCAGCCACCAGGTGACGAAGAACAGCGCGACAAACGAAATCCAGTTCATGCCTGCTCCAGTTCGACGAGCGTGCCGAAGAAGTCCTTGGGGTGCAGGAATAGTACCGGCTTGCCGTGGGCGCCTAGCTTGGGATTGCCGTCGCCAAGCACGCGCGCGCCGCTCGCCTTGAGATGGTCGCGCGCGGCAAGGATATCGTCGACCTCGTAACAGACGTGGTGCATGCCGCCCGACGGATTCTTCTCCAGGAATGCGGCAATCGGCGAAGCCTCGCCCAGCGGCTCCAGCAGCTCGATCTTGGTGTTGCCGACATCGACGAACACGACAGTGACGCCATGCTCAGGCAGCGCCTGCGGAGCGCTCAGCTGCGCGCCCAGCGTATCGCGATACGTCGCCGTCGCCGCGGCCAGATCCGGCACGGCAAGCGCGACATGGTTCAGGCGTCCGAGCATATAGCGCTCCGCTTTTAGGGAGTAAGGGAGTAGGGCAATAAGGGAGTAGGGGAAAAACAAGACTGAAGAAAGTAACTGCTCGCTCTTCCCTACTCCCCTACTGCCTTACTCCCCTATTCCCTTATTCGTCACCGCGTGACGAATACAGTCACCAGCGGCTTCTTGCCCCAGGCTTCATTGGCGGCGCCGCGAACGGCGCGGCGCACGGCCTCCTGCACAAGGTCGAGGTCTTTTCGGCGCTGGCGGGGGATGGAGTCCACCGCGCCGATTGCCGCATCGACCATCAGGTCCTCCAGCAGCTCGCCGCTGGCGTCGGTCTCGGCGACGCCGATCGCCACCAGGTCTGGGTCTCCCGCGAGTTCGTATTTCTCGTCGAGCACGACGTTGACCGCGACATGCCCGGCATAGGACAGCTTGCGCCGGTCGCGTATGCCCATCGCCTGGTCGGAGCCGATCAGAAACCCATCCTTGTAGAGGCGGCCAAACGGCACCTGGTCGATGATCGTCGCCGGACCCGGCCAGAGCCTGAGCATGTCGCCGTCGCGCACCTGCGCCACCTGGCCGATGCCGGACATCGACATCAGCGAGCCCTGCGCCACCAGATGCGCCGCCTCGCCATGCACCGGCACGCCGATCTGCGGCCGCACCCATTCATACATCTTGCGCAGCTCGCTGCGCCGCGGATGGCCTGAGACATGCACCAGCGCGTCGCCGTCCTCGATGATCTTCATGCCGAGGTCGATCAGCCGGTTCTTGATCTCGAGGATCGCCTTCTCGTTGCCGGGAATGGTGCGCGAGGAAAAGACGACCGTGTCGCCGGCCGTCAGCGCCACCGATTTCATTTCGTCGCGCGAGAGCTTCGCAAGTGCGGCCAGCGGCTCGCCCTGGCTGCCGGTGCAGATGACCACCAGGTTCTCGCGCGGGATGTAGCCGTAATCTTCCTCGGCGATGAATTCCGGCAGGCCGTCCATATAGCCGAGTTCGGTCGCGACATCGATGACGCGCTTCAGCGAACGGCCGAGCACCAGGCATTGCCGGCCGGCATCGCGCGCCGCCTTGGCGATCGAGATGATGCGCCCGACATTGGAGGAGAAGGTGGTGACCGCGACGCGGCCCTTGGCCTTCTCGATGACGCCCTTGAGGCCCTCGCCCACCGCCACTTCCGACGGCGAGTCACCTTCCCTCAGCGCATTGGTGGAATCGCAGATCAGCGCCAACACGCCCTTGTCGCCATAGGCGCGGAAGCGCGCCTCGTCGGTCTTCGGGCCGATCGTTGGCGCCGGGTCGATCTTCCAGTCGCCCGTGTGGATCACTGTGCCGGCCGGCGAGGTGATCGCGAGCGACATCGGCTCGGGGATGGAGTGGGCCACCGGGACAGCCTCGATCTCGAACGGTCCGATCGTGAACTTCTCGCCGGCCCGGTAGATCGTGGCCGGGATCTTCGGCGCGTTCTGTTCGCCCTGCCGCTTGGCCTCGAGCAGGCCGGCCGTGAAAGGCGTCATCCAGACGGGAACCTTCAGCTTCGGCCAGACATCGAGCAACGCGCCGTAGTGGTCCTCATGCGCATGGGTGATGACGATGCCGCGCAGCCCGTCGAGGTTCTCCTCGATGAAGCGCGTGTCCGGCAGGATGAGATCGACGCCCGGATGCGCGGTATCGGGAAAGGTAACGCCGACATCGACGACGATCCATTCGCGCGTGTCGGCGGGCCCATAGCCATAGAGGGCGAAGTTCATGCCGATCTCGCCGACGCCGCCAAGCGGCGCGAAGACGAGTTCGGCGTTTTCAGTATTCGCCATAAATTCCTTTCCTTCCTGGCCTGTCGGCCAAGCCACTCGCGCAATTCCAATGTGTCACGGTTTTCCGTGCGGAATTGCGCAAAAGCAAAATTATACCCGCGCCGACGCGACCGCGCCGAAATGCACGTCGCCGGCCGCGATCGTCAGAACCGATCCGTCATCGTCGCGGATCACGAAACGGCAGTCCTCGTCAATGGTTTCGAAGACGCCGCGCACCACATTGCCGCCAATTCTGACAGCAACCTTGCCGCCGAGCCCCGCGGCGCGCGTCAGCCAACGCTTCCTGATGGCTGAGAGCCCGCGCCCGTCGTCCCACAGCCTGGCATTCTCGCTCCAGGCATCCGAAAGCGCCAGGAACAGCGTCTCGGCATCGCAAGTGGCGCCGAGCGCCCGCAGCGATGTCGCCGGATAGGGCAAATTCTCGGGATAAGCCACGACATTGACGCCGATGCCGACGGCAACCGCGAAACGGTCGCCCTCGAGCAGGGTCGATTCCAGCAGGATGCCGGCAAGCTTGGCGCCGGAGGCGAGAACGTCGTTCGGCCATTTCAGCTCGAAGCGGTTGCGACCCTCGCTGGCTCCGTCCAGGCCAACGGCGATCCGGCCTTGCGGAACGATGGCGTCCAGCGCGTCGGCGAGAGCAAGCCCGGCGACGAAGCCGAGCGTCGCGGCGAGCCTGAGCTCGCCGCCGGGAACCAGCAGCAGCGTTGCCGCCAGATTGCCCTCGGGCGTCGCCCAGGCACGGCCGCGCCGCCCTCGCCCGCTTTCCTGCTTCTTCGAGACGATCCAGAGCTTGCCCGGATCGCCAGCGCGAGCACGCTCCAGCGCCAGCGCGTTGGTCGAGCCGACGCTGTCATGGGCCTCGAGCCGGAACCCCTCCGACGCCGCGGTTGGAGCCAGCCGAAATGCCATCCCGTCAGAAGAAGGTTTTTGCGGCGGCTTCGGCATAGCTGCCGATCGGCCCGCCGATCAGCACATAGAACAGCACGAAGGCGCCGCTGACGCCGAGCACGAGGCGCAGTTCGCTGGCCATCGGCACGAAACCGCCGACCGGCTCGTCGAACCACATGATCTTGATGATGCGCAGGTAATAGTAGGCGCCCACCACCGAGGCCAGCACGCCGATGATCGCCAGCGCGTAGAGATGCGCGTTGATGGCGGCAAGGAACACGTACCACTTCCCCCAAAAGCCGGCGAGCGGCGGAATGCCGGCCAGCGAGAACATCAGGATGGTGAGGATGGTGGCCATGATCGGGTTGGTCGAGGCAAGGCCGGCGAGATCGCCGATCTGCTCGACATTGCCTTCCTGGCGCCGCATGGCGAGGATGAAGGCGAAGGTGCCGAGCGTCATCACCAGATAGATAAGCATGTAGATGACGACGCCGCGCACCCCGGCTTGGCTGTTGGCGGCAAGGCCGACCAGCGCGTAGCCCATATGGCCGATCGAGGAATAGGCCATCAGGCGCTTGATGTTGGTCTGGCCGATCGCGGCGAAGGCACCCAGCGCCATCGAGGCGATCGAGATGAAGACGACGATCTGCTGCCAGTCGGCGGCGATCGGCTTGAAGGCACCCATGGTGACGCGCACGATCAGCGCCATCGCCGCCATCTTCGGCGCGGCGGCCAGGAAAGCGGTGATCGGCGTCGGCGCACCTTCATAGACGTCCGGCGTCCACATGTGGAACGGCACCGCCGAAATCTTGAAGGCGAGGCCGGCGAGCACGAAGACCAGGCCGAAGACGAGGCCGAGCTGCCGCTCACCGCCGCCCAGCGCGGTCGCGATCTCGTGGAAGCCGGTGTTGCCGGTGTAGCCGTAGACCAGCGAGATGCCGTAGAGCAGCATGCCCGAGGACAGCGCGCCGAGGACGAAATATTTGAGGCCTGCCTCGGTCGAACGGACATTGTCGCGATTGATCGCCGCCAGCACATAGATCGCCAGCGACTGCAGCTCGAGGCCGAGATAGAGCCCGATCATGCCGTTGGCCGAGATCATCAGCATCATGCCGAGCGTGCAGAGCACGATCAGCACCGGATATTCGAACTTGTCGAAATGCTCCTGCCTGGCGAAGCGCATCGACATGACGAGCGTCACCGCCGAGCCGATCAGCGCCAGCGTCTTCATGAAACGGCCGAAGGAATCCTGGACGAAGGCGCTGCCATAGGCGCCCCCCTGTCCCCCGGAGAAGGCCAGCCACAGGCCGGCGATCACCAGCACGGCGACCGCAAGGCCGGTCACCGTCATCGTATTGTTGGAGCGCGAATAGGCGCCCACCATCAGAAGCGCCAGCGCGCCGATGGCAAGGATAAGCTCCGGCGTGGAGAGCGAAAGGCTGGAGAGAAGGTCCGGCGTCATGGTATTTCCCCAGTCAGTTCGCCGCCGCGGTCTGCGCGGAATTGATGGATGCGGTGACGTTGGTGACGAGCGCCTTGACGGAAGCCGCCGTCGCGTCGAAGACCGGCGCCGGATAAACGCCATAGAAGACGACCAGTACCACGAGCGGATAGACGATCGCCTTCTCGCGCGTCGACAGATCCAAGAGGTTCTTCAGGCTTTCCTTGGTCAGCGCGCCGAAGATCACGCGGCGGTAGAGCCACAGCGCATAAGCTGCCGACAGGATGACGCCGGTGGCGGAGAAGAAGGCCACCCAGGTGTTGACCCGGAACACGCCGAGCATGGTCAGGAACTCGCCGATGAAGCCGCTGGTTCCCGGCAGGCCGACATTGGCCAGGGTGAAGATCATGAACACAGTGGCGTATTTCGGCATGTTGTTGACCAAGCCGCCATAGGCGTCGATCTCGCGCGTGTGCATGCGATCGTAGATGACGCCGACGCACAGGAACAGCGCGCCCGAGACAAGGCCGTGGCTGAGCATCTGGAAGATGGCGCCCTGCACGCCCTCCTGGTTCATGGCGAAGATGCCCATCGTGACGAAGCCCATATGGGCGACCGAGGAATAGGCGATCAGCTTCTTCATATCCTCCTGCATCAGCGCCACCAGCGAGGTGTAGATGATGGCGACGACGGAGAGCGTGAAGATCAGCGGCGCGAACATCTCCGACGCCTGCGGGAACATCGGCAGCGAGAAGCGCAGGAAGCCGTATCCGCCCATCTTCAACAGGATGGCAGCCAGGATGACCGAGCCAGCGGTCGGCGCCTCGACATGCGCGTCGGGCAGCCAGGTGTGCACCGGCCACATCGGCATCTTCACCGCGAAGGAGGCGAAGAAGGCGAGCCACAGCCAGGTCTGCATGTTGGCCGGGAAGTTATGCGTGAGCAGTGTGGTGATGTCGGTCGTGCCGGACTGGAAGAACATCGCCATGATGGCAAGCAGCATCAGCACCGAGCCGGCCAGTGTATAGAGGAAGAACTTGAACGAGGCATAGACGCGCCGCTTGCCGCCCCAGACGCCGATGATGATGAACATCGGGATCAGGCCGCCCTCGAAGAAAACGTAGAAGAGCACGATGTCGAGCGCGCAGAACACGCCGATCATAAGCGTCTCGAGGATCAGGAAGGCGATCATATAAGCCTTGACCCGCTTCTCGATCGCGTCCCACGAGGCCAGGATGCTGAGCGGCATCAGGAAGGTGGTCAGGATGACGAACAGCATCGAGATGCCATCGACGCCCATATGATAGGAAATGCCTGAATCCAGCCAGGCGTGCTTCTCGACGAACTGGAAGCCGGCCTGCGAATTGTCGAAGCCCTTCCAGATGAACAGCGAAACCACGAAGGTGAACGCGGTCGTGATGAAGGCGATCGAGCGGATGTTGCGGCGCGCGTTTTCGCTGTCGTCGCTGATCGGCAGAATGAGCAGAACACCAACCAGCGGCAGGAAGGTGACCAGCGAGAGGATTGGCCAGTCGGTCATCAGAGCATCATCCAGGTGACGAGAGCGGCCACGCCGATCAGCATGGCGAATGCATAGTGGTAGAGATAACCGGTCTGCAGCTTGACGACCCGGTTGGTGACGTCAACAACGCGCGCCGAGATGCCGTCGGGGCCGAGCCCGTCGATAACGGCGCCGTCGCCGGTCTTCCACAGGAACCTGCCGAGGCGCTTCGCCGGCCGCACGAACAGGAAGTCGTAGAGCTCGTCGAAGTACCACTTGTTGAGCAGGAAAGCATAGAGCAGGCGGTGATTGGCGGCGACGCTCCGGGGCAGTTCCGGCGAGCGGATGTAGAACTTCCAGGCGACCGCCAGGCCGATCAGCATGGCGATGAAGGGCGCCAGTTCCACCCACAGCGGCAGCTCGTGGATTTCGTGCAGGATCTGGTTGTCCGGCAGCGTGAACAGCGATGCCCTCCAGAATTCGGCATAGCCCTCGCCGATGAAGGCGCCGTGGAAGATGATGCCGGCAAACAGGGCGCCGGCGGCCAGCACATAGAGCGGCACCAGCATCACCGGCGGCGATTCATGCACGTGATGCATGACCTCGTGGCTGGCGCGCGGCTCGCCGTGGAAGGTCATGAAGATCAGCCGCCAAGAATAGAAGCTGGTGAAGCAGGCGGCGATCACGAGCAGCACGAAGGCGACGCCCGCGACCGCGTTGTGGCTGGCGAAGGACGTCGCGATGATGGCGTCCTTGGAGAAGAAGCCGGCGGTGCCGATCACCGTCGCCGGGATGCCGACGCCGGTCAGCGCCAGCGTGCCGATCACCATCATCCAGTAGGTCTTGGGGATGAGCGTTCGTAAGCCGCCCATCAGGCGCATGTCCTGCTCGTCGGAAACGGCGTGGATGACCGAACCCGAGCCGAGGAACAGCAGCGCCTTGAAGAAGGCATGGGTGAACAGGTGGAAGATCGCCGCGCCATAGGCGCCGACGCCGAGCGCCACGAACATGTAGCCGAGCTGCGAGCAGGTCGAATAGGCGATGACGCGCTTGATGTCGTTCTGCACCAGACCGACGGTCGCCGCGAAGAAAGCGGTGAAGGCGCCAATGAAGGTGACGACGGTCAGCGCCGAATGCGACAGCTCGAACAGCGGCGACAGCCTGGCCAGCATGAACACGCCGGCGGTCACCATGGTCGCGGCATGGATCAGCGCCGAGACCGGCGTCGGGCCTTCCATGGCGTCGGGCAGCCAGGTGTGCAGCGGCACCTGCGCCGACTTGCCCATGGCGCCCATGAAGAGCAGCAGGCAGACCACCGTCAGCGCCGTATGCTTGTCCAGCGCATGGCCGAGGAAGGTGAGCACGGCCGCCCCCTCCGGCGCGCCTTCGGCCGGAAGGAAGGAGGCTGCATTGGCAAAGACCGTGCCGAGATTGACCGAGCCGAACAGCACGAACACGCCGAAGATGCCGAGCGCGAAGCCGAAGTCGCCGACGCGGTTGACGACGAAGGCCTTGATCGCAGCGGCGTTGGCGGACGGCTTCTTGTACCAGAAGCCGATCAGCAGGTAGGAGGCGAGGCCGACGCCTTCCCAGCCGAAGTACATCTGCACCAGGTTGTCGGCCGTCACCAGCATGAGCATCGCGAAGGTGAACAGCGACAGATAGGCGAAGAAGCGCGGCCGGTCCGGATCGTGGTGCATGTAGCCGATCGAATAGATATGGACCAGCGCCGACACCGTGTTGACGACGACCAGCATCACGGCCGTGAGCGTGTCGATCCTGAGCGCCCAGGCGGCATCGAGCCCGCCGGCCTGGATCCAGCGCAGCACCGGCACGGTGAATACCTCGCCATGGCCGAAGCCGACGGTGAAGAAGGCGATCCACGACAGCACCCCCGAGATCACCAGGAAGCCGGAGGTTATGTATTCGGATGCCTTGGCGCCGAGCGAATTGCCGAACAGGCCGACAATCAGGAAGCCGAGCAGCGGAAGGAAGACGATGGCCTGGTACATGGTGGTTCCCGTCAACCCTTCATCTGGCTCACGTCTTCGACCGCGATCGAGCCGCGGTTGCGGAAGAAGACGACAAGAATGGCAAGACCGATCGCGGCCTCGGCCGCGGCCACCGTCAGCACGAACAGGGCGAACACCTGTCCGACGAGGTCATGCAGCGCAGCCGAGAAGGCGACGAAGTTGATGTTGACCGCAAGCAGGATCAGCTCGATCGACATCAGGATGACGATGATGTTGCGGCGATTGAGGAAGATGCCGAACACGCCGAGCGTGAACAGGATCGCCGATACGGTCAGATAATGCGCGATGCCGACGACCATCTCAGATACCCTCGCCCGACTTGACCTTGCGGATTTCCATGCCCGTCGCCGCCGTGCGGCCGACCTGGGCTGCGATCGACTGCCGCTTGACACCGGGCTTGTGGCGCAGCGTCAGCACGATGGCTCCGATCATGGCGACCAGAAGCACAAGGCCGGCGATCTGGAAGTAATAGAGGTAGTCCGTGTAGAGGATGTCGCCGAGCGCCGCCGTGTTGGAGCGCGTGGCGATATCCGGCGTCTGCTTCGCCACCGTCGAGGCAAGCTGCGGCGCGAAGCTGTAGCCGCCAAGCACGACGATCAGTTCCGCCGCCAGGATCAGTCCGACCAGCGCGCCGATCGGCGCATATTGCAGCGCGCCCTGCTTCATCTCCGCGAAGTCGACGTCGAGCATCATCACCACGAACAGGAACAGCACCATCACCGCGCCGACATAGACGACGAGCAGGATCAGGGCCAGGAACTCGGCGCCGGTGAGCAGGAACAGCCCGGCGGCGTTGAAGAAGGTGAGGATCAGGAACAGCACCGAATGCACGGGGTTGCGCGACGAAATGACCATGAAGGCCGACGCCACGGCGATAAAGGCGAAGAGGTAGAAAAAGACCGCCTCTAATCCACTCAGCATGGGTTCCCCCGGGTTCCTGTCGGATCGGACATTCGTCCTCTCCGTTATCTCTGGCTTCGTTCCGCCTCCGGCGCCGAAGCCGCGTGTTCCTAGCGCATGTTCCGTTCGGGTTCAAAGACCCCGATCGAAAGAATGCGCCGCTCTTTCATTCCTGAGGATGGCCCTGTCCAAAAAGTCTGCAACTTTTCGGGATCATCCTCTTTCATTCCGGAGGATGATCTTGTCCGAAAAGTCTGCAACTTTTCGGGATCATCCTCTGGACGAGGCGCGCTGCCCCGTCCATGTGTCAAATGTCAGCGATAGGGCGCGTCCAGCGCGATGTTTCGCGCCAGTTCCCGCTCCCAGCGATCGCCGTTCGCGAGCAGCTTTTCCTTGTTGTAGTAGAGCTCCTCGCGCGTCTCGGTCGCGAATTCGAAATTCGGCCCTTCGACAATGGCGTCGACCGGGCAGGCTTCCTGGCAGAAGCCGCAATAGATGCATTTCACCATGTCGATGTCGTAGCGCACGGTGCGCCGCGTGCCGTCGTTGCGGCGCGGGCCGGCCTCGATGGTGATCGCCTGCGCCGGGCAAATCGCCTCGCAAAGCTTGCAGGCGATGCAGCGTTCCTCGCCGTTGGGATAGCGGCGCAGCGCATGCTCGCCGCGGAAGCGCGGACTGGTCGGCCCCTTCTCATGCGGATAGTTGATCGTCTCCTTCGGCGCCAGGAACTGGCGCATCGACAGGAAGAAGGCGCTGACGAAATCCTTCAGCAGCAGGGCCTTTGCGGCTTGGGCAAGAGCGGACATCACGCAAATCCCGTGATCTTGAGGAAGGCGGCGGTGGCGACCACCATGAACAGCGAGATCGGCAGGAACACCTTCCAGCCCAGCCGCATCAGCTGGTCGTAGCGGTAGCGCGGCACGAACGCCTTCACCATCGAGAACATGAAGAACACCAGGCAGACCTTGAGCACGAACCAGATCAGTCCCGGTACCCAGGTGAAGGGCGCGAAGTTGAACGGTGGCAACCAGCCGCCGAGGAACAGGATGGTGGCCAACGCGCACATCAAGACGACGGCGACATACTCACCCAGGAAGAAGAGCAGGAACGGCGTCGACGAATATTCTACCATGTGGCCGGCAACGAGTTCCGATTCCGCCTCGACGAGGTCGAAAGGCGGCCGGTTCGTCTCGGCCAGCGCCGAGATGAAGAACACGATGAACATCGGGAACAGCGACAGCCAGTGCCAGTCGAGGAAGGTGTTGGGCAGGCCGAGCCGCGTGCCGAGGCCATCCTGCTGCGCCAGCACGATGTCGGAAAGGTTGAGCGAGCCGACGGTGAGCAACACGGTGACGATGACGAAGCCGATCGAGACCTCATAGGACACCATCTGCGCGGCCGAGCGCAGCGCGCCGAGGAACGGATATTTCGAGTTCGACGCCCAGCCGCCCATGATCACGCCATAGACCTCGAGCGAGGAGATGGCAAAGACATAGAGGATGCCGACATTGATGTTGGCGATAGCCCAACCCTGATTGACCGGAATGACGGCCCAGGCCGAGATCGCAAGCACCGCCGACACCAGCGGCGCCAGCAGGAAGACGCCCTTGTTGGCGCCGGACGGGATCACCGGTTCCTTGAGCACGAACTTCAAGAGGTCGGCAAAGGCCTGCAGCGTGCCCCATGGGCCGACGACGTTCGGGCCGCGGCGCAGCTGAACCGCCGCCCAGATCTTGCGATCGGCGTAGAGCACATAGGCGACGAAGATCAAAAGAACGACGATCAGCACCACCGATTTCAGAAGGATCAGCAGCGCCGGCAGCACGTAGAAGGAGAAGAAGGTGTCCATGCTTATTCCGCCGCCTGCTTGAAGCCGCTCTTGGCCAGCGCCGAGCATTCAGCCATCACGGCCGAGGCCCGCGCGATCGGGTTGGTCAGGTAGAAATCCTTCACCGACGAGGTGAAGGCGCCCTTGTTCAATCGCCCGCCGAGCTTCGCCGCCCTGGCCACGTCATCGGCGCTGCCGGCCAGAACCTGATCGACGCGAGCGAGATGCGGATGCTCGCCATAGAGCTTGGCGCGCAGTTGCGCCAGTGAATCGAACTGCAGCTTCTTGCCGAGCACATCCGACAGCGCCCGCAGGATCGCCCAGTCCTCGCGCGCCTCGCCGGGCGCGAAGCCGGCGCGGTTGGTCTGCTGCACGCGGCCTTCCGTGTTGACATAAGTGCCGGACTTTTCGGTGTAGGCCGCGGCCGGCAGAATGACGTTGGCGCGGTGCGCGCCGGCATCGCCATGCGTACCGATATAGACGACGAAGGCGCCGCCGGTCTTGGCCATGTCGATCTCGTCTGCGCCAAGCAGGAACAGAAGATCCGTCTCGCCAAGCATGCCGGCAACATTCTTGCCGCCTTCGCCCGGCACGAAGCCGACATCGAGGCCGCCGACTCTGGCCGCGGCATCATGCAGCACCGCAAAACCATTCCAATCCGCCGTAACCGCATTGACGGCGATCGCCAGCTTGGCCGCCTGGCCAAGCACGGCCGCGCCGTCCGAACGCGCCAGCGCACCCTGGCCGACGATGATCAGCGGATGCGTCGCCTTCTTCAGCACTTCGAAGAACTTGCCGTTGCCGTCGGCCAGATCCTTCAGGGATTCCGGGCCGGCACCGATGAGCTCGTAGTCATAGCGCGTGTCGCCGATCTCGCCGATGACGCCGATCGGCAGGTTGCCGACGCGCCAGCGCTTGCGGATTCGGGCGTTGAGCACCGAGGCCTCGAAGCGCGGATTGGCACCTATGATTAGCACCGCATCGGCCTGCTCGATGCCCTCGATGGTCGGGTTGAAGATGTAGCTGGCGCGGCCGAGCGACGGATCGAGCGCTGCGCCATCCTGGCGGCAATCGATGTTCTTCGAGCCGAGCGCGCCCATCAGAAGCTTGAGCGCGTAGATCTCCTCGACCGCGGCGAGGTCGCCGGCAATCGCCCCGATGCGCTCGGGCGCGGTCTTCGACACCTCGTCCTTGATCGCCGCGAAGGCCTCGGCCCAGCTTGCCGGAACGAGCTTGCCGTTCTTGCGCACGTAAGGGCGGTCGAGGCGCTGCGTGCGCAGGCCGTCCCAGATGAAGCGGGTCTTGTCGGAAATCCACTCCTCGTTCACCGCTTCGTTGACACGCGGCAGGATGCGCATCACTTCACGGCCCCGCGAGTCTACGCGGATCGCCGAACCGACGGCGTCCATGACGTCGATCGATTCCGTCTTGGTCAGTTCCCACGGCCGCGCCTGGAAGGCGAACGGCTTGGAGGTCAGCGCGCCGACCGGGCAGAGATCGATGACGTTGCCCTGCAGCTCCGACGTCATCGCCTGCTCGAGATAGGTGGTGATCTCGGCATCCTCGCCGCGGCCGATCAGGCCGAGCTCGGAAATGCCTGCGACCTCGGTGGTGAAGCGGACGCAGCGCGTGCAGTGGATGCAGCGGTTCATCACCGTCTTGACCAGCGGGCCGATATACTTGTCTTCGACCGCGCGCTTGTTCTCGTGATAGCGCGAGGAATCGACGCCGAAGGCCATCGCCTGGTCCTGCAGGTCGCATTCGCCGCCCTGGTCGCAGATCGGGCAATCGAGCGGATGGTTGATCAGCAGGAATTCCATCACGCCTTCGCGGGCCTTCTTGACCATCGGCGTGTTGGTGAAGATTTCCGGCGGCTCGCCATTCGGGCCGGGGCGCAGGTCGCGCACACCCATGGCGCAGGAAGCCTGCGGCTTGGGCGGGCCGCCCTTCACCTCGATCAGGCACATGCGGCAATTGCCGGCGATCGACAGCCGCTCATGGAAGCAGAAGCGCGGCACTTCCGCGCCGGCGTCCTCGGCCGCCTGCAGCAGCGTATAGTGGTCGGGTACCGTGATCTCTTTCCCGTCGACCTTAAGCTTTGCCATTCGCCTCAAACCCTCGCGGATTTCCCGCAATCTCGTTCCGGGCGCGACCGATGCCGCGCCCGGCATTTTCATCTTAATTCTTCGCGGCGAGCGCCGCCGCTTGGGCAGTCCAGTCGTCGCGGCCGATGCGGCCGGCGAGCGACAGGTAATCCTCCACCCAGGCGATCTCTTCCGATGTCCAGGCGGCGATCTGGTCGTAGGACCAGATGCCAAGACCGTTCAGAACCTTCTCGAGCTTCGGCCCGATGCCGGAAATCGCCTTCAGGTCGGACGGTTTCGCCGGCTTGTCGATCGCCTTGGGCTGCCTGAAATCTTCCGGCATCAGCCCGGTCGCGGCCGTTCCGGCAACCGTGTCGGCACCTGTGGCGTCGAGCGCCTTCTCGGTGGCGTTCGCCGCGATGTCGGTCACGTCCCTGGCGAAAGTCTGCGCCTCGGCGATCAGCGTCTCGGTCGCCTTGCGCGCCTTGGACGAATTGTTGGCGGCTTCCGTCCGCGCCTCGAGATCGTCGAGAAACGGCTGGAACATGCGCTGCGAGGCCTCGACGGCGCCGGAGAGCGCGCCCATCCAGACACCCAAGGCATGGTTGGCAAGACCGATGCCCACCGCCGACATCGCAGCCACGCCCGCGACAGGATGCGCCATAAGATTGACGGCGCTGGCCATCTCCTTCGGCATCATCTTGGTCAGGTCCTGGTTCATCTTCTCGAGTTGGTCCCAATAAGGCATCAGCGGGTAGGCTATCGAATACGGCGCCATAGACATCTCCTGGTCGTTTCTTCGTACGCCCCGCCCCTGCTTTTTCGTCCCGGGCAATGCCCGTATTTCCAAATCCTATTCCGCGGCCACCATCACCGGCTCGACCCGGTGCGCGTTGCGCGAAAACTCGTCGATGCGGCGTTCCACCTCGCCGCGGAAGTGCCGCATCAGGCCCTGGATCGGCCAGGCCGCCGCGTCACCCAGCGCGCAGATCGTGTGACCCTCGACCTGCTTGGTGACGTCGAGCAGCATGTCGATCTCGCGCTTCTGCGCCTCGCCGCGTACCAGCCGCTCCATCACCCGCCACATCCAGCCGGTGCCTTCGCGGCACGGCGTGCACTGGCCGCAGCTCTCGTGCTTGTAGAAGTAGGAAAGCCTGGCGATTGCCTTCACGACATCGGTCGACTTATCCATGACGATGACGGCCGCGGTGCCGAGGCCGGATTTGAGATCGCGCAGCGCATCGAAATCCATCGGTGCGTCCATGATCTGCGCCGCCGGCACCAGCGGCACCGAGGCGCCGCCCGGGATGACGGCGAGCAGATTGTCCCAGCCGCCGCGAATGCCGCCGCAATGCGTCTCGATCAGCTCGCGGAACGGGATCGACATCGCCTCTTCGACGGTGCACGGATTGTTGACGTGGCCGGAGACGCAGAACAGCTTGGTTCCGGCATTGTTCGGCCGGCCGAAGGAGGAGAACCAGGCGGCACCGCGGCGCAGGATGGTCGGCGCCACGGCGATCGATTCGACGTTGTTGACCGTGGTCGGACAGCCATAGAGGCCGACATTGGCCGGGAACGGCGGCTTCAGCCGCGGCTGGCCCTTCTTGCCTTCGAGGCTTTCGAGCAGCGCCGTCTCCTCGCCGCAGATATAGGCGCCGGCGCCATGGTGCATATAGACGTCGAAGTTGTAGCCGGACGTGTTGTTCTTGCCGATGAGCTTGGCCGCATAGGCCTCGTCAATGGCCCGCTGCAGCGCCTCGCGCTCGCGGATGAACTCGCCGCGCACATAGATGTAGGCCGCGACCGCGCCCATGGCGAAGCCAGCGACCAGCGCGCCCTCGACCAGCGTGTGCGGATCGTTGCGCAAGATGTCGCGGTCCTTGCAGGTGCCAGGCTCCGATTCGTCGGCATTGATGACCAGATAGGCCGGCCGGCCGTCACTCTGCTTGGGCATGAACGACCATTTCAGGCCGGTCGGGAAGCCGGCGCCGCCGCGGCCGCGCAGGCCGCTCGCCTTCATCTCGTTGACGATCCAGTCGCGCCCCTTGGCGATGAGGCCGGGCGTGTCGTCCCAGATACCGCGCGCCTGCGCTCCGGCCAGCGACTTGTCGAAGAGGCCGTAGATGTTGGTGAAGATGCGGTCTTTGTCCTGAAGCATTGTTCGTCCCTCAGACCGGCTTCTTGCCGAAGACGCGGATGTATTCGGCGACGCCGCCCTTGGCGAGCGCCTTGGCCTGCTTCACCCAGTCGTCGCGCTCGATGCGGCCACGGAAATTGAGATAGCCATCGACCCATTCGCGCTCGGCCTTCTTCCACGCGGCGACCTGGGCAAAGGTGTAGATGCCTATCGAATGCAAGGTGGTCTCGATCTTCGGCCCGACGCCGGAGATCAGCTTGAGATCGTCGACCGCTGTCGGGCGCTCGATGCCGGCCGGACGGTTCTTGTCATCGAGCGACGGCTTCGCCGTCTTGGCCGCTGGCTGCTTGGTTTCGGGCGACTTGAAGGCGGAAGCCGGCTCGGCCTTGGCCATCGGTCCGCTGCGCGGCTTCGAAACCCCCTCGACTTCCGGCGAAGCCTGGTTGGCGTTGGCGGCCGAATGCCGCGGCGCCCTGACGCTGGCCGCCTTCTCGGTGGCCGGCGAGACTTTGACCGGCGACGGCGTCTTCAGCGCCGGACTGGTTTCTGGCGCATCCGTCTTCGGCTTGCTGGTTTTCGAAGGCCCGATCGGGGCCGATGGCGCCGGCGCGGCAGGTGCCTGCGATACAGCGGCGGCTGATGCGGAGGCCGGAGCCGCGGCGGCTTCCCTGGCCGCCTTCGACGCCGCCCTGGCTTCCTTATCGCGCGTGGACTTGAGGATCGCCTTCTCGCTCTTCAGCGTCGTAAGACCCGAAGCTGGCTCCGAGCCGGTGCGGCCATTCTGCGGCCCGGGCTTTACCGTGGCACCCTTGCCGGCTTCATAGAGATCGATGATCTCGGCCAGCCGCTCTGGTGTCAGGTCCTCGAAAGTGTCCTTGAAGATCATCACCATCGGCGCGTTGACGCAGGCGCCGAGGCATTCGACCTCCTCCCACGACAGCGTGCCCTTCTCGTTGGTGTGGAACTGGTCTTGATGGATCTTCGAGCGGCAGACATCCATCAGCGCTTCCGAACCGCGCAGCATGCAGGGCGTGGTGCCGCAGACCTGGATATGAGCGCGGGTGCCGACCGGATTGAGCTGGTATTGCGTGTAGAAGGTCGCGACCTCCAGGCCGCGGATGCGCGGCATGCCGAGCATGTCGGAGATCGCCTCGATCGCCGCCTTCGTCACCCAGCCTTCCTGTTCCTGCGCCAGCATCAGCAACGGGATGATGGCCGACTGCTCGCGTCCCTTCGGATATTTCTTGATCCACTGCTTGGCTGCCGCCGCATTCGCCTTGTTGAAGGCGAAGGAGGCTGGCTGGACGCTGGCATCTGCGAGACGGCGGACTGACATTTAGCGATCGACCTCACCAAACACGATGTCGAGGGAGCCAAGCACGGCGGTGACGTCGGCCAGCATGTGGCCGCGGCACAGGAAATCCATGGCCTGCAAATGCGCGAAACCGGGCGCGCGCAGCTTGCAGCGATAGGGCTTGTTAGTGCCGTCGGAGACGAGATAGACGCCGAACTCGCCCTTGGGCGCTTCCACGGCCGCATAGACCTCGCCGGCCGGCACACGATAGCCCTCGGTATAGAGTTTGAAGTGATGGATGAGCGCTTCCATGGAGCGCTTCATTGCCGCGCGCTTCGGCGGCACCACCTTGCCGTCGAGGTTCGATACCGGGCCAGTGCTTTCCTTGCCGAGCAACAGATCGACGCACTGACGCATGATCTTCGCCGACTGGCGCATCTCTTCCATGCGCACGAGATAGCGGTCGTAGCAGTCGCCGTTCTTGCCGATCGGGATGTCGAAATCCATCTCGGAATAGCATTCATAGGGCTGCGCCTTGCGCAGGTCCCAGGCAGCGCCCGAGCCGCGCACCATCACGCCCGAAAAGCCCCAGGCCCAGGCGTCGGCCAGCGACACCGTGCCGATGTCGACATTGCGCTGCTTGAAGATGCGGTTGGGCGTGAGCAGCGCGTCGAGGTCGTCGATCGACTTCAGGAACGGGTCGATCCACTTGCCGATGTCCTCGATCAGCTTCTGCGGCAGATCCTGGTGCACGCCGCCAGGCCGGAAATAGGCCGCATGCATGCGCGAGCCGGAGGCGCGCTCATAAAATACCATCAGCTTTTCGCGCTCGACGAAGCCCCACAGCGGCGGGGTCAGCGCGCCGACGTCCATCGCCTGCGTCGTCACATTGAGGATGTGCGACATGATGCGGCCGATCTCGGAATAGAGCACCCGGATCAGCTGGCCGCGCTTCGGCACCTCGATGCCGAGCAGCCGCTCGGCGGCCAAAGCAAAGGCGTGCTCCTGGTTCATCGGCGCGCAATAGTCGAGCCGGTCGAGATAGGGCACGGCCTGCAGATAGGTCTTGGCCTCGATCAGCTTCTCGGTGCCGCGATGGAGCAGGCCGATATGCGGATCGACGCGGTCGACCACCTCGCCGTCGAGCTCAAGCACCAACCTCAAAACGCCATGCGCTGCAGGGTGTTGAGGCCCAAAGTTAATGTTGAAATTGCGGACGGAGGTCTCAGCCATTCTGGCGCCTCAATTCGTCTTGGCTTTTTCGTCCCCCGGTAGGACGTAGTCCGTCCCTTCCCAAGGAGAAAGAAAATCGAAATTGCGGAATTCCTGCTTGAGCTCGACCGGCTCGTAGATCACCCGCTTGGCCTCGTCGTCGTAGCGCACTTCGACGAAGCCGGTCAGCGGGAAATCCTTACGCAGCGGATGCCCGTCAAAACCGTAGTCGGTGAGGATACGGCGCAGATCCGGATGGCCGGAGAAGAGCACGCCATAGAGATCGTAGGTTTCGCGCTCGTACCAGTCGGCACCGGGATAGACGGCGGTCAGCGACGGCACCAGCGTCTCCTCGTCAGCCTGAACCTTGAGCCGGATGCGCCCATTCTGCTTCGGCGACAGAAGGTGATACACGACATCGAAGCGCTTGGCCCGCGACGGATAGTCCGCGCCGCAGACGTCGATGATCGAGATGAACTGGCAGCGCGGATCGTCGCGCAGGAAGGTCGCCACCTCGATCAGGTTGCCGGGCTCGATCGAAACCGTCAGCTCGCCATAGGCAAGCACCGTTTCGCCGATGCGGCCGGCCAGCTTCTCGCCGAGATAGGTGGAGAGTTCGTTCAACGCCAGGGCCATTGGTTCACCGTTCGATCGTGCCGGTGCGGCGGATCTTCTTCTGCAACAGAAGAATGCCGTAGAGCAGCGCTTCCGCGCTCGGCGGGCAGCCGGGTACATAGATGTCGACCGGTACGATGCGGTCGCAGCCGCGCACCACCGAATAGGAATAATGGTAGTAGCCGCCGCCATTGGCACAAGAGCCCATCGAGATGACGTAGCGCGGCTCCGGCATCTGGTCGTAGACCTTGCGCAGCGCCGGCGCCATCTTGTTGGTCAGCGTGCCGGCGACGATCATGATGTCGGACTGGCGCGGAGACGCCCGCGGCGCGACGCCGAAGCGCTCGCTGTCGTAGCGCGGCATCGAGGTGTGGATCATCTCGACCGCGCAGCAGGCGAGACCGAAAGTCATGAACATCAGCGAGCCGCTGCGCGCCCAGGTGATCAGCGCTTCAGTCGAGGTGACGAGGAAACCCTTGTCTGCCAGCTCATTGTTGATTTCGAGGAAGAAGGGATCGTCCTCCCCCACCGGCCTGCCGGTGTTGGGGTCGATGATGCCCTTGGGCTTCGGCGCGACGAGGGTGCCTGAACTGTCGTTCAATCCCATTCCAGCGCTCCTTTTTTCCATTCATAGGCAAAGCCGACGGTCAGCACCGCCAGGAACACCATCATTGACCAGAAGCCGAGCATGCCGACCTTGGAGAAGGACACCGCCCACGGAAACAGGAAGGCGACCTCAAGATCGAAGATGATGAACAGGATCGACACCAGATAGAAGCGGATGTCGAATTTCATGCGGGCGTCGTCGAACGAGTTGAACCCGCATTCATAGGCGGAAAGCTTTTCCGGGTCGGGGCTGCGGTAGGCCACCAGGAACGGCGCTATGATCAGCGCCAGACCGACGACCATCGCCACTGCGATGAAGAGGACGATGGGCAGATACGAACTTAGGAGTGCGCTCATGCGGCGGCTTTCCGTTGGCGGCCAATTCACTTTGATTACAGCAACGGACTCTAATGCGGAAGCGTGACAGATTAACCGCTGAACCGTTTTAGGTGGCCTATGCTGCGACGCGGCGAGGGTTAGCGCAGCGGTTTCAGCGACGCAAGTCAAACCTTGTTCAAAATCCGGCCCTGGGCGCCATATCCGAAGAAACTGGTCCGATCCGCTCCTGTTTGATTTCCTTCGTTTTTTACTCCACTTTTCTCTCCTGACATATCTCCCGCCATTTGCCTGCTAGCATGACATGAATCGCCCGCTGGAAATGCCGGCAAAGGATCAGGGGTAACGGGATAGCCTGATGAAGGAAACGATTTCGCTCGCCATGGCCAGGCGCATCGCGCTCGGTGCGCAGGGCTTCACCGACCCTCGCCCGGCCGGCGAGCCCAACCGCCGGCACCTCGCCCGCGTGCTCTCCCGGACCGGCCTGCTCCAGATCGATTCTGTCAGCGCGGTGGTGCGCGCCCATTACATGCCGCTCTATTCGCGTCTCGGCCCTTACCCGCTGGCGCTGCTCGACAATGCCGCACGCACCCGCAAGCGCGCCGTCTTCGAATATTGGGCGCATGAAGCCTCTTTCCTGCCGGTTGAGACCTATCCGCTGATGCGCTGGCGCATGCAGCGCGCCGAACGCGGCGAGGAGATGTATCTCGGCCTCGCCAAGTGGGGCCGCGAGCGCAAGGAGATGATCGACGAGATTTATAAAGAGGTAGCCGAACGCGGACCGATCGCCGCCTCCGACATCGAAGGCCACAAGGGCAACGGCGGCTGGTGGGGGTGGAGCGAGGCCAAGCATGCCTTCGAATGGCTGTTCTGGGCCGGGCGCATCACCACCGCCTACCGGCGCGGCTTCGAGCGCTATTACGATCTGCCGGAGCGTGTTCTGCCACAGTCTGTGCTGGATCTGCCCGTGCCCTCCGTCGAGGACGCGCACCGCGAATTGCTGCGCATGTCCGCGCGCGCCCATGGCATCGCCACGTATGGCGACCTGCGCGACTATTTCCGCCTGGCGCCGGGCGACACCAAAGACCGCATCGAGGAACTGGTCGAGGCGGGCGAGCTGCTGCCGGTGCGCGTCGAAGGTTGGGATAAGACCGCCTATCTCCACAAGGATGCCCGCTTTCCGCGCCGGATCGCGGCGCGTGCCCTGCTTGCTCCTTTCGATCCCGTCGTCTTCGAGCGCACTCGGACGGAAAAGCTGTTCGGCTTCCGCTACCGCATCGAGATCTATACGCCGGCCGAAAAGCGCCAGTATGGCTATTACGTGCTGCCCTTCCTCCTTGGCGACCGGATCGTCGCCCGTGTCGATCTGAGAGCCGACCGCCCTGCAAGTGTTCTCCGTGTCCACGCCGCCTATGCTGAGGCCGGAGCGCCGCCGGAGACGGCCGCGCAGCTCGTCGAGGAACTGAAGCAGATGCAGGGCTGGCTTGGATTGGAGCGCATCGAAGTCGCGCCGGCCGGCGACCTCGGCCCGGCGCTGGCCGACATTTCGGTGTCGTAGCCGCGCGTTGACAGCCGGATAGCTCTAAGCCTAAATCCGCCACAGACGGTCTTCTCCCGGCAAAGGGAGGAGCCAAGAGGGAATGCGGTGCGGGCAAAAAGCCCAAATCCGCGGCTGTCCCCGCAACTGTGAGCGATGAGCCTCAGCCGAAAGCCACTGGGATATTCCCGGGAAGGCGGCGCCAAGGCGATGACCCGCGAGCCAGGAGACCTGCCGTCTGAGACTTTAAGTATCCGATCGTCCGGCGGGTTTTCCGGGCAAGGAGCCTGGTTTTGGATCGCAACGACAGTCTTCCGGCTAATATCGCGGACATTCCATCCGAGCCCGGCTACGCGTTGGCGGAAGTAACCGTCATCGTCTGCTCCTCTTGCCGCGACGAAACCGGCTCGGACGCGCATCCGCGCGCAGGCACACTCCTTGCCGCGGACGCACGCCGCGCCGCTTCGGGCCAGGAGATCCGCATCCGCACCGTCGAATGCCTCGGCAACTGCAAGCGCCGCCTGAGCGCCGCACTGCTTCGCGACGGCTGCTGGAGCTACGTCTTCGGCGACTTGGACACGACCAGCGGCCCAGATCTCGTCGCCGGCGCAAAACTCTTTGCTACCTCGACCGACGGCCTCATTCCCTGGCGTGGCCGGCCAGATTCCCTCAAGCGTGGCCTGGTTGCCCGCGTCCCTCCCCTCGACATGCTGAAAGACTGACCATGAACGCCCCAGATTCGTCCGGCAACTTCTCCCGTGTTCCCTGCACCGTCGTCACCGGCTTTCTCGGCGCCGGCAAGACGACGCTGATCCGCAACCTGCTCGAAAATTCCAAGGGCAAGCGGCTGGCGATCATCGTAAACGAGTTCGGCGATGTCGGCATCGACGGCGAGATCCTGAAAGGCTGCGGCATCGACACCTGCCCGGAGGAAAACATCGTCGAGCTCGCCAATGGCTGCATCTGCTGCACCGTCGCCGACGATTTCGTGCCGGCGCTCGATCAGATCCTGTCGCGCACGCCGAAGGTCGACCACATCCTGATCGAGACCTCCGGCCTCGCTTTGCCGAAGCCGCTCGTCCAGGCTTTCCAGTGGCCGACAGTGAAGAGCCGCGTGACGGTCGATGGCGTCATCGCCGTGGTCGATGGCCCGGCACTGGCCGACGGCCGCGTCGCCTCCGATATGGACGCCCTGCAGGCGCAGCGCGCCGCGGACGATTCGCTCGACCATGACGATCCGGTCGAGGAGGTGTTCGAGGACCAGATCGCCTGCGCCGACCTGATCATCCTGTCGAAGAGCGACCTGATGGATGCGGCGGGCTCGGCCCGTGCCAATGCCGTCATCGGCGAGCATGTAGCGCGCGCCGTGAAGGTCGTGCCGACCACGCACGGCAAGGTCGATCCGTCGGTGCTGCTCGGCCTCGGCCTCGCCGTCGAGGACGATATCGAGAACCGCAAGACGCATCACGACGACGAGCTCGACCACGAGCATGACGATTTTGACTCCTTCGTTATCGATATCCCATCGATTTCGCATCCGGACGAGCTGGCAAAGCGCGTCGCCCTTGCCGCCGAGCAGGAAAACGTGCTGCGCGTCAAAGGCTTCGTCGAGGTCGGGGACAAGCCTATGCGGCTGCTGCTCCAGGCCGTCGGCCCGCGCGTCAACCACTATTACGACCGCGCCTGGACGGCTGAGGACGACCGCCGCTCGCGGCTCGTCGTCATCGGGCTCAAGGGGCTGAACCGCCCGGCGGTCGAGCGTATCCTTGCCGGCTGAGGCCAACGCGAAAAGCGATGCATATCCTCACCACGACATCCTCCTCGCTCGACGATCTCGCCGAGCCGATCGATCTCAGGCAGACGCCTGCGGATGTCGTGGCGCTGTCCTTCACCGACAGCGATCTCGCCGGACTGGCCGCAGCCTGGAAGACTGACGCCGAACGGCTGCCGTCGATGCGGCTGGCCGCGTTGCGCGATCTGCGCCATCCGATGTCGGTCGATCTCTGGATCGACAGCGTCGCCCGCCATGCCAAAGTCGTTCTCGTCCGCATCCTCGGCGGCTACGACTGGTGGCGCTACGGCTGCGACCAGCTTGCGGCGGTCGCGCGCGAGCGCGGCATCAAGCTGGCGCTGCTGCCGGGCGAAAGCCATAACGAGGACCAGCGACTGATCGAAGGCTCGACCCTGCCGCGCGCCGAGCTCGACGCCCTGCTCGGCTATTTCCGCGAAGGCGGCCCGGCCAATATGAGCGCGCTGGTGAAGAGGTTGGCGCGGCTGGCGGGGTCGGACGCGGCGGTGACCGAGCCGGTTGAAGTGCCGAAGGCGGGGTACTATCAAGCTGGACTGGGCGTCGTGGAGAGGCCGGACCTTTCAAACGTCGGCGTTCCTTCGCACCCCCCTCTGTCCTGCCGGACATCTCCCCCGCAAGGGGGGAGATCAGCCGTCACCGGCTCCGTCGCCTTTTCTGAAAAATCGACGACAAAACCTCCTGCGACGTCTGTGATTGGCGAAAGCATCAATGACAACTCAATCTCCCCCCTTGCGGGGGAGATGGCCGGCAGGCCAGAGGGGGGTGTGAAGGAACTCGGCGCCGACAATCTCGGCTCCCCTATCATCCCGATCCTGTTCTACCGTTCGATGCTGCTCGCGGCAGATATTGCGCCAATCGACGCACTCGTTGACGCACTACGCTCGCAGGGCATGGAGCCAGTGCCGATCTTCGTTTCCAGCCTTAAGGATCCGGCGTCCTTGGCCTTTGTCGAAACCGCCCTCGCATCGCTGAACCCTGCCGCCGTCATCACCGCCACCGCCTTTGCCTCCGGCGCCGAGCCTGGCTCGGAAACCCTGTTCGACCGCGCCGGCGTGCCGGTCTTCCAGGTCATCGTCGCCACGACGAGGCGCGAGGTCTGGGAGAAGAACCAGCGCGGCCTGGCGCCCGCCGACCTTGCCATGCATGTCGTTCTGCCCGAACTCGACGGCCGCATCCTCGCCGGCGCGATTTCCTTCAAGGGCGAGGTTGAAACCGACCCCGCGCTGGCCTTCCGCGCCTTCGCCAACCGGCCGGAGGCTGACCGTGTCGCACAGGTCGCCAAGCGCATCGCGGCGTCCATTCGCCTGCAGCAGACGGCGCGAGCCGAGCGCAAGCTGGCGATCCTGATCCCCGACTATCCGAGCGCGCCAGGGCGTACAGGCTATGCCGTTGGGCTTGATGTGCCGTCGAGCGTGCTCGCCATGCTGCATGACCTGAAAGAACAGGGCTATGCGGTTGAAGAGATTCCGCAATCGCCGCGTGAATTGCTGAACGCGTTGGAGGTTGCTGAGCACGAGTTGAGCCTGGACGACTACCTCTCCTTCGCAACTGGATTGCCGACGGCGGCTATCGATGCTGTAGATGCGGCATGGGGTAAGGCGGAAGACGGGACAGGGCTGCGCGAGGCACCCCCCTCTGTCCTCCCGGACATCTCCCCCGCAAGGGGGGAGATTAGCAGCTCGAGCGCTCCGCTCGCCCTTGCAACGGTGGAGGTTGGCGAAAGCAGAAATGAGAGCACAATCTCCCCCCTTGTGGGGGAGATGTCCGGCAGGACAGAGGGGGGTGTTCAAGCGGCGACCTTGACAACTTTCCCCTTCCGCGCCGCCACCTTCGGCAACGTCACCGTCGCCTTGGCCCCCGATCGCGGCCGCTCGGCCGACCGCCGCGCCGACTACCATGACCCGACCCTGCCGCCCCGCCACGAGTTGATCGCCTTCGGCCTCTGGCTGCGGAAATCGCTCGGCGTGGATGCCATCGTCCATGTCGGCGCCCACGGCACGCTCGAATGGCTGCCGGGCAAGACGGTCGCGCTTTCCGACACCTGCTTTCCCGAGATCGTCACCGGCTCGTTGCCGGTCATCTATCCTTTCATCGTCTCCAATCCCGGCGAGGCCGCGCAGGCCAAGCGCCGCATTTCGGCCGTCACGCTCGGTCATCTGCCGCCGCCACTGACCGGCGCCGGGCTCGACGAGGCGCAACAGAGGCTCGAGCGGCTGGTCGACGAATATGCGCAGGCCGATGGGCTCGACCGCCGCCGCCGCGATCGCCTGGCCAAGCTGATCGTCGAGACCGCACAGAAGTCCGGACTTGCAGCGGAAGCCGGCGTTGCCGGCACCGATGCGCCGGACGAGGCGCTGCGCCGCATCGACGCCTGGCTCTGCGACCTCAAGGATTTCGCGGTGAAGGACGGGCTGCATGTCTACGGCCGCGCGCCGGAAGACGAAGCCGATCCGCTGCGGAAGAAAAGCGCGGAGGCCGAAAAGGCTGCCCTGCTTGCCGCGCTCGACGGCCGCCACGTCAAGGCCGGGCCGGCCGGCGCGCCGGCGCGCGGCCGTTCCGACGTGCTGCCCACCGGCCGTAACCTCTTCACCTCCGACCCGCGCACCATGCCAACACCAACCGCCTATGATCTCGGCCAGGTAGCGGCGGAAGAAGTCGTGCGCAGCTATATGCAGAGCCATGGCGACTGGCCGCGCTCGCTGGTCATCGACCTTTGGGGCTCGGCCTCGCTGCGCACCGGCGGCGAAGAGATCGCGCAAGGCTTGGCGCTGATGGGCTGCCGACCGCAGTGGGATGCCGCGACGGGGCGCGTCACCGGCATCGAGGTGCTGCCGCCGGCAGCGCTCGGCCGCCCGCGCGTCGACGTTACCTGGCGCATTTCCGGCCTGTTCCGCGACATGTTCCCGACCCAGATCGCGCTGATCGACGCCGCCGCCAGCGCGGTTGCCAGCCGTGACGAGGATGATACCGAAAATCCCCTCGCCGCCGCGACCCGCGCCGCGGGCAAGGTCGGTCCGCGCATTTTCGGCACCTCGCCCGGCACCTATGGAGCCGGCGTCGAGGATCTGCTGTCGCGCGGCGAATGGGGCGTGCGCGAGGAGATCGGCCGCGCCTATCTCGAGGCCACCTCGCACGCCTATGGCGGCGCCGACGGCGAAGCGATTTCCGCCCCCGGCGCCTTCGAGGATCGCATCGCCGAAGCCGATCTCCTCGTTCACACCGGCGACGATCCCGGCCGTGACATCCTCGAAGGCTCGGCGGATGTCGCCTTTATAGGCGGATTTTCGGCGGCGCTTGCCGCGCTCGGCAGGAATGCCGATGTCATCGTGCTCGACACGACCGATCCGAAGAAGCCGAAGCCGCGTTCGGTCGGCGAGGCCGTAGCCAGAGTGGTGCGAGCGCGCGCCGTCAACCCGCGCTTCATCGCTGGCCAGATGCGCCACGGTCCACGCGGCGCCTCTGAATTCGCCGAGACGGTCGACCGTCTCATCGGCTTCGCCGAGACCACGCATGCCATTTCGGGCTCGCTGATCGAAGCCGTGCACAACGCCTATCTCGGAGACGCGGAAGTCCGCGCCTTCCTGCTGCGCGAGAACCCGGCCGCTGCGAAGGTCATCGCCGAGCGGTTCTTGTCGGCGCGGCGGCGCGGGCTTTGGCATCCGCTTCGCAACTCCATCGACGACGATCTCACCGCCTTGATCGCCGAGGCGCAAGGAGTGGCGGCATGAACGCATTTTCCCGACGCGGCGCCTGCCCTGCCCTCAGTGCGCCGATGCAGACCGGCGATGGGCTTCTGGTGCGGCTCAATCCAGTCGCTGGAGGACTTTCGCCCAAGTCGCTGATCGGACTCTGCGAATCCGCCCTGCGCCACGGCAACGGCATCATGGAAGTGACCGCCCGCGGCAGCCTGCAGATCCGCGGCCTGACGGCGGAAAGCGCGCGGCTGCTGGCGGCGGAGGTGGATGCACTTGGCATTGCGGTGCGCACGGGCGTGCCTGTCGAGATCGGACCGTTGGCGGGCATCGATCCGCGCGAGATCGCCGACCCGCGCCCGCTGGCCGAGCGGGTCAGGGCGGCGATCGAGGAGGCTGGGCTGACGCCGCGACTGGGGCCGAAGGTGTCGGTGGTTGTCGACGGCGGCGGGCAGTTGGGCATGGATGCGCTGACGGCCGATGTGAGGCTGAAGGCGGTGCGGGCCACAGCGGGCGTCCACTGGAGCGTGTCGGTTGCCGGCGATGAGCGCAGTGCAAAGCCGCTCGCGGTGGTCGAAGAAGATGCTGCCCAGGACATCACTGTTGCAGCACTCCGGATGGTTGCTGAAAAAGGCCGTGAGGTCCATACGCGGCATTTGTCGGAGAGACAGCTCAACTCGCTCGCAAGCTGGCACTCCGTCCCACCCCCCTCTGTCCTGCCGGACATCTCCCCCGCAAGGGGGGAGATCGGCAGTTCCGCCGACGGCTCCTTTCTTGCGTCGCTGGCGATTAGCGAAGGCCGAAATGAGGGAGCAATCTCCCCCCTTGCGGGGGAGATGTCCGGCAGGACAGAGGGGGGTGCGCAGGAACGCCGGCCTGCGAGAAATCCCATTGGCACCTTCGGTCTCGCGGACAACCACGCTCTCGGCATCGGCCTGCCCTTCGGCAGCATGCCGGCGCAGAATCTTATCAACCTTGCCAAACAGGCCGCGAACCTCGGCTCGTCCGAAATCCGCCCCGCGCCCGGCCGCGCCCTGCTTTTCCTCGGCCTCTCCTCTTCCGCGTGCCCGACGCTCCAAGCCGCTGCATCCGCCCTCGGCTTGGTCACCGACCCAGCCGACCCACGCACCCGCATCGCCGCCTGCCCGGGTGCGCCGGCCTGCGCTTCTGGCCGCATCGCCACCCGCGCCATCGCGGAGGCGATCGCAAAGGAAAGCGCCGACCTGTTCGATACCTCGCTCACCCTGCACATCTCCGGCTGCGCCAAGGGCTGCGCCCATCCTGGGCGGGCGGCGCTGACCCTGGTCGGCGACGAAAAAGGAGCCGGACTTGTCGTGGACGGGACGGCAAAGGCCCTTCCTGCCGGATACAGGCCGGGCTATGACGCCGCGCGCGGGGTCGCCAGTATTGCGGCGGCGATCGCCAACGCACGCCATCCCGGCGAGACTGCCGCCGCCTGCTTGGCAAGGCTGGGCGCGGCCGACATCGCTGAACTCTATCGACGGAACTGAAAATGGCCGCCTACGACTATATCCATGACGGGATGGCGATCTACGAGCGCTCTTTCGCCATCATCCGCGCCGAGACGGATCTGTCGCGCTTTTCAGAGGCGGAAGCCGATGTCGCGATCCGCATGATCCATGCCTGCGGCCAGGTCGAGGCCGCCAGCCATTTCATCTTCTCCAGCGGTTTCGTTGCCGCTGCGCGGACCGCCCTTGCCGCCGGCGCGCCGATCTTCTGCGATGCCGAGATGGTCTCCCACGGCGTCACGCGCGCTCGGCTGCCTGCCGGCAACAAGGTGATCTGCACGCTGCGCGACCCGCGCACCACCGAGATCGCCAAGGAAATCGGCAACACGCGCTCGGCCGCCGCGATCGACCTCTGGGGCGAGCGCATGGCCGGATCGGTCGTCGCCATCGGCAATGCGCCGACCGCGCTCTTCTATCTGCTCGAAAAGCTGCGCGACGGCGCGCCGAAGCCGGCGGCGATCATCGGCATGCCGGTCGGTTTCGTGGGGGCTGCCGAATCCAAGGATGCGCTGGCCGAGAATTCATACGGCGTGCCCTATGCCATCGTGCGCGGCAGGCTGGGCGGCAGCGCCATGACGGCCGCCGCGCTCAACGCATTGGCGAGGCCGGGACTGTGAACGCGATTGTGAAAGGCCGCCTCGTCGGCGTCGGCACCGGACCCGGCGATCCGGAGCTTTTGACGCTGAAGGCAGCGCGCGCGCTGGCCGAAGCCGACGTGGTCGCCTATTTCGCCAAGCGCGGCAACAACAGCAACGCGCGCGCGATCGTCGAGGCGCGCTTCCGGCCGGATATGATCGAGCTGCCGCTGCTCTATCCGGTGACGACGGAGATCGACAAGGATCACGACGACTACCGTTCGCAGATCACGGATTTCTATGAGCAATCGGCCGAACAGGTCGCCGGGCATCTCAGCGCCGGCAGGATGGTTGCGGTGCTGTCGGAAGGCGATCCGCTCTTCTACGGCTCCTACATGCATCTGCATGTCCGGTTGGCCCACCGCTTCCCGACCGAGGTCATTCCCGGCATCACCGCCATGTCCGGCTGCTGGTCGGCCACCGGCCTGCCGATCGTGCAGGGCGACGACGTGCTGACCGTGCTGCCGGGCACGATGAGCGAGTTCGAGCTGACGCGACGGCTGGCCGACACCGATGCCGCCGTGATCATGAAAGTCGGCCGCAACCTGCCAAAGATCCGGCGCGCACTGGAAGCGACCGGCAAGCTGGCGAAGGCGGTCTATGTCGAGCGCGGCACCATGCCAGGCAGCGTCTCCATGCGGCTCGCCGAAAAGCCGGACGACAAGGCGCCCTATTTCGCCATCGTTCTGGTCGCCGGCTGGTCCGCCCGTCCCGGAGCCCCCGGAGCAAAGCCATGAGCGGCCGTCTCACCGTCATCGGTCTCGGGCCCGGCAACGCCGACCAGGTCACGCCTGAGGCAAGCCGTGCCGTGGCCGAGGCTTCCTTCTTCTATGGCTACAAGCCCTATCTCGACCGGCTCGAGCTGCGAGAGGACCAGATCCGCATCGCCTCTGACAACCGCGAGGAGCTCGCCCGCTCCAACGAGGCGCTGGCCAAGGCCGCCGAAGGCCACAATGTCGCCGTCGTTTCCGGCGGCGATCCCGGGGTGTTCGCCATGGCGGCAGCCGTCTGCGAGGCGATCGAAGCCGGACCGGCAGAATGGCGTGCGATCGACCTCGCGGTAGTGCCCGGCGTCACCGCCATGCTTGCGGTCGCCGCTCGCATCGGCGCGCCGCTCGGTCATGATTTCTGCGCCATCTCGCTCTCCGACAATCTGAAACCGTGGGATCTGATCGAGCTGCGCCTGCTTGCTGCCGCCGGCGCCGGTTTCGTCATCGCGCTCTACAACCCGATCAGCAAGGCGCGGCCCTGGCAGCTCGGCCGCGCTTTCGAATGCCTGAAAGCGATCCTGCCCGGCACCACGCCGGTGATCTTCGGCCGCGCCGCGGGCCGGCCGGATGAGCGCATCGAGGTTTATCTGCTGGCCGATGCCGACGCGGAAAAGGCCGACATGGCCACCTGCATCATCATCGGCTCGCCCGAGACCCGCATCATCAAGCGCGGCGAGCGGCCCACGCTTGTCTACACGCCGCGCTCGGCGACGGGATCGAAAAAATGATCGACGATTACCGCCAGCTGATCGACGGACTCGGCCGAAGGAACGTCCGGCAAGGGCGGCCGGCGCACCATCACCACCTCGATGCCGAGCGCCCGGGCCGCGGCGATCTTGCCATAGGTCGCCTCGCCGCCGCTGTTCTTCGAGACAACGGCATCGATGCCATGCTTTTCGAGCAGCGCCCGTTCGTCCGCCTCAGGAAACGGCCCGCGCGCCAGCAGGTAGACCGCATCCGGCACCGCGAGCTTCGGCTCGACCGGATCGACGCTGCGGATGAGGTACAAGTGCTGCGGAGCTGCCTCGAAGGCGCCGGCCTCCTGCCGGCCGATCGCCAGGAAGACACGTCGCGGTGCCGCACCAAGCGCCCTCGCCGCTTCAGCGACATTGTCGACCAGTGTCCAGCGATCGCCCGCCACAGGCTCCCAGCCGGGACGACGCAGGGCGAGGATCGGCACGCCGGCTTGCCGTGCCGCCTCAGCGGCGTTGGCCGAGATGCGCGCCGCGTAAGGATGCGTGGCGTCGATCAGCAGGTGCACGTGTTCCCGGCCGAGATAGGCAGCCAGCCCTTCCGCGCCGCCGAAGCCGCCCATGCGCACCGGCACGCCTTGCGCAACAGGGCTTTCGGTGCGGCCGGCAAGCGACAGCGTGACCGAGAAATCCGCCCGACGAGCCAGCTTGCCCGCCAGTTGCCGGGCTTCCGTCGTTCCGCCAAGGATCAGGATACGGTGGGTCATCATGCCTGCTAAGGGTCCGCGCGGCGCCAAGCTCACCCAAAAATGGCTGACCATCGTTGGCATCGGCGAGGACGGTGTAGCGGGTCTCGGCGACGAGGCCAAGCGCAGGATCGCCGAGGCCGCAGTCATCTTCGGCGGCAAGCGGCACCTGGCGCTGGTCTCATCCCTGGCCAAGGGCGAGAGCCGCGCCTGGCCGACGCCATTCGACGCCGAAATGCGCGATGTGCTGGCGTTGAAAGGCCGCAACGTCTGCGTGCTTGCTTCCGGCGACCCGTTCTTCCATGGCGTCGGCGTCACTCTGGCGCGCAAGGTGAGGCCGGACCAAATGCTGGTCCTGCCGGCGCCGTCGTCGCTGTCGCTGGCAGCCTCCCGCCTGGGTTGGGCACTGCAGGATGTCGAGACCATCTCGCTCCATGGCCACCCGATCGACCTGATCCGGCCGGCACTCCACCCTGGCGCGCGCATCCTGGCGCTCACATCCGACGGCGAGGCGCCGGCGGCCATCGCCGCACTGCTCGACGAACTCGGCTTCGGTCCTTCGCGGCTGACGATCCTCGAAGCGCTCGGCGGTTCCGACGAAACGCGCCGCACTGTTCGCGCCGATGCCTTCGATCTCAAAAACATCAACCCGCTCAACGTGCTGGCGCTCGAAATTGAACCGACACCGGATGCGCGCATCCTGCCTTTGACCACCGGCCTTGCCGACCATCTGTTCGAGCATGACGGCCAGATCACCAAGCGCGAGATCCGCGCCATCACGCTGTCGGCGCTGGCGCCCCGGCGCGGGGAACTGCTGTGGGACATCGGCGCCGGCTCGGGCTCCATCGGCATCGAATGGATGCTGGCGCATGTTTCGATGCGGGCGATTGCCATCGAAGCCGACAAGGAGCGCGCCGCCCGTATCCGCCGCAACGCGTCCCACTGCGGCGTGCCCGGCCTTGTCGTGATCGAGGGCTCTGCGCCGAAGGCGCTGGCGAAACTGGAGACGCCCGACGCCATCTTCATCGGCGGCGGCGGCAGCGATGCCGGGGTGCTGGACAAGGCGATCAAGGCGCTGCGTACCGGCGGCCGCCTGGTCGCCAACGCGGTGACGCTGGAGATGGAGGCACTGCTTCTCGGCGAGCACAACAGGCGCGGCGGCGATCTCACCCGCATCGCGCTCTCGCGCGCAGCGCCGGTGGGATCCATGCAGGCCTGGCGTCCGGCAATGCCGGTCATGCAGTGGAGCTGGGTGAAGCCATGATGGTCGCGGGCATCGGCAGCCGGAAGGGCGTGACGGCGCGCGACGTACGCGCTGCGATCGAAACCGCGCTCGAAGCGCATGGTCTGGCAATGACAGCGCTTTCGGCGCTGGCGACCGGCGAAATCAAACGTGAAGAGCATGCGATCTTCCGCGCAGGTCGTGATCTCTCGCTTCCGGTGATCGTGGTCGCCGACGATGCATTGCAGGCCGCGTCCGCAGGCACGATCAGCCGATCCGAAGAGTCGCAGGCGCATGCCGGCACGCCGTCGGTTTCGGAAGCCTCGGCTCTGGCCGCAGCAGGAAAGGGCGCAAAACTGCTCGGGCCGCGCACCGTGCTCGGCCCGGTGACCTGCGCCATCGCTCTTGGCGGAGGTGCTGAATGACTGTCCATTTCATCGGCGCCGGCCCCGGCGCGGCCGACCTCATCACCTTGCGCGGCAGCCGGCTGCTGGCATCCTGTCCGGTCTGCCTCTATGCCGGCTCGATCGTCGCGCCGGAACTGCTCGAGCATTGCGTGCCGGGCACCAAACTGGTCGATACCGCGCCGATGTCGCTCGACGAGATCGAGGCCGAATATCTTGCCGCCCACAAGGCCGGCCAGGACGTCGCGCGCCTGCATTCCGGCGATCTTTCGGTGTGGAGCGCGGTGGCCGAGCAGATCAGGCGGCTGGAAAAGCATGCCATCCCCTACACGCTGACGCCGGGCGTCCCCTCCTTCGCGGCGGCCGCGGCGGCGCTGCGGCGCGAGCTCACCATTCCCGAGCTCGCCCAGAGCCTAGTTCTGACACGAGTCTCCGGCCGCGCCTCGAAAATGCCGCCCGGCGAGACGCTTGCCGGCTTCGGCCGCACCGGCGCCACGCTCGCCATTCACCTCGCCATCCATGCCATCGACCGCATCGTTGCCGAATTGACGCCGCTTTACGGCGCAGAGTGCCCGGTGGCGGTCGTCTTCCGGGCCTCCTGGCCGGACGAACGCATCCTGACCGGCACGCTGGGCACGATCGAAGCGCAGCTGGCGGAAAACCCGATGGAGCGCACGGCGATCATCTTCGTCGGCAGCGCCTTGGCCGCGCAGGATTTCGGCGAAAGCTCACTCTACGACGCCCATTACCAAAGGCGTTTTCGCGGACGGGACGGATTGTGAACGACAGCGCCAACAGAAACGGACAGGTCACGGTGGAGCAGGCGCTGGCGCGGCTGAACTTCAAGCCGCGCACGCTGGAGCCCGGCCATGTCTGGCTGGCCGGCGCCGGCCCCGGCGATCCCGGCTGCCTGACGCTGGAGGTGCTGGCCGCCCTCGGACAATGCGACGCGCTGGTCTATGACGCGTTGGTCTCGCCCGATGTGGTGGCGGTCGCTGACGGCGCCGAATTCTTCTACGCCGGCAAACGCGGCGGCCAGCCCTCGATGAAGCAGGACGACATCAACGCCCTGCTGGTGCGTCTTGCCCGTGAGGGCCGGCGCGTCGTGCGCTTGAAGGGCGGCGATCCCTATATTTTCGGCCGCGGCGGCGAAGAAGCTTTGGCGCTGGCGCGGGAGGGCATTCCGTTCCGGGTGCTCTCGGGCCTGACCTCCGGTCTTAGCGCGTTGGCGGCCACCGGCATTCCAGCCACCATGCGCGGCATCAACAAGGCCGTCATCCTTGCTACCGGCCATGCCGCGGGCACCGATGACGACGTCGACTGGGCCGCGATCGCGCGCACCGGCCAGCCTGTCGTTGTCTATATGGGCATGGCCAACCTGCCGGTGATAGCGGCAAAGCTGCTCGGCGGCGGCCTCGCGCCCTCGACCCCTGCGGCTGTGATCGTCGCGGCGACCACGCCGCAAGAGCGCATCGTCGTCGCAACGCTCGCGACAATTGCCGACGAGGCCGCGGCCGCCGGGCTCGCCTCGCCGGCGCTGATTGTCGTCGGCGAGATCGTCACCATGCGCTCGGCACTGGCGGGCAAGACATGACGGCACGCGCGATCATCATCGGCGCGCCGCGCTCCGGCTCGGGCAAGACCAGCGTCACCATCGGGCTGCTGCGCGCGCTCGCTCGGCGCGGCCTGAAGGTGCGCGGGGCGAAGTCCGGACCGGACTATATCGATCCCGGCTTCCACGCTGCGGCGACCGGCCTGTCCGGCGTCAATCTCGATAGCTGGGCAATGTCCCCTGCCTTGCTCAACGCGCTGGCCAGTCAGGCGGCAGATGACGCCGAATACGTCATCCTCGAAAGCGCGATGGGCCTGTTCGACGGCATTCCCGCGCCTGAAGGCCGTTCGGGTTCGGCCGCAGATCTCGCGCGGCTCTATGGCCTGCCGGTGCTTCTGGTGCTCGACGTTTCCGGTCAGTCGACCACGGCGGCAGTCGTCGCCAAGGGTTTTGCTACATACGATCCGGATGTGCGTATGGCCGGCGTCGTGCTCAACCGCTTGGGCAGCGAACGCCACCGGCGACTGTCAGGCGAAGCGATCGAAGCGATCGGCCTGCCGGTGGTCGGCGCCATCATGCGCGATCCGACGCTCAACCTGCCGGAACGGCATCTCGGCCTCGTGCAAGCCGGCGAATACGAAAACCTGATGGCGCATCTCGACCGGCTGGCCGATATGGTCGAGAAGTCGCTCGATATCGACGCCATCCTCGCGCTGGCAACCCCGCTCGAGCCATCGTTCGGCGACTTCGGCGATGCACTACAGCCACCTGGACAGCGTATCGCACTGGCCGAGGATGCGGCCTTCACCTTCCTCTATCCGCATGTCGCCGCGCATTGGCGCAAGGCGGGCGCCGAGATCGTCCGCTTCTCCCCTCTCGCCGACGAGGCGCCGGCCGAAGACTGCGACGTCTGCTGGCTGCCCGGCGGCTATCCGGAGCTGCATGCCGGCAAGCTCGCGGCAGCGGCGAACTTCCGGGCGGGAATGGCGCACTTCGCCGCGACGAAGCCCGTGCATGGCGAGTGCGGCGGCTTCATGGTGCTGGGCGAGACGCTGGAGGACGCGGACGGCCAAAGCCACAACATGCTTGGCCTGCTCGGCCATTCGACCAGCTTCGCCAGGCGCAAGATGAACCTCGGCTACCGCGAAGCCCGCCTTCGCGCCGCCTGCCCGCTCGGCGGCGAAGGCACGCTTGTGCGCGGCCATGAGTTCCACTACGCGCAGATGACCTCCACCGGCAATGACGAGCCGCTGGCCGACCTCGCCGACGGTCAGGGCAATCCGCTCGGCCCATCAGGCTATCGGCGCGGCCATGTCAGCGGCACCTTCTTCCATGCCATTGCGAGGGGCGCATGAGCGGCCCTTCCGCACCTTGGCAATTGCTTGACGATATCGGCCTCAGCCTCGTCTTCTTCACCAGGTTGAGGCTTCCGTCGAGCGATTTCGGCGGCCGCGGCCTTGCGGACGCGATCTGGGCCGCACCTTTTGCCGGTCTCGCCGTCGCCATCATCGGCGCGCTCGTCTACGCTGTCGCTTCCGGGCTGGGCGTAGCCACCGGTCCGGCCGCCGCGCTCACACTCGCAGCGACGATGCTCGCCACCGGCTGCCTGCATGAGGATGGGTTTTCCGACATCGCCGATGGCTTTGGCGGCGGCAAGACCCGCGAGAGGAAGCTTGAGATCATGCGCGACAGCCGCATCGGCGCCTATGGCGCCGCTGCCCTCGGCATCTCGCTGCTCGTCCGCTGGAGCGCGCTGTCCGAGCTGGTCGGCCCGGGCCATGTCTTCCTGGCCCTGCTTGCCGCGCATGCCGCCTCCCGCGGGCTGTTCGGCGCCTTCATGCATTTTCTGCCGCCGGCCCGCTCCGACGGCCTCTCCGCCAATGCGGGCACCGTCAGCGCCGAGACCGCAGCCATCGGCGCCGCCCTCGGTGCCGTGGCGCTGCTGGCGCTCGGTCTCGGCGGCGCGATTGCCGCGCTCGTCCTGCTCGGCCTCTCGTTCACCGCCTTCCGCGCGCTTTGCCTCCGCCAGATCGGCGGCCAGACCGGCGACACGATCGGTGCGCTGCAGCAGCTCGGCGAAATCGCAGTCCTGCTCGTTGCCTCAGTTTCCCTATCCCCCTAACTCTTAATTGGAGACATTGCCCCCATGTCGTTCAAATCGCTCGAAGACCTTCGCGCCGCCTGCCTCGATCTTCCCGCCGGCAGTGACGCCGCCGCCGGTGCCGTCGCCCGCCGGCAGGACACGCTGACCAAGCCGCGGGGCAGCCTCGGCCGGCTGGAAACGATCGCCGCATGGCTGGGGCGCTGGCAGGGCCGCGAGATGCCTAAGCTCGATACGGTGAAGGTGTTCGTCTTTGCCGGCAATCACGGCGTCACCGCGCAGGGCGTGTCGGCCTATCCGTCGGAAGTCACCGTACAGATGGTGGCGAACTTCGCCGGCGGAGGTGCTGCCATCAACCAGCTCGCCCGCATCGCCGGCGCCAAGCTCGACGTCATCCCGCTCGATCTCGATCATCCGACGGGCGATTTCACGCAAGTGCCGGCCATGGACGAACAGGCCTTCCTCGCCGCGGTCTCGGCCGGCTATGACGCCGTGAGCAAGGACCTCGACCTCGTCTGCTTCGGCGAGATGGGCATCGGCAACACCACGCCGGCGGCCGCGATCTCGGCCGCCCTCTTCGGCGGCGGCGCGGAAAAATGGACCGGGCGCGGCACCGGCGTCGACGACGCAGGCCTGATCCGCAAGATCACGGCGATCGAGGCCGGCCTCAAGCGCCACGCCGATTCGCTCTCCGATCCGTTGAAGATCGCGGCTGCGCTCGGCGGGCGTGAGCTTGCCGCCATCTTCGGCGCCACGCTTGCCGCGCGCCGCAACAACATCCCGGTGCTGCTCGACGGCTTCGTCTGCACCGCCGCCGTGGCGCCGCTGGCCAGACTGCACCCGACCGGCCTCGCCCACACGATCGCCGCCCATGTCTCGGCCGAATCGGGCCACCGGCGCCTGCTCGAAGCGCTCGGTCTGCCGCCTCTGCTCGACCTCGGCATGCGGCTCGGCGAAGGCTCGGGCGCCTGCCTTGCCGTCAACATCGTCCGCTCGGCGCTCGAATGCCACGCGAAGATGGCGAGCTTTGCCGAGGCCGGTGTGTCGGATAAATAAATTCGAAAAGAAAATGGCGGGTTTGCCTTCTCGGGGAGCCCGTCACGCGGTCTGAATACCGCTTGCGATCAGCAATTGTTCCACGACAGGCACGGGATGCCGTTTGCGCCAAGCCAGCCAGTAATCAACGGTATCTGTCCACCAAGGCAGGGGCCGAAATTCGACGCCTGGGACCTGCATGCGTGTCGCGCTGGTCTGCACAAATGCTCGTCCGACCCCTGTTTCAACGAGGCCGAGCATTGCAGACAACTGCGTGACCTCATAGCGGATATCCGGATGGAACCCCGCTTCCGCACAACGTGAGGCAAAACGATCGCGCCAAGAAGAATCTCCCTCCCTCGAAACCGCGATCCAGGCACCGCCATCGAGATCCGCCGGACGAATATCTGGATTTGCAGCCAGTTCGTCGTGCACGGAATACGCAAGGACCATATCGTCGGAGAGAAGCTTGTACGTCGCAACTTCGTGATCTTGCGAACGCGGTGTGTATACGATCCCGACGTCGATCATCCCATCCGAAAGGGCCCTCAACTGCGCTTCGGTGCTTAGGGGCATGAGATCTACCTGAACAGAGGGGCAACGCGTACTGAGACCTCGAAGATGGGCCGATAGAATGCCGCCCTGCATTGCGCCATCAACGTATCCGACCCGGATACGGCCATGCTTGCCATGCGACAATGCCTCTGCACGCAGTTTGAAGCCGTTTACCCGGCTGAGAATCGTCTTCGCCTCCTCCAGCAGGACCTCACCGACAATCGTCAACGTCAGGCGCTGCTTGTGGCGAGAGAACAAATCGACTCCAAGTTCATCCTCGAACTCCCTGATGGCGCGGCTGAGCGGTGGCTGGGAGACGTGCAGCTGCTGTGCTGCCTTGGTTACGAGCCCGCACTCTGCAACAGCGACAAAATACCTGAGGTGCCTGATCTCCATATTTCATACCTTACAAGTATGATCTCGGTCGAACCATGTCTTTGACGGTATCAGCCTGGCAAGCGATTATCCAGGTTGCAAAGCAGCGGCATGGAGATATCGTGTGAAGGCAATCGTTTTTGAACGACCGGGCGCGGTAGAAGACGTCCTGCAATATCAGGATGCAGTTGTTCCCGCATGTGGGCCGCGGCAGGCGTTGATTCGGGTCACCGCCCGTGTCATCCAGCCGGCGGATTGGTTGTTCATCGCCGGCCAATACGCCGTAAAGCCATCATATCCGCAGGTTGCCGGCTTCGACGGCGCGGGCGTCGTGGAAAAGATCGGTTCGGAGGTCCATGGCCTCGAGGTTGGGTGCCGCGTCGCGTTTCGCAGTCCCGGCGCCTGGGCCGACTATGCCACGGCATCGCTGGACCGGATCTATCGGGTGCCCGTTGAACTGGCCAGGCAGCTTTCCGACGACGTCGTCTGCCAGTTCGCGCTCAATCCGCTGACGGCCTGGGGGCTACTCGATCTTGCGCCCGGCGGAGCCGCGCAGCGCATTCTTCTCACGGCGGCACGATCGGTCGTCGCCGCCGTCGCTTATCACCTCGCCCACAAGCGCGGTATGGTCGTCGAGCGGCTGGTGCGCAGCGAAAACGGCTATCGACTTCTGGATAGCGAGGATCAAACACTCGGCGTGGGCGACACAGTATCGGAAGCGCTCGCCAAGACCGCTCCCTACAATATCGTTCTCGATCCTGTTGGCGGCCCAAATACGCTTGCGCTAATCGAACGCATGCTTCCGGGCGGGAGTCTGTTTTCCTACGGCATCCTCGACGACCGGCCAATCGAGATCAAGGCCTCGACACTACTCTACAAGTCGCTCCGCTGGCAGGGTTTCGGGATCAGCGGCTGGCTGAACAGGGCAAGCCCGGAAACGCTCGAGACCGCCCTGCGCGAATGCTGGGCCTTGCTGGCCGATCACCCATCGAAGCTGCCCGTCATCGCCCGCTACAAGCTCGAAGATTTCCGCATGGCCCTGTCCATCGCGCGCAAGAGCGCTGGCGAGGGCAAGGTCATCCTCGTCTGACAAGTGACGGCGACCGTCCTCTCGTCGCCAATTGACGAGAGGACATGGCCTAGTGATGCTACCAGAGTCTAAACAGCCGCAAGCCCGGACTGGAGAGATTTGGGCGTCACTGCCATCAACCAGGCACCATAGTCCAGCCTTGAAGAGGACTGGGTGAAAAGGGGCATAGAAGAATGGTCTGATTTCGAATCATTCGTTTCGGCAAGAACAGTCTGGATATCTACTTCCCATCCTATCAAGTCGCCTATTTCGCAGCTGGCACGCCTCACGTTTCGGTCCCATACCCTCAATCGCAAAATTGATGCGGGAAGAGTATGTTATCGGCCTAAATCTCAAAAGATGTACCTACGACTAACGTCGCCGGGAAAGTTTCGTTTAGGATTTCATTCGCGGAGCTCCGGCTCCGCCGTCCCTGATGACTGAAATACCAAGGAAAATGGTGGGTGTGCACAGGATCGAACTGTGGACCCGCTGATTAAGAGTCAGCTGCTCTACCAACTGAGCTACACACCCACACCGCCGGGAAACCCAGCGTCGGCGGCGCATATAGCCGCCGGTTTCGGCGATGTCCAGCCCTGCCGGATCATTTCCCGACAAATCGCCGAATTGCCGCAGGCATCAGGCCAGGAGCCCGCCTTCCGCGACCCTGACTGCATGGCCGCCGATGCGCGCGGAGGCCAGTTTTGCGCCGTCGACATTGAGCTCGAGGCGAATGCGCGAGGGCCTGCCCATTTCCAGCCCCTGCTCGATCCAGAGCTGCGTGATTCCGTCGGTCGGAGCGTCGAAATGCATGATCGCGCCGGCAAAGGCCGCCGCCGCCGAACCGGTCGCCGGGTCCTCGTAGGAAGGATTGCCGGGCACGATCATGCGGACATGGAAGGCGCTGTCGTGATGCACCGTTTCGCGGCAATAGACGTACGGGCTGGCAAAGGCCCATTCGCTCTTGCGCGGCGCGAGTTCCGACCAGGCCTGGTTGTCCAGCCTGACTTTTGCCGCCGCATCGAGACCCGAGACCGGAATGGCGACATAGGGCACGCCGGCCGACCAGAAGGAGACGCGGTGATTCTCGAAGCCGATCTCGTGCGGGCCGAGGGCGAGCGCCGCGCCGATCATTTCCGGGTCGGCGGCGAGTTCCAGACGCTCCGGCAGCTTCGCCAGGTCGAACTCCGCGAAAATGGCGCCGTCATGCTTGCTCACCGCGCAGCGCACCGGGCCGATATTTTCCTCCAGCACGAAGACGCCCGCCGCCTCGCCTGCCAGTTCCGCCAGCGCGATCGCCGAGCCGACCGTCGGATGGCCGGCGAACGGCATCTCATAGTCGGGTGTGAAGATGCGGATACGGTTGCGGTGCTTGGGATTGTCGGGCGGCAGCACGAAAACCGTCTCCGACAGGTTGAATTCGCGCGCGATCGCCTGCATGGCGGCGCTGTCGAGCCCCTGGCTGTCGAGCACCACGGCAAGTGGATTGCCGGCCAGCCGCTCGGTCGTGAACACATCGTAAAGCAAGTAGCTGCGTGCCATCGAGAAAACCTTCCGCCTCGTCCCGAATTTTCCGCCTCAATCCCAACATGAGGGAAATTTAATTTGAAATTCGAACCTTAAGGCATGATTTGTGCACGAATAGGGACATCAATTTTTCGCTATAGGGGTCCGGGGTGGACCAGGTTGTCAATCCGCCAAAGGCGGAATCCGATACTTCCATCGAGGCCGCTCTCGGGCTTGACCGCAAAGGCGTGAACAGGAAGCGCCGTCGCGGCCGGCTCTATGCACTGCTGGCGCTGGCGGTCGTGGCGGGCGCCATTGGCGCCTACCGGTGGAACGCCGCCGCGCCGCCCCGGATCGAATACATGACCGCGCCGGCGACGGTCGCCGACCTGACCGTCCAGGTGTCGGCGACCGGCACGCTGCAGCCGCTGACCCAGGTCGACATTTCCAGCGAGCTTTCCGGCATCGTCCGCTCCGTCGCGGTCAACGAGAACCAGCAGGTGAAGAAGGGCGACGTGCTGGCGAGGCTTGATACCGCCAAGCTCGAAGTCCAGATCGAGCGCGCCACCGCCTCGGCCAAGGCGGCAGCCGCAGCCGTCGAGAACGCCAAGGTCACGTTGCAGGAAAACGAGAACGCGGTGGTCCGCGCGAGCGCGCTCACCAAGCGCGGCATGGCGACGGACCAGTCGCTGGAAGCGGCGACCGCGACGCGCAACCGCTCCAAGGCGGCGCTCGACAGCGCCGCAGCCAATCTCGCCATCGCCGAGGCCGATCTCAAGGCACAGCAGACCGACCTTGCCAAGAGCACCATCTACGCGCCGATCGACGGCATCGTGCTCACGCGCTCGGTCGATCCCGGTCAGACGGTCGCCTCCTCGCTGCAGGCGCCGGTGCTCTTCGTCATTGCCGCCGACTTGCGGAACATGGAGCTGCGGGCGGCGGTCGACGAGGCCGATATCGGCCAGGTCAAGCCCGGCCAGCATGCGCGTTTCACAGTCGATGCGTTCCCCGACCGTCCCTTCGACGCCGAGATCCGCGACATCGCCTACGCCTCGGTCACCACCGACGGCGTCGTCACCTACAATGCCCGGCTCGAAGTCGACAACGGTGAGCTCCTGCTCAGGCCCGGCATGACCGCCACCGTCTCCGTGGTCACCACGCAGGCCAAGGACGTGCTCACGGTACCTGCCACCGCCTTCCGTTACCGCCCGGCGCAACAAGCGGATCGGGGCTGGAGCCTGAGCGACCTGTTCACCGGCCGCATGGGCCGTCCCAACCGGCAGCGCGAGGCAACCAAAGCGCCGACAGACGGCTCGCGCACGCTCTACGTGCTGGAGAACGGCCGGCCGCGTCCGGTCAACGTCAGGATCGGCTCGACCGACGGCGAGCTGACCGAGATCACGTCCGGCCTCGACGAAGGCGCTGAGGTCATCACCGGCTCGCAGCAGCGGAGCTGACGGTGCCCGCCCCCCTGCTCATCACCTTCGACAAGGTCTGGAAGAGTTATGGCGAGGGCGAGGCGCGCGTGCACGCGCTTGCCGGCGTCGATCTCGCGATCCGCCGCGGCGAGTTCGTCGCCATCATGGGACCGTCCGGCTCGGGTAAGTCGACGGCGATGAACATCATCGGCTGCCTCGACACACCGACGACCGGCACCTACCGCTTCATGGGCGTCGATGCCGGCCGGCTCGACCGCAACCGCCGCGCCCTGCTGCGCAACCTCTATGTCGGCTTCGTCTTCCAGGGCTACAACCTTTTGCCCCGCACAACGGCGGCGGAAAATGTCGAGCTGCCGCTGATCTATCGCGGCGTTTCCGCCCGCGAGCGCCGCGACCTCGCCATGCAGGCGCTGGCGGAGGTCGGGCTTGTCGGGCGCGAGCATCACACCCCGGCCGAGCTTTCGGGCGGCCAGCAGCAGCGCGTTGCGATCGCGCGCGCCATCGTCACCAAACCGATGCTGCTCGTCGCCGACGAACCCACGGGCAATCTCGATACCGCGCGCACGCATGAGATCATGGAATTGCTGACCAGGCTCAACGCCGAACTCGGCCTCACCATCGTCATGGTCACGCACGAGGCTGATGTCGCGGGATATGCCGGGCGCACCGTGCGCTTCCTTGATGGCCATGTCGCCTCCGACACCGAGAAAGCCGAGGCGGCATGATCTGGGAGACCGTCCGCCTTTCGCTGATCTCCATTCGCAGGAACGTGCTGCGCTCGTTCCTGACCCTGCTCGGCATCGTCATCGGCGTTGCCGCGGTCATCGCCATGCTGACCATCGGCTCCGGCACCACCGAGAAGGTTAAGGGCGATATCGCGAAGCTCGGCAGCAATCTGCTTGTCGTGCGCTCAGGCCGCCCCGCCGGCCCCGGCGGACCGGGCGGGCTCGACCAGGCCACCCGCCCCCTCGCCGCCAAGGACCTTGCCGCCCTTGTAGCCCATCTCAGCGGCGCACGCGCCATCGCCCCGGCCTCGCAGAAGCAGGTGCGCGTCATCTTCGGCACGGAGAGCCTGACGTCAGGCGTCACCGGCACCGACAGCGCCTATCTCGACGCGCGCGACTGGAAGCTGGTTTCCGGCCGCCCGTTCAGCGATTCGGAGACCCGCGCCGGCGCCGGCGTTTGCCTGATCGGCGAGACGGTGCGCCAGCAGTTCTTCGGCGCCGGCGATCCCGAGGGCGAGATCATCCGCGTCAACCGCACCTCCTGCAGGATCATCGGCCTGCTCGAGCCGAAGGGCTATACCGGCTTCGGCCAGGACCAGGACAATGTCGTGCTGATGCCGCTTGCCGCCTACCAGCGGCGCATCGCCGGAAACCGCGACATCGATTCGATCTACATCGCCGCCGACGATCGCACGCCCACCACCGAACTGCAGCCGCGCGTCGAGGACATCCTGCGCGACACACGCCGCATCACGCCGGACCGCGATCCCGATTTCTCGATCCGCGACATGACCCAGATCGCCGACGCCATGGCCAGCGCCACCACGACCATGACCGGCATGCTCGGTGCCGTCGCCGGCGTCAGCCTGCTCGTCGGCGGCATTGGCATCATGAACATCATGCTGGTGTCGGTCACCGAGCGCACGCGCGAGATCGGCATCAGGCTGGCGATCGGCGCGCATGAGAAGCACATCCTCATCCAGTTCCTGGTCGAGGCTACGGTGCTGTCGCTGCTCGGCGGCATCATCGGCATCCTGATCGGGCTCGCGCTCGCCGGCCTTGCCTCGGCGACTTTGACGATACCCTTCGCGCCGAGCCCGGCGGTCATCCTGCTTGCCGTCGGCTTCTCGGCGCTGATCGGCATGGTTTTCGGCTTCTTCCCGGCGCTGCGCGGCGCAAGGCTCGACCCGATCGACGCGCTGCGGCATGAATAAGGCCCCAGCAGCCTTTGCCGCGGCTTTGAGTTTCAGAATCTGTCAAAACGGCAGTCGCGCATTCTCCTTGACCTCCTTCATGACGAAGAAGGTCCGGGTTTGCCGAACGCCTGGCAGCGCGATCAGCTTCTGCCCATGGAGCTTGTTGAAATCCGCCATGTCTCGAACTCTTATCTTGAGCAGATAATCGAAGTCGCCGGCCACGAGATTGCAATCCAGTACCTCCTTGAGCTTCAGCACGGCTTCCTCGAAGGCGGCGAAGCTTTCAGGTGTCGAGCGGTCGAGCACGACACCAACCATCACCAGCGCGCCGAGGCCTACCGCGGCGGGCGCGATCTCTGCCCTGACCCCGGTGATGTAGCCCTCTTCGAACAGGCGCTGCGTGCGCCGATGGCATGTGGCGGCGCTGACACTCACGCGCGCCGCCAGCTCCGAATTGGTCAGCCGCCCCTCGGCCTGAAGGGCTCGCAGGATCTTGATGTCGATACGATCGAAAGGTGAAGTGGAAGATTCTTCCATTTTCATTACCTTGAAGGACGATTAATCCCAACTCTATCGCATACTTTTTGTGACTTTATGAAAATCTCGAATGCAAGTTCGAGAGCACCTTTCACGTGATTCGGCCTACCCTAAACGCATGGAAAAACGGCTGCGGCGGAGGGCAGATCGATGTCGCTTCTCGAAAAGTTTGAACGCTATCCGCTGACCTTCGGACCGACGCCCATCGAGCATCTGCCGCGGCTGAGCGCGGCCTTGGGCGGGAAGGTGCGAGTCTACGCAAAGCGTGACGATTGCAATTCCGGTCTGGCCATGGGCGGGAACAAGCTGCGCAAGCTCGAATATATCGTGCCGGATGCGATCGCGTCCGGCGCCGACACGCTGGTGTCGATCGGCGGCGTCCAGTCGAACCATACGCGCATGGTAGCCGCGACAGCGGCCAAGATCGGCATGAAATGCTTGGTGATTCAGGAGAAATGGGTGCCCCACTATGATGCGGTCTACGACCGGGTCGGAAACATCCTGCTGACCCGCCTGATGGGCGCGGACAGCCGGCTGGTCGATGACGGTTTTGATATCGGCATCCGCAAGAGCTGGCAGGACGCGATCCAGTCGGTCAAAGACGCGGGCGGCAAGCCCTATCCGATCCCGGCCGGTGCCTCGGTGCACAAGTTCGGCGGGCTGGGCTATGTCGGCTTTGCCGAGGAAGTCGCCAGGCAGGAGGCCGACCTCGGATTCACCTTCGACTATATCATCGTCTGTGTCGTGACCGGCTCGACGCAGGCCGGCATGATCGTCGGCTTCGCCGCTCAAGATCGTGCCGACCGGGTGATCGGCATCGACGCCTCCGGGACGCTCGAACAGACCCGGGCTCAGGTTCGCCGCATCGTCGATGACACCGCCGCCCTCGTCGGGCTGGGCCGCGCCGTCCGCGACGACGAAATCGTGATCAATCCAGACTATGCCTATCCGGCTTATGGTGTTCCCTCGCAGGCCACGAACGATGCGATCCGCCTGGCCGCCCGCACCGAGGCGATGATCACCGATCCGGTCTATGAGGGAAAGTCGATGCAGGGCCTGATCGATCTCACCAGGAAAGGCTTCTTCCCCGAAGGCTCGAGAATTCTCTACGCCCATCTCGGCGGCGCGCCGGCCATCAACGGCTACAGCTACTATTACAAGGACGACGGCCCAGCCACTGTCCTCGCGGGCGCGCCTGGCATACGGGAGGTCGCGCCGGACGACTCGCTGCTTCCAATCTTTCCATAATCCGGCTTTCGTCCGGGCAGCCGGCACAACGACGGGTTGCCGGTGCGGAAGAATTTTCGCGCGCCCTCTGCAAAGCGACATTACAACATTAAAGGTGGGGGTCCTGGTCGCTGCCCGCGAAATGCCATTCGACGAGCGGCTTCATATGCCCCATCAGGCCGTCCGGCAGATCGGCGGCATGGCGGATGATCACCGGGCCCTCGATCTCCGGTTCGGTCTCGGCGGCAACGAACGCACGTATGCGCCTAGCGATCTCGTCGGCGGATTCAGCAACTCGGTAGCGGCGGAAGATGACCGTGCCGCTCGGCGTGGATAGCGCATGGTAGCGCCGTCCGCGCCCAGCCGCCGACAGGTCGATGCCGGTCTCTTCGCCCACCTCGCGGATCATGTTGAAGTCGACATCGACGAGGCCATCGCGGAAATCGACCGGCTCGAAGGAGCCGGCGGCGAAATAGACGCGGCCGGCATTCACGGTGTGCGACCCCATGCGGATCGCCACCAGCGCATTGTCGCCGGCCGCCAGCAGGGCATGCGCATAGGCGTGTTCGGCGCCGCTGCGCTCACGATTTTTCCGCCACAGCATGAAGGTCGAGTACTTCACCGCATGGCAGCGGCCGATCAGTCGGCTATCCCGATAGGCGAGCGCCGAAAGCAGCACCACCGTGCCGTCGTACAGCGCCGGCTTCGCCTCCATCTCGCGCCGCCAGTTTTCAGCGATCGCCACCTGGTTGTCGCGTTCGAAGGGGTGAGGATCCGGATCGAGTCGTACGTCGACCGCGTCGACTGGCAGGATGACGTTGCGCGGCAGGTCGAAACTCATTGGCTCAGGCCATGTCCAGGTTGATCACCACCGGGCAATGATCGGAGGCTTTCGGCCTATCCCAACCGGCGCGCGGAAAACGCTCGACCTCCTGTCCGGGCGGGAAGATAGTACGCCAGGGCTGACCGTTGCGGATGATGTCAGGCACCGCCGTCGCATTCCTCGCGGCCAGCAATTTCGACAGCAGGATATAGTCGAGTTGGCACAGATGCCGCTCCTCTGGCCCGCGCGTGTGGTAAAAGCTCCAGCGGTCCATCTCCGGCCGCCGCTCGACCACGTTCTCGCAGAAGCCGCCGGCGGTGAGCACGTTGATCGAGGATAGGGCTTCGTCGACCACCTCGAAGCGGTAGCCGTCGAAGCTGTCTCCTTCGATTTTCACGCGCTGCCGGTAATCGTTCATGTCGCCGCAGATCGCCCAGCGCTTGTCGGCCGCGTGATCCTTGCCGAAACGCTCCTCGATGATGCGGCGCACGGCCTGCGCTTCGGCCATGCGCAGCGGCATCGTCGCCTCGCGGCCGTCGAGCCCGTTGCGCGGCGGGCCCATCGATTTGAAATGCACCAGATAGAGCGTCAGCGGGACGCCGCCCAGGGTCAGGTCGATTTCCAGGCAGTCGCGCCGGAAGATGCGCTCGTTGGCTAGGAACCCAAGCGCCGCCAGCTCCGGCGTGAGCAGGTCGAACTGCTCGAACGTGACATGGGCGTGGCTTGTCATGCGCACGAACTCGATCGGCTGACCCTGCGCGGTCTCGCTGCGCATCATCACCGCGACATCGATGCCGCGGGCATCGTTGCCGGCGGTGGTGTATTTCTGGCGGTAGCCCTGCCCGATCATCTTGAAGAGATAGCCGTATTCGAAGGCCTTCAGCGCCTCGATATTGTCGACCTCCTGCCTGCAGATGATGTCCGCGCGGGTCGCTGCTATCGCAAGCGCGGTGAGCTGGCGGGTATCGTCGGACTGGGCGATTGTGCGCGCCTGTTCCAGCAGCCTGTATTCGGCCTCGTTCTGGATGTCGAACAGCGCCAGCGTCCGGTCCTCGTTGAGCTGGTTGCGATAGCCCGAGAAATCGAACCTGTGCATCAGGTTCTCGACGTTGAAGGTGGCAAGGCGCAGCGACATGGCCGAGACCTTTGCCCGCAAGCGAAGACGAAGACAAGAGCCAGGCGCATGCTCGCTATGGTTGACGGAACCTTTCCGTTCATCCTCCGTTCAGACGGAAAGTCCCATCAATAGGCCTCTTCCCGGGGTGTTCTGGGCGTGGGGCCTTTACTCCTTGGAGAGTGAAATGAAACCGCTCTTGTCTTCCCTCGGCTCCGGGCTGGTGTCCCTGGGCCTGATGACGGGTCTGACGGTGCCGTCGATCGCCGGCCCGATCCTGCAGCCCGATCTCTCGGCCGCCACCAGCACGGCGGCACCCACCGTCATACCTGTCCGCGACGAATGGGCCGGCGGCAACGACCGACCGCAAATGTATGACTGGCGTTGGCGGCGCGGCGGCGACTTCCGATGGCGCGGCCGCCATTTCTCCCGCGACTGGGACGGCGGCGACTGGCGCTTCCGCCACCACCATCGCCATTACTGTTGTGGCGGCGATTTCGACGGCGGTGATGCCCTTCTGGGGCTTGGCCTCGGCTTGGGTTTAGGCGCCCTAGCCTACAACTATTACAATCCCTACTACTATGGTCCCTATCCGCGCTACTACCATCCGCGGCGCATCTACCGAACGGAGCGGCTTTCCGAGGCCCATGTCCGCTGGTGCTACGACCGCTACCGCTCGTATCGCGCCTGGGACAACACGTTCCAGCCCAATTACGGTCCGCGTCGCCAGTGCATTTCGCCCTATATCTGAGCCAGCGGGTTGATGAATGAAGCGGGCCGCAGCGCGGCCCGCTTTGCTATGCGGAAACTGTCCGCGCGGATGTAGCCCGGCGTTAATCGCACACAATCTCTGGTTGAAGCGCGCCCCTCAATCGACGAACTGAACGCCGACCAGCCTCGATGAGCGCCAGCGCACGAGCGCGGCACGACTGGCGCCATTGACCACCAGTTCGAAACCGGTCGGCACGCCGGTCGCGTCGCCGAAGCGCAGTTGGGCGCCATGCTCGGATTCGTTGCGCACGAATCCTTCCACCGCGCCGAAGCCACCGTTGAAACGCAACGTCGCGCCCCTGAGCACACGCCTGCGCCGCTCCATCCGGCGTTCGCCGGCAAATGCAGCGCCACTATCCGCCATTTCCATCGCCAGTCTCCCACAACTGTTCTGGCTCATGCGTAGCGAATTGTGTGCCAGCCTGTTCGTATCGGAATGAGACAGTCGGGCGCGAAAAAGCCGGCGGATCGCTCCGCCGGCTTTCATTTCACACAAGCAAAGGAACGTGAGCCGCCTTAGTTCTTCGCCTTGTCGACCAGCTTGTTCTTGGCGATCACCGCGCGACCGCAGGGCGGGAGCCCGAGGACGCGCAAGGCAAAGGAACGTGGATCGCCTTAGTTCTTCGCCTTGTCGACGAGCTTGTTCTTGGCGATCCACGGCATCATTGCGCGCAGCTTGGCGCCGACCTCTTCGATCTGGTGGCCATCGTTCATGCGGCGGATGCCCTTGAAGCGCGACAGACCGGCGCGATACTCCTGCATCCATTCCGAGGTGAACTTGCCGGTCTGGATGTCCTTCAGGATACGCTTCATCTCGGCCTTAGTGTCGGCGGTGATGATGCGCGGGCCCGAGACATACTCGCCCCATTCGGCGGTGTTCGAGATCGAGTAGTTCATGTTGGCGATGCCGCCCTCATAGATCAGGTCGACGATCAGCTTCACCTCGTGCAGGCACTCGAAATAGGCCATCTCCGGCGCGTAGCCGGCTTCCACCAGCGTCTCGAAGCCGGCACGGATCAGTTCGACCAGGCCGCCGCAAAGCACCACCTGCTCGCCGAACAGGTCGGTCTCGCATTCCTCGCGGAAGTTGGTCTCGATGATGCCGGAACGGCCGCCGCCGACGCCGCAGGCATAAGAGAGCGCGAGGTCGAGCGCGTTGCCCGAGGCGTCCTGGTTAACGGCGACCAGGCACGGCACGCCGCCGCCCTTCTGGTATTCGCCGCGCACCGTATGGCCGGGCCCCTTCGGCGCAATCATGACGACGTCGACCGAGGCCTTCGGCTCGATCAGGCCGAAATGCACGTTGAGGCCGTGCGCGAAGGCGATCGCCGCCCCATCGCGGATGTTCGGCGCGATTTCGTTTTTGTAGATGTCGGCCTGCAGTTCGTCGGGCGTCGCCATCATCATCAGGTCGGCCCACTTGGCGGCATCCGCCACGCTCATCACCTTGAGTCCATCGGCCTCGACCTTCTTGGCGGTCGCCGAGCCGGCCTTGAGACCGATGGCGATCTCCTTGACGCCGGAATCCTTGAGGTTGAGCGCATGCGCCCGGCCCTGGCTGCCATAGCCGATGATGGCGACCTTCTTGCCCTTGATCAGATTGAGATCGGCGTCACGATCGTAATAAACACGCATTTCGTCTTCCTTCCCGTTTGAAGATCAGAGGCCTTGCGGCCGGTTGTTTGCTCCCCCGGTCTTTGACCCATAGAGAGCGAGAAACTGCTGCGTCGCGCGGGCGGCGTCGCCGCCGACCGTCGCCTCGGTCAATTGCAGCCGGTCGCCGAGCAGAAGCCGGATCTGCACGTCGCGGGCGACCAGCCCGAAAAAGGTCCGGAACGCCGTCTCGGCGTCGGCAAAGTCGAGCAGCCCGGCCTCGCGTCCGGCTTCCAGCACCGGCTTCAGCCGCCTGGCCAACGCGAAACGCCCATTCTGCAGCACGATCGCGCCAAGGTCATCTTTCCCGGAACCGGCATGGCCGACCGCGACGCGATTGAGCGCAATGGACGTATCGCTGGAGATCACTCTCAGCCAGTCGGAGGCGAAGCGCTCGAGGCTTGCAGTCAGCGAGGCGAGGTCGAGGCCTTTGCGGTCAACCGGCGCCACGCGCACCTTCGAGGCCTGCCACTGCACCGTCGCCGTCAACAGCCCGTCGCGGTCACCGAACCATTTGTAGAGCGTTTCCTTGGAACAGCTTGCCCGCCGCGCCACCGCGGCCATAGTGAGGCTGTCGCCGTCCTCGACCAGCAGGCGCAGCGCTGCGTCGAGAACGGCTTGCTGCCGCTCGGTCAAGGCCTCGCTGCTGTCGATATCGCCGCCTGTCTGCAACACGCACTTTCCGTTCTCGGTCTGCTTCTGAGGCGTACCGTACGTTACGGTTCGGCTTATTGCGCATTCCGGCTTCCGATGCAAGGGGCCATTGCCGAAAATCAAAACGGCGAAGTCCGAAGAAGAACCTCGCGGCTAATCGCCGATCGGCGGGTCGCGCAGCCGCCCAAGCAAACCAGCCAGCATCTCCAACTCAGCAGCGGAAAGCTTGTCACCCATCAGTTCGGCGATGGACGCGCCATAGACCGCCCAGATGCGACGGCGCGTCTCGCGCCCGGCGGGCGTGATGCGCACGGTCTGGCCGCGGCCATCGTCCGAGACAGGCAGCTTTTCCACCAGGCCGTCCACATCCAGCCGGGTCAGCAGTCGCGAGACGTTGTACTGCGCCAGCAGGACGCGGTCGACCAGCTCGAAAGGCCGCAACCCGCCCTCGCCTGCCTCGGCGAGCTCATGTAGCACGTCATACCAGGCGAGCGGCGGCAGGCCGCCGGCCTTCAGCGCATCCTCTGTCTTTTCGACCAATTGGCGCGAGACGCGCATCAAGCGGCCCCAGGCTTTGACGGCCTCGGCCGCAGGAGATTTTTTCGTCATGGACGGAACCTATCCAATAGATGCAATTGCATCAAGCTTGACGATCGATGCAAATGCATTCATATAGATGCAATTGCATCGATAAGGAGATCTCCGATGAAGCATGAAATCTGTAGAGTGGCCGACATCCCGCGGACCGGCAGCATGGTCGTGCCTTTCTTCGGCCGCGAGGTTCATGTCTGGCGCAGCAGCGAGCGCATCCGTGCCGCGGCCAATGCCTGCCTGCATTTCGGCGGACCGCTGGACTGCAAGGACGGCGCCTTCGTGTGTCAGTGGCACGGCGCCAAGTTCGACATGGAAAGCGGTGAGCGTCTGGAAGGCCCGGCACCGAAAGGCTCGCGCCTGATGTTCCTGTCGACCCGCGTCGAGGACGGCGCGCTGAACTATTTCTGGGGAGAATGAGATGACAACAAGGCTCACCCTCGTCAGCCATCACCTTTGCCCCTACGTCCAGCGCGCGGCGATTGCGCTTGCCGAGAAAGGCGTGCCGTTCGAGCGCGTCAACGTCGACCTTTCCGACAAGCCCGACTGGTTCAAGGCCATCTCGCCGCTCGGCAAGGTGCCGTTGCTCCGCGTCCGACATGGCGGCGGAGAAGAGGTGATTTTCGAATCCGCCGTCATCCTCGAATTCCTCGAGGAGACCGAGGCCAATGCGCTGCATCTGGCCGACCCACTGCAGCGCGCCCGGCACCGCGCCTGGATCGAGTTCGGCTCGGCCATCCTCAACGCCATCGGCCGCTTCTATTCGGCTGCCGATGAAGCGGCTTTTTCCAATGAAAGCAAAGCTCTGTCGCAAATGTTCGCACGAGTGGAGGCGGAATTGTCGGCTCGGCAGAGCGGTCCGTGGTTCGCCGGCGACCGCTTCTCGCTGGTCGATGCCGTCTACGGGCCGATCTTCCGCTACTTCGACACCTTCGACGGCATCGGCGATTTCGGCATTCTCGATGGCAAGCCTCTCGTCCACGCCTGGCGCGACGCTTTGAGCAAGCGGCGATCGGTGAAGGGGGCGATCGGCGCCGACTATCCACAGCGGCTGCACACCTTCCTGCGGGCAAGGAAGTCTTATCTGTCCGAGATCATCCGGTTGCAGGCCATTGAAATTCCGCAAGCCCGATCGGCCTGAACGGGTCGATCACCGTGCCGGCGATCATTGCGGCGAGGAATTGCGGTCCTGACGGAATCCTCGCCGCTATCGCCACCAGCCGGTCGCGCACGAACGGCAACGCAACAGAGTCCGACTGGTAGAACGGTGTTAGCGACAACGACAGCGCCTGGAAGACGCGCACATGCCAGCGGCGCACCCTTGCATAAGTCTCCAGCGCGTCGTCGATGCCATCCGCTTGCGTGAGCGCATGGCTGAGCGCCGCGGCGTCGAGCAGCGCCATATTGGCGCCTTGCCCGAGTTGCGGGCTGGTCGAATGCGCGGCGTCGCCGATCACCGCCAGTCGTCGGCCCGCCGGCAGCTTCATCGTGTGATGACCGTAGCGGGCAAGAGAGAGCTGCTCAAAACTGTCGATCTGGCTGGTGAAGGCCTCGCAATCCGGCCAAACGGAGACCACCCGCTCCTTCCAGGCGTCGAGGCCTTCGGCCCGCACATCTTCGACATCGGCCGGCTTCAGGCTCCGGAAGAACGCACCCATGCTTTCGGCACCGGGTTCCGGCCGGCCGATCGGCAACACGCCGACCATGATGCTTGCCTTATGGTAGCGCTGGAGCAGCGCGCTTTCGTCAAAACCGTCGCGCCAGCCGAGCGAGGCCCAAAAGGCGCCATAGGCGAGTGGGCGCGGCACTGCGGCGTGGCCAAGGCTCTGTCGCAGCCTGGAACGCCCGCCGCTGGCATCGACGACCAGATCGAAAGGTCCCAGCCGCCTTCCATTGGCGCAGACCGGCCTCGCATGCTCGCCCGTCTCCAGCGTCTCGATCTCGACATTGGTCTCGATCGCGATCGCTTCACACCTTGCCGCGCGATAGAGCACGCCGAACAGCGCCGCCCGATGCACCGCAAGGCCGAAGCGGCGGCCACGCCGTGCGTCGTAGCGAATATCGAGCACCGTCCGCCCGCTTTTGGCATCGGTGCCGTGCAGCCGTTCAATACGGCTTCCCAGCGAAAGAATCTCGTCAAGCAGGCCGAGATCGGCGAGCACCGTCAGCCCTGTCGGCTGCAGCATCAGACCCGAGCCGACAGGCTTCGGCTCGTCGAAGCGCTCGAAGACAGTGACCTTGTGCCCTGCCCGCTTGAGATAGAGCGCCGCGGCCAGTCCGGACGGCCCGGCGCCGGCAATTGCGATCTCGTAAGTCTTGCTCATTGCCCCCAGAGCTGTCCCAAAGCCCGAACCGCGCGGACAGTCCCTTACGGACGGCGCCAAATCAAGCTGGCGCTTTGACGCTTATCGGGAGGGAGGAAGGGGTTCAGGCCTGCGCGTCATCGAATGCGGCGCGCGCCTCGCGCACGGCATCATGGTTGCGTTCGGCCCATTGCACGAGCTGATAGAGGGGAACGAACATCGACCGCCCGAGATCGGTGAGGCTGTATTCGACGCTTGGCGGCTTGGTGGGGAACACCTTGCGATGCACATAGCCGTCGCGCTGCAGCTCGTGCAGCGTCTGGGTGAGCATGCGCTGTGAGATGTCGGGGACCAGCCGCCGCAACTCGCCGAAACGGTAGGGCTTTTCGGCAAGCGCCATCACCAGCAAAGGGCTCCATTTGCCATTGATGCCCTGGATCACGTCGCGAACCGGGCAATCGGCGAAATTGGCGCCGTCCGTCATGGCTTTGTAGATCTCGATCTTCGATTTCAGATTGAGGACCTTGCCGTCCATAGTTGGTTCCCTGGCTGTGCCTACCTCCCGAAAAACTGCCTTCTTTACGGCCTGTGGTCAATTCCTATTTTAGCGCTGGTCTCTTTTTGAGACTACTGGTCGCACCCGCCCTTCGGCGCAATTTTCAGGAACCTCCCATGACCGAAAACCTCCTCGTCACCGGCGCTTCCGGCCATCTCGGCCGTGCCGTCGTCAACCATCTGCTCGATGCGCAGAAAATCCCACCGGCGAGCGTCATCGCCACCACGCGCAATCCCGAAAACCTCGCCGACCTGGCAGCGCGCGGCGTCAGCGTCAGGGCGGCCGATTTCGATGACCAAGCCTCGCTGGAGAAGGCCTTCACGGGGGCTGACCGGGTGCTGATCATTTCGACCGGCGAGCTCGACTTGAAAAGCGACCGGCGCCTAAGGCAGCACAAGGCGGCGGTCGCCGCGGCCAAGGCGGCCGGCGTCTCGCATCTGCTCTACACCTCGATGCCCAACCCGGAACCGACCTCACCGGTGCTGTTTGCCGGCGACCACTACGGCACCGAGCAGGCGATCAAGGCGAGCGGTATCCCTTACACGATCTTCCGCAACGGCTGGTATCAGGAGAACCTGTTCCTGGCGCTGCCGCAGGCCATTGCCTCCGGCAAGTGGTACACCTCGGCCGCCGATGGCCGCATTGCCCATGTCGCCCGCGACGACATGGCTGCCGCGATTGCCGCAAGCCTCGCTTCCGGCTCGAAGGAAAGCCAAATCTACACGCTTACCGGCCCTGAAGCTTACACGACGACCGAAATTGCCGCGATGGTGAGTGACGTCACCGGCAAGCCGCTGGAGGTTATCCAGGTGCCGGACGAGGCGTTGACCGAAGGTGTCAAGGCGGCAGGCCTTCCGGAGGATTTCGCCCGCATCATCGTCTCCTTCGATGCCAATACGCGCTCCGGCCGTATCGCCATGGTGACCGACGCGGTCGAGACGCTGTCGGGCCGCAAGCCGCGAACGCTGAAGCAGTTCCTCGAAGCGAACAAGACCGCCTTGCTCGGCTGAAGCCAGAGCAATTCCAGGAGAACTGCGTAGCGGTCTTCCGTCAGGAATTGCGTAAAAACAGATAGTTAGAGCAGTTCAGCGATCTGAAGCTGAATTGCTCTAGCGCGCCTTGGACGTCTCGTCCAGGGCGCGCTACTTCGCCTTTTTAAGCAACCCGAGCCGGATCAGGCTTTCGCCGGTCGCAACGAGCGCCTCTTCGCGCGACCGCGACGCCCAGCCGAGCAGGCGCTTGGCCTTGGCGCCGGTTGCGTTCCTGGCCTTGCCCAGTTCCGTCACCACCTGGGCGGCTTCTTTGTCGAACAATCCGACGAACCTCACCAGCCAGTCCGGCAGCACTCTCGTCGTGACGCGCGAGGCAGCATCGCCCAGCCGCGCTTTCAGCGTTTGTGCGATCTCCGGCACCGTCATGAAATCGCCGCTGATGGCCAGGAAACGCTCGCCCTTGGCGGCAGGATTGGTCATGGCGCGCAGATGCAGCTCCGCCACGTCCCGCACGTCGACCACCCCGAACACCATGCGCGGCAGACCCGGCATCTCGCCGTCCAGCAGGCGCCTGATGAACTCGGTCGAGGTCGAATGATCCGGACCCAGGACCGGCCCGAAGATCCCGACCGGGTTGACGACCGCCAGTTCCAATGCACCGCCCTGGCCGGCAACGAAATCCCACGCGGCGCGTTCGGCAAGCGTCTTCGACTTCACATAGGCGCTTACCTTGGCCGAAAGGTCGGTCCAGTTCTCCTCCGTGAACGGACGGCCTGGAATTGGCGTCTGGCCATAGCCGATGGCGGCAAAGGATGAGGTGAGCACGACCCGCTCGACGCCCGCGTCCCGCGCGGCCCGCAGCACACGCAGCGCCCCTTCGCGAGCCGGAACGATCAGCTCGTCCTCATGCTTGGGCACGCCGGGCGGAAACGGCGAAGCGACGTGAAGAACATACCGGCATCCCACCGCCGCTTCCGGCCAGCCCGCATCGGCTGTGAGATCCGCACGGGCGAAGGAAAGCGTATCGCCCGGCTCGACGCCACCGACCTTCACCATGGCCAGAACATCGGCTTCGCGCCTGGAGGAGCGGACGGTGGTGCGTACCCGGTAGCCTGCCTTCAGAAGCGCGAGGATGCAGTGAACGCCGAGGAAGCCGGACCCGCCGGTCACAAGCACCAATTCGCCGCTCATGCCCGCCTCCCGGTCCCTCTACGCGTCGCAGCCCTCAGATGGCGACCTGGGTGCCGATCTCGACGACGCGCCCCGTGGGGATCTGGAAATACTCTGTCGCATCCGCCGCCGTTTTCGCAAGGCCGATGAACAGCCTGTCCTGCCAGATCGGCATGCCGGAATTGGGCGAGGCCTTCAGCGAGCGCCGTGACAGGAAGAAGGACGTCGTCATGATATCGAACTTCCAGCCCTGCTTGCGGCAGATGGCGAGCGCGCGTGGGATGTTCGGCTGCTCCATGTAGCCGAAGGTCAACGTCACCCGCATGAACAGGTCGTTGACCGCCTCCAGCTTCACCCGCTCGCTGTCCAGCACCACAGGCTGCGGCGCCGTCACCACCGACAGGATGACGTTTTTCTCATGCAGCACCTTGTAGTGCTTGAGGCTGTGCATCAGCGCCGTCGGGGCGCTCAGCGGATCGCTGGTCAGGAACACGGCGGTGCCGGAAACCAGCTGCGGCTTCTTCTTCAGCAGATTGGCCGCCAGGAAATCGAGCGGGATCTCGTTGCGGCGGGTCTTGTCGAACAGATAGCGACTGCCCCTCACCCAGGTCCACATGGTCAGCACGATGGCGAAGGCCACCGCCAGCGAGGACCAGCCGCCTTCAAACACCTTGACGATGTTGGCGGCAAAGAAACCGGTGTCGATCAGCGCGAACACTGCAGTCAGCGCGGCGGCCGGCCAGATGTTCCATTTCCAAATTCGCGTCATGACGACGAAAAGCAAGGTTGTCGTCACCAGCATATTGCCGGTCACGGAGATGCCGTAGGCCGAAGCCAGCCTGCCGGATTCGCCGAAGCCGACCACCAGCAGCATCACCACCAACGCCAGCAGCAGATTGACGCGCGGCATATAGATCTGGCCTGACTGCTTTTCGGACGTGTGCAGGATCTCGAGCCGCGGCAGCATATTGAGTTGCACCGCCTGCCTGGTCAGCGAATAGGCGCCGGAGATCACCGCCTGGCTGGCGATCACCGTCGCAGCGGTGGCCAGCACCACCATCGGCACCAGCGCCCAGCGTTCGTTCATCTCGAAGAACGGATGGCCGACAACGCCGCCATTGGCCAGCACGAATGCCCCTTGTCCCGCATAGTTGAGCAGCAGGCAGGGGAACACTATCGCCAGCCAGGCGAGCACGATCGGCTTGCGGCCGAAATGGCCGAGATCGGCATAGAGCGCCTCGGCGCCGGTGACGGCAAGGAAGACGGCGCCGATGGTCACAAAGGAGACGTCGGGCGAATTGATCAGGAAGGCGACGATGTAGTGCGGGCTGATCGCCCAAAGGATTTCGGGATCGGCAATGATGTGATTGAGGCCGGAAAGCCCGATAGCGAGGAACCACAGGGCGGTTACCGGACCGAATACCAAGCCAACGCCGCCCGTGCCGAACCGCTGAACCGCGAACAAGATCGCGAGAATGAGCAATGTCAGCGGCACCACATAGGGCTGGAAAGCGGGTGTGACGACATTCATGCCCTCGACCGCTGAAAGCACCGAAATCGCCGGCGTGATCACCGCGTCGCCGAAGAAGAGCGAGGCGCCGACGATGCCGATGCCGAGGATGATCGCCGTGCGCGTCGGGAAGCTGCCGCGCGCCAGCGCCATCAGCGACAGCACGCCGCCTTCGCCGCGGTTGTCGGCGCGAAGCACGAACATGATGTATTTGATGGTGACCGTGATGGTCAGCGACCAGATGATCAGCGACAGGACGCCGAGAATATCGGCGCGATTGGCAACGTTGCCTCCGGACGAGGCGTGCAACGCCTCGCGCAATGCGTAGATCGGGCTCGTGCCGATATCGCCATAGACCACGCCGAGCGCGCCCAGCATCAGCACCTTGGTGCTATGCTGCTCTATTTCCGGATGGCTCGACGGGTCGATGGTTTCCGCCTCAGCACCACCATTGGCAAGGGCCATGGACGACACTCCGATAAAACGCGCGGTGCTCTACGCTTGCTGCGGTGCAATATCAAGTGCCGCGGCGTTAGGGCTCCCATGCCGCCGACGCAGGACTCGCCCTACCATCCGCAGGCCGTCAAGAACCGCTTAACCGTGCCGGCCATGCCATACTCCAGCGCGTCGGCTGTCAACCCGTGTCCGATCGATACTTCGGCCAATGCCGGAATTCGCCTGGCGAGTGCCGGCAGGTTGTTCACGGTCAGATCGTGTCCGGCATTGACCTGAAGCCCTGCCGCGAAAGCCGCGTCGGCGGTTATTCCCAGTTTTTCCAATTCCTTGGCAGCCTTGGCGGAATCGGAATGGCAACTGCCATACGGGCCGGTGTAGAGCTCGATCCGGTCGGCGCCCGTATCGCGCGCGGCACTCACCCCGGCCGGATCGGGGTCGGAGAACAGCGACACGCGAAAACCGCCCTTTTTCAGCCGCTTGACGATCGGCGTCAGGAACGCCGCCTGCGCGACGAAGTTCCAGCCATGGTCCGATGTCGCCTGCGCCGGGTCGTCGGGTACCAGCGTCACTTGTTCCGGCTGATGCTTTTCGACAAGCGCCAGGAAATCCTCGTTCGGATAGCCTTCGATGTTGAATTCCGCGTTCGGGAACTCGTCGTCGATCAGCGCCCTGATCTCCGGCAGGTCGGAATGCCTGGTATGCCGCTCGTCGGGACGCGGATGGACCGTCAGCCCGTGCGCGCCGGCTGCCAGCGCGATGCGGCCGAGTCCGGTGACGCTCGGCCACGGCAGGTCTCGGCGGTTGCGCAGCATGGCGACGGCGTTGAGGTTGACCGAAAGCTTAGCGGGCATGATCCAGCATCCATTTTGGTGTTGGCGCGCATCTATAGCGCCTTTGAAGGGAACAGATAGAGGTTTCCGGTGTTCCAGATGACTAAAGCATGTCGCCCAAAATTGTGCAGCGGTTTTGGGAAAACGACATACATCAAAACAAAGACTTAAAGCGCGTCGCCCGATCCGTTTCGGCGCGGCGCGCTTTAAAGCGAGGCGGCTAGCGGAGGAAGAGCCAAGTGAATCATCTCGATGCCGTGCCGGCGATACGCCGCATCGACACCAACCGCGACGCACTTTTTGCCATCGACGTCGTCGGCAACGTATCGCCGAGGGATGCGGAGAACCTGTTCGGGCTGCTGGAAGCGGCCTATGCCCTGCACCCAAGGATCGACGTGCTGGTCAGATTGACGGATCACGAAAGCATCGATTGGGCAAACATCTCGGAAAGCACGTTGCGGGAGGGCGCGGCCCATGCGCTTGACCATGTCGTGCGCTGCGCGGCGATCGGCGAGCCTGAATGGGCGTCCTTCGTTCGCGACTTCTTCCCGAGCCCCTTGCCTTTCCAGTTCCGGCGTTTCGACAGTGACGACGAACCTTCCGCCTGGCAATGGCTCGGCGCCAGGCCGATCTAGCGCACGATCGTCAGCCGCTCGGCCGCGCGCGTGATGGCGGTGTAGAGCCAGCGCTGCCGGGTCTCCTTGAACGCCCAGCTCTCGTCGAACAGCACCACGTCGTTCCACTGCGAGCCCTGTGCCTTGTGGACCGTCAGCGCATAGCCATAGTCGAAATCGTCGAAGCGCTTCTTCTGCTGCCAGGGAATCTCGGCATCGGGATCCTCGAACGCCGCCTTCAAGAGCTTGATCTTGGCGACGCCGCGGTCGGGATCATCCTCTTCCGGCGAGACCAACAGGTTGATGCCGGGCTTCACCGTCTCGCGCGAGGAGGTCATCACCTTCCACAGCGAGCCGTTGAGCAGCCCCTTGGCCGGATCGTTGCGCAGGCAGACCAGCTTGTCGCCGGCCTGCGGATAGTCGGCGGAGAAGCCCTTCAATTCGCGCAGACGATGGTTGTAGCGCCGCCGCGTGCGGTTGGTGCCGACCAGCACCTGATCGGCCTTGAGCACCAGGTCCTGGGTGACCCCTTCCCTGCCGATCACCTGCGCCGTGCCATAGTCGCCATGCATGAACTCGCGGCCTTCGCGCACGTCGAGCGCCAGCCTGATGATCGGATTGTCCTGCGCCTGGCGGTGGATTTCGGTGAGCAGCACATCCGGCTCGTGTTCGGTGAAGAAGCCGCCGCCCGAGATCGGCGGCAGCTGGGCCGGATCGCCAAGCACCAGGATCGGCGTGCCGAAGCTCATCAGGTCGCGGCCGAGCTGCTCGTCGACCATCGAGCATTCGTCGATGACGACCAGCTTGGCCCGCGCGATCGGGCTTTGCCGGTTGAGCGCGAAGGTCGGCGAGATCGAAGTCTTGCCGGTCACCTCGTCCTCGACAGACTCCTCGCCCTTCGGCCTGTAGATCAGCGAATGAATGGTGCGGGCATTGATGGCGCCCTTGGAGCGCAGCACCTGGGCTGCCTTGCCGGTGAAGGCGGCGAATTGCACCTGCCCGTCGACATGCTCGGCGAAATAGCGCGCCAGCGTCGTCTTGCCGGTGCCGGCATAGCCGAACAGCCGGAAGATCTGCGGCCGGCCGGCCTTCAGCCAGCGCCCGACCGCCTTCAAAGCCTCGTCCTGTTGAGGAGAGAATTCCATCAGCGCGACAGACCGGATTCGCGAGCGAAATACAAGATTGACCGTCCTACCGCGATTTCGCGGATGACGATCTCAGTTTGCTTCCAGCCCGACACGCTATCAGGCAAAAATCGGAACGTAAAGAGAACAAACTTGTTCTATCTGCCAGGTCCGGGATCGTTTTCCAGCAGGATCGGCTTGCCGTGCGGCGTGGCATGCGCGGCGCGCTCCCAGGCGGCCGCCAGCGCGTCGACCTCACTTCTGCCGGCAACACCCTTTGCCGACAGCAGCTTTTCCAGCGCCGCCAGCCAATGCTCGTAGTAGTCGTGGCCGTCGCTCGCAGCGTCCGGCTTCTTCACTTCCGCCGACAGGGCTTCCGCCCACTCGCTCCACGAAAACAGGCCCTTGCCGTGCAGCGCGACCGTCATGGCGAAAGCCTGCGCCTGCCATGGTTCGGAGAACACCGGGTCATCGAAGACCGCCGGCCGTTCGGTCTCATGCCGGCTCAAGATAGCTCTCCCAGGCATCGATCGACACGCTCAGCGTCGGGTCGGCGCCCTCGCCCCAGATCTCGGCTCCGTCGAAAACCACAGTGTAGACCCATTGCGGGTTCTCGCCCTTGCCATGCGCGTTGCTGTCCGGGAACACGAAGCCGTCGCGGACGGCCTCGATCCTGCCGTTCTTGCCGCGCGCATAGCGCGGCAGGCGCGTATGGCCGGTGGGATTGAAATTCTTCGTCCGCACGCGATCGCCGGCCCGGAAACGCGCCGGCGTGGCGACCGGCCGGTCGCACGGACCGCCTTTGGCAAGTACCGCCGGCACGTCCGCTGCCTTCAGCACCCGTTTGGGCGTCACGGCGGGATCGACCGCCTTGCCGGCCGCAAGGTCGCGCTCCGTGACGAAACCGTGGCGCTTCAAAAGCGCTTCCAGGGCCTTTATCCAGATCTGGTAGTAGCTCGAGGCATAATAGTCGGCCGGATGCAGCGATTCCCGCGCGTGCCGGCTCTCGTCGATATTCCAGGCGCCCATGGCGCCGGCGGTCAGTGTCACGCCGAGCGCGCGCTTCTCCCACTCGGCGTGGAAATAGGGCTCATCTTTTTCGGGTGCGACCGGGCCGAAGCCCGTTTGCCCGCCGAGATCCTGCGGCCCGTTCATGCCGGCTCCCCCCATCCCGGCTCTTTGGCGAGCGCCGTGCCGATCGTCGCATCGCGGCTGACCAAGCTGGCGAGTTGCTCTTCGCTCCAGCCTTCGGTGCCCTTCGGCCGCATCGGCACCACCAGGTAGCGAAGCTCCGCCGTCGAATCCCAGACGCGGATCTTCTTGTCCGCCGGCAACGTCAGCCCGAATTCTTCCAGCACGCCGCGCGGGTCGATCACCGCCCGCGACCGGTAGGGCGGCGCCTTGTACCAGACCGGCGGCAGCCCGAGTACCGACCACGGATAGCAGGAGCAGAGCGTGCAGACGACGAGGTTATGCGTCTCCTCGGTGTTGAAGACGGCCTGCATATGCTCGCCCTGGCGGCCGCTGTAGCCCAGCGAGGCGATCGCCGCCGTCGCGTCGCGCTTCAGCCATTCGGCATAGGCGGGGTCGTTCCAGGCTTTCGCCACCACCCTGGCGCCGTTGCGCGGGCCGATCTTCGTCTCGTAGGTGTCGACGATGACGTCGATGGCCGCCGGGTCGATCAGGCCTTTTTCGGTGAGGATCGTCTCCAGCGCCCGCACACGGGCGGCGAACGGATCGAGCTCGTTTTCGTGGTCATGATCATGGGACATGGCGCCAGACTAGGATCGCCGACACGCCGCCGCAAGCACCACGCCTTGGGCCAGCGCCGGCCGGCTATTCGGCGGCCACCTTCTTCGGCTCGGCTTCTTCCTCCGAGTCGAACAGCGAAGGCTGTTCAATCGGCTCGACGGCATGCAACTCCGGCCGGCTCTTCTTCAAGGAGAAGCCGAGCAGCCAACCGGAGAAATGCTCGAAATAGACATAGATGACAGGCGTGACGAACAGGGTGAGCGCCTGTGAGGCGAGCAGGCCGCCGACCACGGCAACGCCGAGCGGCTGCCTAAGTTCGGCGCTGGCGCCGGTGCCGAGCGCGATCGGGAACGTGCCCATCAGCGCCGCCAGCGTCGTCATCATGATCGGCCGGAAACGCATCAGGCAGGCCCTGTGAATGGACTCCACCGCCGACATGCCCTGGCGCCGGAGCTCCAGCGCGACGTCGACCATCATGATGCCGTTCTTCTTGACGATGCCGATCAGCATCAGGATGCCGATCACCGCGATGACCGACAGATCCATCCCCGCGAACTGCAGCGCGACCAGCGCTCCCAGCACCGCCGACGGCAGGCCGGTGAGAATGGTGAGCGGGTGGATGAAGCTCTCATAGAGCATGCCGAGCACGATATAGATCGTCAGGATCGCGCCGCCGATCAGCAGGCCCTGGTTGGCAAGCGAATCCTGGAAGGTCTTGGCCGTGCCGGCGAAGGTCGTGCCGATCGACGTCGGCATGCCGATCTGCTCCTTCAGCTGGTTGATGCGGGCCACGCTGTCGCCGAGCGCCACGCCCTGCGGCAGATTGTATGATATGGTGACCGCCGGAAGCTGGCCGAGCTGATTGACCGTAAGCGCCCCGGCGGTGCGATCGACGCGGGCGAAGGCGCCAAGCGGCACCAGGCTGCCGCCCGCCGTTCGCACCTGGATGGCCAGCATCCGCTCCGGCGACCACTCGATCTTCGGATCGAGCTCCATCACAACCTCGTAGCTGTCGGCCGAGCCGAAGATCGTCGAGACCTGCGCCGTGCCGAACCCGCCATAGAGGCTGGATCGCAGCGTATCGGTGTCGATGCCGAGCTGGGCGGCCTTGTCGCGGTCGACCACCAGCGTCGCCTGCAGTGAGTTGTTCTGCAGATCGCTGGTGACGTCGGTGAAGGTCGTGTGATCGGCGGCTATCGCGTCGTTCAGCTTCTGCGCCCAGATGTCGGTCTGCTTGGTGTCGAGGCCCTGTACGACCAGCTGATAGGCGCTGGCGGAAGACCGCGAGCCGAGTCTCAGGTTCTGCACCGGCTGCATGTAGGTCTCGATGCCGGCGACGCCGGCCAGTTGCCGCCTCAGGTCCGAAAGCACCTTCTCGATGTTGGGGCGCTGGCTCTTGTCCTTCAGCTGAACATAGAGCTGACCTTGGTTCAGCGCATTGTTGCCGCTGCCCGCCGACCATGCCACATGGTCAACATAGGGCGAGTGCGAAAAGACATTGGCCACCTGGCCTTGCAACTTGGCCATGGCAGGGAACGAAATGTCCTGGCGGGCAATGGTGGTCACCGAAATCTGGCCGATATCCTCCTGCGGGAAGAACCCTTTCGGCGAGACCTGGATCAGCCAGACCGACGCCGCCGCCGTTCCGATGAAGACGAGGAACACCAGGAAAGTGTGCCGGAGGCAGAAGGTCAGGAGCCAGTCATAGCCGCGCGTGAACATGTCGTGCCTGTGGCCATCGCCATGCGCCTCGCGATCGGCCTTCGTCACCGACAGGAGCCGCGAGCACAGCATCGGCGTCAGCGTCAGCGACACGAACATGGAAGCCAGGATGGCGACCGTCACCACGACCGCGAATTCGTTGAAGATGCGGCCGATCACGCCGCCCATCAAAAGCACGGGAATGAATACCGCGACCAGCGAGATGGAGATGGAAATGATGGTGAAGCCGATCTCGCGCGCGCCCTTCAGCGATGCCTCGAAGGCCGACAGGCCGTCCTCCTCCATATGGCGGAAGATGTTCTCCAGCATGACGATGGCGTCGTCGACGACGAGGCCGACTGCAAGCGTGAGGCCCATCAGTGAGATGTTGTCGATGGAGAACCCGAACAGGAACATTGCGCCCAGCGTTGCGATCAGCGAGATCGGTACCGCCACGGCCGGAATGATCGTTGCGGTGACGCGACGCAGGAACACGAAGATCACCATCACCACCAAGGCGATGGTCAGGAGCAGCGTGAACTGCACGTCATCTACGGCGGCGCGGATCGAGGTCGAGCGGTCGTTGAGCAGCTTGATACTGGCCGCGCTCGGCATCTGGTCCTGGAAGGACGGCAGCATCGCCTTGACCTTGTCGACGACGTCGACCGTGTTGGCGTCGGGCTGACGCTGCACGGCCATGATGATGGCGCGCGTGCCGTCATACCAGCTCGCCGTCGTCGTGGTCTGCACGGAATCGATGACGCGGGTCACCTCGCCCAATCGTACCGGATGACCATTCTTGGTGGCGATGATCAGGTTGGAGAAGCCGGCCGCATTGGTCAGCTGGGTATTGGACGTGATTGTGAGCTGCTGCTTGTTGTTCTGCAGAACGCCGAGCGGCGTGTTGCTGTTGGCCGACGCGATGGCCGTCTGCAGCTGATCGATCGAGATGCCGCGCGCGGCAAGCGCGGTCGGATCGATCTGGATGCGCACCGCATATTTCTGCTGGCCGAAGATCGAGACCTGCGCCACCCCGTCGATCGTCGACAGCGAAGGCGAGATGACGTTCTCGGCGAAGGCATCGAGGTCGGTGAGCGGAACCGTGTCGCTGACCAGTGACATCAAAAGGATCGGCGCGTCAGCGGGATTGACCTTTCGGTAGCTGGGCGGCGAGGTCATCTGTGGCGGCAGTTGCCGCTGCGTGCGCGCGATCGCGGCCTGGACGTCGGCCGCGGCGGCGTCAATGTCCCTGTTGAGCACGAACTGGATGGCGATCGAGGTCTGGCCAAGCGAGTTGGTCGTCGAGATCGAATCGATGCCAGCGATGGTGGAGAACTGCTTGATCAGCGGCGTCGCCACCGATGTCGCCATGGTTTCCGGTGACGCGCCGGGCAGCTGTGCCGAGACGTTGACCACCGGAAATTCGGCGCTCGGCAGCGCTGCCACCGGCAGGAACTTGTAGGCAAAGATGCCGCCCAAAACGAGCGCGAACGACATCAGGAGGGTGGCAACGGGCCTGCGTATGCAGAATTCCGAAATCATGGCCGCGCCCCGCCGGCCTTGTCGGCTTCCGCGACCTTGGGAGCGGCCTGATCGGCGCCGTTGCCAGCCGTCTTGCCTTCGTGGACGGCGGCGCCGTCCTTCAGCCTCGTCTGGCCTTCGACGACCACTTTTTCACCGGCCTTCAGCCCTTGGCTGATGGCGCTGTTTTCGCCTTCCGTCAGCGCCACCTGCACCGGCCGCATCTCGACCGTATTGTCCGGCTTGACGACATAGACGAACGGGCCCTTCTGACTGGGTTGCACCGCGACAGTCGGAACCGACGTCATTTGCGGCATCGTGCCGGCGTCGAGCGCGACATTCACATACTGGCCAGGCCAAAGCGAAAGATCGGCATTCGGAATGCTCGCCCGCGTGGCGATGGTGCCCGATGCTGTGTCGACGCTGGAATCGACGAAGTCGAGCGTGCCCTTGCCGATCGGCGTCGGGTCGCCGTCCTTGGTCAGCGTCACCGCCCCTTGCTGCGGGTTGGCGAGCGCCTTGTGGAGCAGCGCCAGATTGCTTTCCGGCAGGTTGAAGTTGACCTGCAGCGGATCCACTTGCGTGATCGTTACCAGCGGGGTCGAGCTGCTGCTGCCGTTGCTGGTGGTGACCAGATCGCCGACTGCAACATTGACGGCGCCGAGCCTGCCCGAGATTGGCGCCGTGATCGTTGCATAGCTGAGCTGGACCGTATCGAAATCGATCGTCGCCTTGTCGGCGTCTATGGTCGCGGCCGCGGACTTCTGCGCCGCCAGCGCTTGATCGTAGGTCTGCTGTGTGCCGGCCTGCCTGGCGACGAGATCCTTGGCGCGCTGAAGATCCGCGGTGGCGCTGACGAGCAGGGCCTGATCCTTGGCGAGCGTCGCCTGGTCCTTGGCGAGCTGGGCCTTCAACGCGCGGTCATCGAGCGAGAAGAGAAGGTCGCCTGCCTTGACCATCTGCCCGTCCTTGACGGCGATCGACACGATCTGGCTGGACACACGGGCGTTGATGCTGACCACCGCCGGCGAGGAGACGAAGCCGATAGCATAGCGGCGGATCGGAAAGTCGGCGGTTGTCGCTGTTGCCGAGACGATCGAGGCCGAACGCGGGCCGCCACTGCCCTTGCCGCCATCGCCCTTCGGATTGTCCGATACCTTGGCCGTCTTGTCCGTGCCGTCCGCGGTGGCCTGCCGGCCCGAGATCAACTGCTGGACCTTGCTCATCGTCGTGGGCGAAAGATAAAGGCCGGCTCCCGCAAAGCAGGCCAGCGCAACGACTGCAAAGGCGATTTTTCCGCGCATCGACAACAAGCCTCTACCCGACACGCCGATCCCGGTGGTCTATCTTAGCTCGCTTCACGGTCTTTCGCCGTGAATTTCGCCGAATAGATAGGACAAGGCTTTGGCGGAAAAGGGCCAAACCGCGGCATTACGAAGATTTAATGTGCAGTGCACAATGCTGTGCAGCCGGCAAATGTGCCGTGACAGCCTTTCTAAAGCGCGTCGCGATCGTTCAGATTCGCTGCCTGCGCTTTAGGTTTTTGATTTTACGCATGTCTTTGTCTCGAAACTGGTTCCTACTTTCGGGAGAATGCTTAATCGACCCGAAATAAGCTCAACGCAGCATTGGCCAGAGTGTCGCCGCCAGCAACAAACCCATGGCGATGTTGAACCATTTGAGGCGCACGGGATCCGACAGCAAGCCGCGCAGCGCCGTTCCGAATCCGGCCCATACGGAAACGCTGGGCAGGTTGACGATGGTGAAGGCGATCGAGATCAGTGCCACCGAGACGAACGGATGGTTCGGGTTGGTGTAGACGGCCATGGCGGTGATCGCCATCACCCAGGCCTTGGGATTGACCCACTGGAACGCGGCGGCGTCGATGAAGCGCATCGGCTGCACCTCCGCCCCGCTCTTGTCGCTCACCGAGCGCGACATGGCGATCTTCCAGGCGAGGTAGAGCAGATAGGCAGCGCCCGCGACTTTCAGCGCCGTGTGCAGCGCCGGAAACGCCGTCAGCGCCGCGCCGAGGCCGAAGCCGACGGCGAGCAGCAGGATAAGAAAGCCGATGCTGATGCCCAGCATATGCGGAACCGTTCGGACGATGCCGAAATTGACGCCGGATGCGAGCAGCATGAGATTGTTCGGCCCCGGCGTGATCGATGTCACGAAGGCATAGACAAGCAAAGCAAGGAACGCGTCGACGGACATCATATCCTCCCAGATACGTCAGCCTTATTGTCCTTTTCTAGCGGACGCGCAAAAGCCACGAACAGGCGACAGCCGGGCCAGAGAGAAGGATTTGAAGCAGCCCGAGCGGTGCCCGCCGCGCTTACATGCCCTGCGGGCCGCGGTTCATGGCCGCCACGCCAGTGCGGCAGATCTCGACCAGGCCGAGCGGCTTCATGATGGCGATGAACTGGTCGAGCTTGGAACCCTTGCCGGTGATCTCGAAGATGAAATGCTCGGTGTTGGCGTCGATGACCGAGGCGCGGAAGGCGTCGGCGAGCCGCAGCGCCTCGACGCGGGCGTCACCGGTGCCGGCGACCTTGACCAGCGCAAGCTCGCGCTCCAGCGGCCGCTCCTGGCCGAGCTCATGCGAGCGCACGGTGAGGTCGACCACGCGGTGCACCGGCACGATGCGCTCGAGCTGGTGCTTGATCTGCTCCAGTACATGCGGCGTGCCGCGCGTCACGATGGTGATGCGCGACAGATGTTTTTCGTGCTCGGTCTCGGACACCGTGAGACTTTCGATATTGTAGCCGCGTCCCGAGAACAGGCCGATGACGCGGGCAAGCACGCCCGGCTCATTGTCGACCAGCACGGAAAGCGTGTGCGTTTCCGGCTTCTCGGTTTCCTTGGCGATGAAATAGGCGGAGCCGGTCGGCTGGAGCTGTGCGTTCATGACGTGAATCTCGACTTCAATCTTTTGGATATAACACTCTGTTTCCACACGGCTTTCCAGCCGCGACGTTAACTCGCGGCTACACCAGTTCCCTGCCCTTGGCGTCGATGGCGTTGGCCACCGCTTCGTCGGTCGCCTCGTCCGGCAGAAGCATCTCGTTGTGCGCCTTGCCCGACGGGATCATCGGGAAGCAGTTGGCTAAAGTCGCCACGCGGCAGTCGAAGAGCACCGGCTTCTTCACCGAGATCATTTCGCGGATCGCGTCATCCAGCTCGTCCGGCTTCTCGCAGCGTATCCCGTGACCGCCATAGGCTTCCGCCAGCTTGACGAAGTCCGGCATCGCCTCGGTATAGGAATGCGACAACCGGTTGCCATGCAGCAGCTGCTGCCACTGGCGCACCATGCCCATATACTGGTTGTTGAGGATGAAGATCTTGATCGGCGCCTCGTACTGCACCGCCGAGCTCATCTCCTGCATCGTCATCTGGACAGAGGCGTCGCCGGCGATGTCGATGACCAGCGCATCGGGATGCGCGATCTGCACGCCGAGCGCCGCCGGCAGGCCGTAGCCCATCGTTCCCAGTCCGCCCGAAGTCATCCAGCGGTTCGGCTTGTCGAAATGGTAGTGCTGTGCCGCCCACATCTGGTGCTGGCCGACCTCGGTGGTGATGTAGGTGTCGAGATCCTTGGTCAGCGCATAGAGCCGCTGGATCGCATATTGCGGCATGATCACGTCGCTGTTCATCTTGTAGGCGAGCGAGTCCCGCGCGCGCCATTTCGCGATCTGCTCCCACCACGGATAGAGCGCCTTCTTGTCGGCCTTGGCGGTCGCCCGCCACAGCCGCACCAGATCCTCCAGCACCCGGCCGACATCGCCCAGGATCGGCACGTCCGCATGGACGTTCTTGTTGATCGAGGACGGATCGATGTCGATGTGGATCTTCTTCGAGTTCGGCGAGAAGGCGGTCAACCGGCCGGTGATGCGGTCGTCGAAACGCGCGCCGATGCAGACCATCACGTCGCAGTCGTGCATGGCCATGTTGGCCTCGTAGGTGCCGTGCATGCCAAGCATGCCGACCCAGTTCTTGCCCGAGGCCGGGTAGGCGCCGAGACCCATCAGCGTCGAGGTGATCGGGAAACCGGTGAGGTCGACCAGCTCTCGCAGCAGATGGCTGGCTTCCGGACCCGAATTGATGACGCCGCCGCCGCTATAGATAATCGGCTTCTTCGCGGAGGCCATCAGCTCGACCGCTGCCTTCACCTTCTCCAGGTCGCCCTGGACCTTGGGCTGGTAGCTGGTGCGCGGCGCCGTCTGCGGCGGCACGTAGATGCCCTTGGCGAACTGCACGTCCTTCGGAATGTCGACCACGACCGGGCCGGGACGCCCGGTGGTCGCGACATGGAAGGCTTCGTGGATGGTGGCAGCGAGATCGTTGACATCCTTCACCAGCCAGTTGTGCTTGGTGCAGGGCCGCGTAATGCCGACCGTGTCACATTCCTGGAAGGCGTCGGAGCCGATCAGCGAGGTCGGCACCTGGCCGGTGAGACACACCAGCGGAATGGAATCCATCAGCGCGTCCTGCAGCGGCGTCACCGCATTGGTGGCACCGGGGCCGGACGTGACCAACAGCACGCCGGCCTTGCCGGTCGAGCGCGCATAGCCTTCCGCCGCGTGCCCGGCGCCCTGCTCGTGCCTGACCAGAATGTGCTCGACCTCGTCCTGTTGGAAAATTTCATCGTAGATTGGGAGAACCGCGCCACCCGGATAGCCGAAGACGTGCTTGACGCCGTTGTCCTTCAGCGCCTGCACCACCATTTCGGCGCCCGTCATTTCACGCCGCTCGTTCTGTCCACTGCTCATCGGTTTGGGTCCCGTATTGTTCGCCGCCTGGCGATTGCTGGTCGTTTAGTTGGGTTTTGGGCAATAAAAAAGGCCCCCGAGGGAGCCTGTGGGATGCGCATGGGAGGTTTTCGCCCGGCGGTTACACCGCCTTGCCCACGCGCCAGCCTACGAGAATGAGTGCTGTTTTCATGGGCGCGGACAATAAGGGCCAAAATGCGGGCTCGTCAATGGGGTGACGCGCGATTTCACCCGCCCGTGAAAATCGGCGCCAGCGCGCGAACGATAGTCGCGCTACCATAGTACAGTTGAGCGGGTGCCGCCGAGCAACCACTATGCGGTTGCAAAAGGACGTTGGCTGCGAGGAGGACGCATGGCTGGCGAACGAGAGCATATCCGCGAAATCGAGCAGGTCTTGTCGGGCGCGCGGTCGGCCCGCGACGACATCGTGGTTCAATCCTGGCTGCGCTGCGTCGACACGCACCGGCTCGATCCGGCCCGGCCGACCGAGGCCTACATTGTTCCCGACACTCAGTTGCGCGAGCACCGCGAGCAATCGGAGCGGCTGATTGCGATCGCCCGCAGCGGCCTGGAGACATTGTTCAAGCAGGTGGCGGGCCAGAACTACGTGTTGCTGCTTGCCGACGCCAAGGGCGTGACCGTCGACTTTCTCGGCGATCCGCTGTTCATGGACCAGTTGCGCAAGGCGGGGCTCTACCTCGGCTCTGAATGGTCGGAGAGCCGCACCGGAACCTGCGGCGTCGGTTCCTGCATCGTCACCGGCGAGGCGATGACCATTCATCAGACCGATCATTTCGACACCACCCACACGCCGCTTTCCTGCACCGCCGCGCCGATCTTCGATACCAAGGGCGAACTGACCGCCGTGCTCGACATTTCGCTGCTGCGTTCGCCGCAGCCGAAGGTCAGCCAGAACCTCGCGCTGCACCTGGTGACGGCCTCCGCGCGACGCATCGAGCTCGCCAATTTGATGGCGCAGATGCACTCCGAATGGGTGCTGCGCTTTTCCCGCTCGCCGGAGTTCCTCGACGTCGATCCGGACGCGGCGATCGCGCTCGATGCCTCCGGTCGCATCCTCGGCACGACGCGCGGCGGGGCCCTGCTTCTGGCGCAAGCCGGCGGCATCGACTGGAGGCATTCGCCATCGCCGATCGGCCAGCCGATCTCGCGCTATCTCGACATGGGCATCGACGACCTGCCGAATCTGACGCGCGGGCGCCCCACCGAGGAGCGGCTGGTGTTCGGCCGCAACGGCAGCGCCCTCTTTGCGCACGCGATCGAACCACAGCCGGCGAGCGGACGTCGCGCTCCCGTCGAACTGCTGCCGAAGCCGATCGCCGAACTTTCGGGCGGCGACCCGGCAATGGCGGCGATGCAGCTCAAAGCCGCCAAGCTGGCGCGGACGTCAATTCCGATCCTGATCCATGGCGAGACCGGCTCCGGCAAGGAGGTTCTCGCCCGCGCGATCCACGACAGCTCCGTGCGCACCGGCCCCTTCGTGGCCATCAACTGCGCGGCCATCCCGGAACACCTGATCGAGAGCGAGCTTTTCGGCCACACCGCGGGCGCCTTCACCGGCGCCTCGGCCAAAGGACGCAAAGGGCTGATCGAGAGCGCCGACAGCGGCACGCTCTTCCTCGACGAGATCGGCGATATGCCCTATGCGCTGCAATCGCGGCTCCTGAGAGTGATCGCCGAGCGCGAATTGATCCCAGTCGGCAGCACTGAACCGCGAGCGATCGACATCAAGGTCATCTCGGCCTCGCATCATGACCTGCGCAAGCTGGTTGCCGAGGGCCGTTTCCGCGAGGACCTGTTCTATCGGCTGAACGCCGCCTCGCTGACCTTGCCGGCGTTGCGCGAACGCACCGATTTCGAATGGCTGCTGGACCGGCTGATGGACGAGCGCGCGCGCCTTGCCAGGCGGCCGGCACGGCTGTCGCCGGCGGCGAGGCTGGCGCTGATCCGCCACAACTGGCCCGGCAATATCCGCGAGCTCGTCAACGCCATCGATCTGGCGGTGGCGCTTTGCGAAGACGGAACGATCCAGCCCTCCGACCTGCCCGACTTCGCGCATGCGGCGACATCGCCTGTGCCGGCGAGGATCGTTGCGCTGCGGCCGCCCTCGCCTGATGAAGAGCGAGAGGCGCTGTTGAACGCGCTTGTGGCGGCAGGCTGGAACATTTCCGAAGCCGCCCGGCGTCTCGGCGTCGACCGCACCACAGTGCATCGCAGGATGAAGCGGCTGCGATTGGAAGCGCCTAACTCTTATGACCGTGGTCAAGAATGAGGGATGACGTTTTTTCGCCCTATGTCTTTTGCCACAGGTTTTGTTCGTCATTGATGAGGGGGCAGCACGGAGACGGGATGGG